>JBBIPB010000131.1:0-6196 GCA_037443065.1 Acidobacteriota bacterium | reverse complement strand
GTCTTCCCGCCGTCCTCGGTCAGCATGTTGAAGACGTCCATCGAGTAGACGCGGTCGACGTTCTTCGGGTCGGGGATCATCTTCTGGTAGTACTGCGGGCCCGGGGCCGAGTACTCCCCCGCGCGCGTCCAGCTCTCGCCCCGGTCGGTCGAGCGGTACGTACCGCGGTCTTTCGGGTCGGACGCCTCGATCATCGCGTAGACGACGTCCGGGTCGGCGGGCGAGACGGCGAGGCCGATCCGGCCGAGGTCGACCTTCGGGATCCCCTTCTCCAGCTTCCGCCAGGTCGCGCCCGCGTCGGTCGTCTTCCAGATCGCCCCTTCCGGCCCTCCGTGCACCATCCCCCAGACGTGCCGCCGCCGCTGGTACGACGTGGCGTAGAGGACGTTCGGGTCGCGCGGGTCCATCCAGAGGTCCGAGGCGCCCGTGTTCTCCGAAATCGTCAGGACAGACATCCACGTCTTCCCGCCGTCGGTCGTCTTGTAGACACCCCGGTCGCCCGCCGGCGCCCAGAGCGGCCCCTGCGCCGCGACGTAGACGACGTCGGAGTTCTTCGGGTCGACCACGATCTTCCCGATGTGCTCCGACGCTTTCAGGCCAACATTCTTCCAGCTCTTCCCGCCGTCCAGCGACCTGTAGACGCCGTCACCGTACCCGACGCTCCGCTGGGAGTTGTTCTCTCCCGTCCCCACCCAGATGGCGTTTGAGTTCTGCGGGTCGACCGTGACGCAGCCGATCGAGTAGGACAATTCCTTGTCGAAGAGGGGCGTCCACGTCGTCCCGGCATTCACCGTCTTCCAGACGCCCCCCGACGCGGCGGCCACGTACCACGTACCCGGCTTGCCCGGCACCACGGCGATGTCGGCTATGCGGCCGGAGGTGACGGCCGGGCCGATCTCGCGGAGCTTGATCCCCGAGAAGGCCTCGGCCGAGAACAGGGCTTTCGGTTTCTCGGGCTCCTGAGCCTTCACGGATAGCGTTAACGAAAGTAGAACGCCAAGGAAGAGCGCGAGCGAGCGGTTCATGTCGGCTCCTTAAGAGAAGGTGTGCGCCAAGCGTCCGGAGGATAGAACACGTCCGTCCGGTGCTGGCATCGAGTCGCGGCCGATGCTGGATGGCTGCACGCCGGAGATGGTTTGCCGCGAGCGCCGTTTGGCCGGAGACTTCCGGGCGTGGACCCGGTCGAGATCGGCGAGGCGACGGAGGACGAGCGGATCTGGTCCGCGCGGCTCATGGCCTCGAGCGAGCCGTGGATCACCCTCGGGCGCGGCTTCGAGGCGTGCCGGGTCCTCGCCCTCGACCCCGCCTCCCTGACCCTCGTCGCGCGCCGGGACAGGGCTCCCCTCGGCTTCGTCCGGATCCACCCGCGCGGCGTGGCCGGCTCGCCCTACATCGCGAGCATCGCCGTGGCGCCCGAGGCCCGCGGAGAGGGCGTCGGCACGGCGCTTCTGAACGCCGCCGAGCGGCGCTCTCCGAAGGCCCGATACATCTTCCTCTGCGTCTCTTCCTTCAACCCGCGCGCCCGCGCCCTGTACGAGCGGCACGGCTACACGCTGATCGGCGAGCTTCCGGACTACGTGATCGGCGGCGCCTCCGAGCTTCTGATGGCCAAGAGGCTCGGGTGAGCCGCCGGAGCCTCCTCGGCCTCCTCGCCGCTACCGCCACGGCCAGCTATCTCAGCCGCGTGAACGTCTCGGTGGCCGGCGCGCTGATGAGGGAGGAACTCTCACTCGACCCGATTGCTCTGGGGCGCGTCTTCAGCGCTTTTCTCCTCGGCTACGCCCTTTGCCAGGTCCCGGCCGGGATGCTGGCCGACCGCTTCGGAGCGCGGCGCGTTCTCGCAATCGCGGCTCTCTCGTGGGTGGGCGCGACGGCGCTCATCGCGGCCGTCCCGGTCGCGGCAGCCATTCCGATCCTTCTCGTCGGCCGGCTTCTGCTCGGCATCGGCGAGGCACCCACCTTTCCGGCGGCCGCGCAGGCCATCTCGCGCCACGTCCCGGCGCCTTCGCGAGGCCGGGCGAATGGCATCGTGATCGCGGCGATCGGCCTCGGATCGGCCCTTGCGCCGCCGCTCGTTTCATCGGTCATGCTGGTGGCGGGCTGGCGGGTGGCCCTTCTCGTCTCGGCCCTCCCGGCTCTCGCCGTGGCCGCGGCCTGGCTCGCGCTCCGGCGGATGCCGGCGGAGGTGGCGCCCGAGCCTCCTTCCGCCACGAACGTCACGGCAAAGGGGCGCCTTGCGACCCGCTCATTCGCCCTGCTGACGGCCAGCTACACGTTGCAGGGGTACGTCGGCTACATCTTCGTCTTCTGGTTCTACCTCTACCTCGTCGACGTCAGGAAGTTCGACCTTCTGCGCGGCGCATTTCTCAGCAGCCTGCCGTGGCTTCTCTCCATCGTCTCGATCCCGCTCGGGGGTGACATCTCGGATCGTCTCGTCCGCCGGATCGGCCCGCTCTGGGGGCGGCGACTGGTACCGATGGCCGGCCTCCTCGGCGGGAGCTTCTTCATCGCGGTCGGGGCCCATACGTCCCGACCTTACGTGGCGGCCGTCTGCCTTGCATGCGCCACGGCCCTCGTCCTCTGCGTCGAGGGGCCCTTCTGGGCCACGATGACGGATCTGGCCCGGGGGCGGAGCGGAACGGGCGGCGGCGTGATGAACATGGGGAGCAACCTCGGCGGCTTCGTCTCCCCGGCGCTTACGCCGGTCCTCGCGGCCGCGATCGGGTGGGAAAACGCGCTCCTCGTCGCCGCGGCCCTCTCCGTCCTCGGCGGCCTCCTCTGGCTCGGGATCGATCCGTCGCCTCCTCCCGCCCGTACACGCCGGCCATGATCGTGCCAGGGGCGGCCCTGTATTGAAACAGAGTCTCAGGTGACAGCGTATAATTTGCCGGTCCGGTACTCGATGTCGGTTCGCCCGGGGTGTCGGGCGGCCCGTTCGGCGGACCTGAAGGGAACTTCCTCATGAAGAAGCGGATGGCGCTGATGTTGTTCGTCGTGGCCGTGTTCCTCGCGGCCATCGGCACCCTGAAGTTCCGCCAGGTCCGGGCCTCCATCGCACAGAACTCCTCCTTCCAGCCGCCTCCCGAAGCGGTCACGACGACCGTCGCCCGCGAGGAGCAGTGGCCCGCCAATCTGACCGCCATCGGCACCGTCGTGGCCGTCCACGGCGTCACGGTGAGCGCGGACCTGCCCGGGGTCGTCGACAGGATCCAGTTCGAGTCCGGCCGCAGGGTCGCCGAGGGGACGGTCCTCGCGGAGCTGGACGCCCGCCAGGAGCGCGCCCAGCTGGCCGCCGCCCAGTCGCAGCTCGAGCTTTCGCGCCTCAACCTCGAGCGGGCCCGGGGGCTTCACGAAAGCGCCATCCTCTCGCAGGCGGACCTCGACCGCGCCGTCGCGGACTACACCCAGGGAACGGCCCGCGTCGGCGAGCTCAAGGCGACGATCGAGCGGAAGACGATCCGGGCCCCCTTCTCGGGGATGCTCGGCATCCGCCATGCGGATATCGGCCAGTACCTGGCGGCGGGCGACAAGATCGTGTCTCTCCAGTCGCTCGACCCGATCTACGTCAACTTCTCGATCCCGCAACAGGAGGTCGGCCGCGTCCGGGCCGGCGTCGCCGTCCGCGTGAAGTCGCAGAGCGCGTCGGGCCCCGCCGCCGAGATCAGAGGCACGGTCACCGCGATCGACTCGATCGTCGACGAGGCGACCCGGAACGTGCAGGTGCAGGCGACGCTCCCGAACCCGGCCGGCACGCTTCGCCCCGGGATGTTCGTGGAGGCCGAGGCGCTCCTCGGCACGAGCGCGCCGGTGATCGCGCTGCCTGCCTCGGCCATCAGCTACGCGCCCTTCGGCGACTCCGTTTTCGTCGTCACGGGGATGAAGAACCCCGAGGGCGTGCCCTACCGCGGCGTCCAGCAGCAGTTCGTGAAGCTGGGGGCCTCCCGCGGCGACCAGGTCGCCGTCGTCTCCGGGCTCAAGGCGGGGCAGGAGGTCGTCACCTCCGGCGTCTTCAAGCTCCGGGCCGGCGCGCGTGTCGAGGTGAACAACAAGGTCCAGCCCGGGAACGACCCGGCCCCGAAGCCCCAGGATTCCTGATGAAGCTCACCGACCTCTTCATCCGGAGGCCCGTCCTCGCGGTCTGCGTCAGCCTCGTCATCACGATCGCGGGGCTGCAATCGATCCGGTCGCTCTCCGTCCGGCAGTACCCGCGGAGCGACATCGCCGTCGTCCAGGTGACCACCGTCTACGTCGGGGCAAACGCCGACCTCGTGCGCGGTTTCATCACGACGCCGCTCGAGCGCGTCATCGCCAGCGCCGACGGCATCGATTACATGGAGTCGTCGAGCGCGCAGGGCGTCAGCACCATCACCATCCATCTCAGGCTCAACTACGACACGAACGCCGCGCTCACTCAGGTCCAGGCCAAAGTCGCGCAGGTGCGCAACGACCTCCCGCCCGAGGCGCAGGCCCCCGTCATCGAGCTGGAGACCGCGGACTCGCAGTTCGCGTCGATGTACATCGGCTTCAGCTCGGCCGACCTCGACCAGAACCAGATCACCGACTACCTGACGCGCGTCGTCCAGCCGAAACTCGCCGCAATAGGCGGCGTGCAGCGCGCCGAGATCCTCGGGAGCCGCACCTTCGCGATGCGGATCTGGCTGAAGCCCGAGAAGATGGCCGCCCTGGGTCTCTCGGCCTCCCAGGTGCGCGACGCCCTCGCGAACAACAACTACCTTTCCGCCCTCGGCCGCACCAAGGGCTCGATGGTCTCCGTGAACCTCGTGGCGAACACGAACCTCGAGACCGTCGAGGAGTTCCGCCAGCTCGTCGTCAAGCGGGACAAGGGGACGATCGTCCGCCTCGGCGAGATCGCCGACGTGGTCCTCGGCGCGGAGGACTACGAGTCGGACGTCCGCTTCAACGGGCAGGACGCCACGTTCATGGGGATCTGGGTCCTCCCGACGGCGAACGCGCTCGGGGTGATCAGGCAGGTGCGCGAGGCCATCCCCGAGATCCGGGCGCAGCTCCCGACGGGGATGAAGGTGGGGATCCCGTACGACTCCACGGCCTACATCCAGGACGCCATCGACGAGGTGCTGAAGACCCTCACCGAGACGCTCCTCATCGTCATCGCCGTCATCTTCCTCTTCCTCGGCTCGTACCGCTCGGTCGTCATTCCGGTCGTGGCGATCCCGGTGTCGCTCGTGGGTGCCGTCTTTCTCATGTTCCTCGCCGGGTTCACGATCAACCTCCTCACGCTCCTGGCCATCGTCCTCTCCGTCGGCCTCGTCGTGGACGACGCCATCGTCATGGTGGAGAACGTCGAGCGGCACCTCTCGCTCGGGCAGGAGCCGCTCGAGGCGGCGCTTAAGGCCGCGCGGGAGCTGGTGGGTCCGATCATCGCAATGACCATAACTCTCGCGGCCGTTTACGCCCCCATCGGCATCCAGGGGGGCCTCACCGGCGCTCTTTTCCGCGAGTTCGCCTTCACTCTCGCCGGCGCCGTCATCGTCTCCGGCGTCGTGGCGCTCACCCTCTCGCCGATGATGGGCTCGAAGCTGCTGCGCGCCGACGACTCCGCGCGCGGCTTCGCCGGCTGGGTCAACCGGCGCTTCGACTGGTTCCGCGCCACGTACGCGCGCCAGCTCGCCTCCACCCTGAACTACCGTCCCGTCGTCCTCACCCTCTGGGTCCTCGTGACGCTCCTCATCGTCCCCTTCTATCTTTTCTCGCAGAAGGAGCTCGCGCCGCAGGAGGACCAGAGCGTCGTCTTCGGAGTGATCCAGGCGGCGCCGAACGCCACCCTCGACCAGACGAAGCTCTTCGCCTCGCAGATGTACGACGTCTACCACTCGTTCCCCGAGAGCGAGAGCGTCTTCCAGATCACCTCCCCGAGCGGAGGCTTCGGCGGGATGGTGACGAAGCCCTGGAGCGCCCGGAAAAAGTCGACGCAAGAGCTCCAGATGGAGGCGGCCGGACGATCCTCGAAGATCCCCGGGGTGCGGGTCATCACGCTCACCCCGCCGGCGCTCCCGGGCGGGAGCGGCTTCCCGGTCGACTTCGTCATCGCCTCCACAGCCGAGCCGGAGCGGCTGGCCGCCTTCGCCGGTGAGCTCGTCGGGAAGGCTTACCAGAGCGGCCTCTTCATGTACGCCGACTCCGACCTCAAGTTCGACCAGCCGCAGGCCGAGGTCGT
>JBBIPB010000130.1:0-6206 GCA_037443065.1 Acidobacteriota bacterium | reverse complement strand
ACGGGACGACCTCCGAGGACCGGACGAACTACTTCGAGACGCTTCCGGCGGAGTGCCTCGACCTCGCCCTCTTCCTCGAGGCGGACCGGATGCGGGCGCTCGTCCTCTCCGGGGAGAAGCTCGCAAACCAGCGCGAGGCAGTGAAGGAGGAGAAGAGGCTCCGCATCGACAATCAGCCCTACGCCCCCTCGTTCGAGGTCGCCGACGCCCTCGCCTACGACTCCTTCCCTTACCGCCACCCCGTCATCGGTTCGATGGACGACCTCGACCGCGCGACGCTCGACGACGCGCGCGACTTCTACCACCGCTACTACGCGCCCGGAAACGCCCTCCTCTGCATCACCGGCGACGTGGAGACGGAGGACGCCTTCGCCCGCGTCGCGCGCGCATTCGGCGCCGTCCCCGCGCGCGAGACGCCGCCTCCCTTCCACGTCGAGGAGCCGCCCCCGACGGGCGGCCGCCGCGCCCGCGTCGACGACCTCCACGCGGCGCTCCCGGCCCTTCAACTGAACGCGAAAGGGCCCGCGCGCCGCGAGACGGACGCGCTCGCCCTCCTCTATGCCGAGAAGATCCTCGGCGGGGGCGAGAGCGGAACCCTCTGGCGCCGCCTCGTGAAGGACGAGGAGCTGGCCCTCTCGCTCTCGATCCACTTCGACGAGCGGCGGGGGCCTTCGCTCTTCCGCGTCTTCGCGATCGCGCGCGCCGGAATCTCCCACCGCGTCCTCGAGGACGAGATCCGCGCCGCGCTCGCCACGTTTGCCGCCGACGGGCCTCTGGCCGCCGAGATGGAGCGCGCGCGGCGCCTTCTCTTCGCCGACATGGTCCGCTCGACGCAGACGACGCAGGCCGTCGCCTTCCTTCTCTCCGAGTACGGCCTCTACGACGCCGCGCCCGGTCTCTGGCGTGAGGACTTCGAGCGAATCCTCTCCCTCGACGCTGCGGCCGTCCGCGGCGCAGCCGCGCGCGTCTTCACCCACGAGCGGATCTCCGCCGTCGAGATCCATCCCGTGGGGGGGCGATGACGGTCCCGCCGCCCCGCCCCGGGCCGGCGCGTCCCTTCGCGCCCCCTCCGTTCACGACGACGCGCCTCGCGTCCGGCCTCACCGCGCGTGCCGCGCGGTGGGGGAAGCGGCCGACGGCGGCCGTCTCGGTCGTCTTCCCCGGCGCCGGAAGCGCCTCGGACCCGCCCGGCCGGCAGGGGACGGCCGACCTGACCGCCGACGTCTACCTCGGCGGGACCCGGACGAAGAGCGCCCGCGAACTCGCGATCGCCCTCGACGACCTCACGGCCGTCCTCGATGTCTCGGCCGGCAGCGACTCCTCGGTCGCCCGCCTCTTCGTCCTCGAGGAGGACCTCGACGCCGGTCTCGCGCTCCTCGCCGAGGTCCTCACCGAAGCCACCTTCCCCGACGCGGAGTTCGAGAAGAGCAGGCGCCGGATGCTCGACACGCTGATCGAGCATCGCTCCGAGCCAGACTTCCTCGCGCGCGAGCGGCTGCTCGACCGGCTCTACCCGGGGCACCCGTACGGGCGGCTCACCCCCTCCGAGCATGGCCTCATGGCCGTCACCCGGGACGACGCCGCGCGCTTCGCCTCCGAGCGGCTTTCGCTCGCCGGGGCCACGCTCCTCGTCGCCGGCTCCGCGGACCCGGACCGCCTCCTTCGGGCGTGCGAGAAGGCGTTCGGCGGCCTCCCGATCCCGGCGCCGGTCGACCCGCCGCGCGTTCCCGACCCGCCCGCGATCCGGGACCTGACCCTCCACATCGTCCACCGGGCCGGCTCGGTCCAGACGAACCTCCTCTTCGCCCGCCCCGCGGTGGCGCGCAGCCACTCCCGCTACCTCGAGATCCTCGCCGCCAACCAGTCCCTCGGCGGGGGGGCCTCGTCGCGGCTCTTCAACGTCCTGCGCGAGGAGAAGGGGCTGACCTACGGCGCTTACTCGTCGCTCTCGCCGCGCGTCCGCGCCGGGCACTTCGGAGCCTCGATCGACTGCCGGACCGAGGTGACGCGCGAGGCGCTCGCGGGACTCCTCGGCCTCATCCGGACCTACGCCGAAGAAGGACCGACCGCCGACGAGCACGAGCGCTCGCTCCGGTATCTCTCGGGCACCTTCGTCCTTTCCCGAGAGGCTCCGGGCGCCATCGTCCAGGACGAGGTCTCCCGCCTTCTCCACGGCCTCCCGGAGGACGAGTGGGCCACGTGGCGCGACCGCCTCGCGGCCGTGACGCCTGAGGCGGCGCGCGACGCGGCCCGCGATTTCTTCGACCCCTCGGTCGGCGTCCTCGCCGCCGTCGGCGACGCGGAGACGCTGAGACCGGTTCTCGAACCCTTCGGCGACGTCACCCTCTGGGACGCCGACGGCCCGCGGCCCTGATCCGCGCGGCCCCGCTCCCGCTCAGCTCTTCGGCTCGAAAGCCGGCATCTCGCCCGACTCCGGCTCCCGCTGGCGCATGGCGCGCGCGTTCAGCGTCCGGCGGATGCGGGTGCGGAAGGTCAGTCGTATAGGGGGTCTCGAATAGGGGCTCTCGAACGAATAGGGGGTCAGTCCTGAATACCTGCATTACTCCCATCTTGCACCGATCGCGCGGCCGACTGTCCTGATCTTCTCTCGAAGCTGCTTATCCAGATTCATCCTCTGCTCGAGACGCCCGACGTCGCGCACAAGCGTGGAGCCATCGCGCTGAACACTTCGGGCCATGCGACTCCAGGAAATGCGACCGAGCGTCTTTCCCAGGTAACCGGCGATGGCACGTCCTTCGGCGAGGGGCCTGCCGCGCCGCGGCCCCTTGAGCGCCCTGAGATCCAGATCGAATTCCTCCGCGACGGCCTCAAGGACCCTATCGGGGGTCAACCCAACGAGGTATGACTCCTGAAACCCTGCTTCCTCGAGCCGCTCCCGAGCAAACGGTTCCTCTCCCCTGACGAGCTGCGCCACGCTCGGCACGTCTTCATAGGACCGGTCCGGCTCCTCATTCATGAGCTGCCGGTAGCCGCGAAGGGATGAGGAGCGCGTCGATCCGAGCATCGCCAGGATTTCGGATGAATCCAGCCACGCTGGAGTCGGCGTCCCGCGATAGTACCTGTCGCTGGACCAGAGGTATGACTCCCCTTCTGCCGTCGTCCCTCCGCGGACCGGGTTCAAATGTATATAGCGAACGAGCGCCAGCAGGTAGGGCTCCTCCTGCACCAGAAAGGACTTGTAACGACCCTGAAAGAGGTGACCCGAGTGTCGGTGCCGCCTGTTGAACCATTGCGTGTAAGACGACTGCAGCCCAGCCATGAACCGCGACAACGGGTGCGGACCTCTTCGAAGTGCGAGATGGACGTGGTTCTTCATCAGACAGAACGCCAGCAGCCGGACGTCGAAGCGTTCCCGGTAATGTGCCAGCCGCCCGAGATACATACGGCGGTCCGTGTCGTCCCGAAAGATCAGACCGCGGTTGTTTCCGCGAGCCGTGACGTGGTAGGCGGCTCCGTCGAGTTCAAGGCGGAGGGGGCGAGCCATTCTCGATCATTATACAGGGATTCAGGACTGACCCTCTCTTCATAGAGCGGCGTCTCCGCGGACCGGCGGCCAATCTCCGGCTCAGCGCTTCGTTTCCATAGCCGCGAACTCGCCCGATTCGGCGCCGTGGCTGCGCATGGCGCGGGCGTCGAGGGTTCGGCGGATGCGGGTGCGGAAGGTGAGGACCTCGAGCTGCCGCATCCGCTCGGCTTCCCCGGTCCGGCGCCGCTGCTGGGAGCGCGCGACGGCGAGGAGGAGGGCGCTCCGGACGTACTCGCGCCGCTCGTCGGGGCGACCGAAGCGCTTCTCGAGAGCGCGGCGCCAGGGCAGCTCGAGGGCCGTGGCGTCGTCGGGCGGCAGGAAGCCGAGCTGCACTTCCTCTGCAAGCTCGCGCCGGAGGCGGGCGCGCTCGACGAGAAGGACAGGAGCCCACGCGAGGAGCGCAACGGCGAGGGCCGCGCCGAGGAGGACCCCCGCGGAAAGGCGCGGAGCCGGGCCCACGGCGGCGGCCCCCGCAGCGGCGAGCGCCGCCGGGAGGGCGAGAGACCAGGCGGCGAGCGCGATCCGCCGGCCTCCCGACTCCGCCGCCGACCGGACCATCTCGGCGGAGAAGAGGGAGACAGCGCCGAGGACGACGGCGCCCGCCGCCGCGGCGGCCAGGCCCCCGTCCCCGCGGAGGGCGACCGCCGCCATCGCGCCGGCCGGAAGGCCGAAGGCGACGGCCGCGAGCGCCCCGTCCTCGGAGATCGGGAGCCACCGTATCGAGAAGGCGGCCAGTGCGAGCGCGAGAAGCACGAGGACGGCGAGCGCAGCCCCGGCAGGCCCGGGAATCTCCGCCGGGCCCCGCCCGAAGACGGCGAAGCCCGCGAGGAAGCCGGCCGGGACGAGAGCGGCCGTGCGCCTCATCCGGCCGATCCCGGCGGCGGCCACGGCCGCGAGGACGCGGAGGGCGATCTCGACCGTCACGACACCGGGTTCTTCAGGAAGTAAAGGCGCGTCGCTTCGACGTCCTGCCGGATCTGGGTCGTCAGCTCGAGCATCGACGGAAAGACCCGCTCCTCGCGGAGCCGTCCGAGGAAGGCGAGGCGGATCCGCTCGCCGTAGACGTCCCCGGAAAAATCGAGGACGTACGACTCGATCGTCGTCGCGTAGTCCTCGTAGACGGTCGGGCGCCGCCCGATGTTCGTGACGCAGCCGAAAGTCCGGTCGAAAGACGCGATGAATATCTTCGTCAGGTAGACACCGTCGACCGGGTAGAGCTCGTTCTCCGGTTTCAGGTTGATCGTCGGGAAGCCGATCTTCCGCCCCATCCGGTCCCCTCGCGCGACGAACCCGTCCATCACGTAGGGGCGGCCGAGGAGGCGCGTCGCGAGCGCCACGTCCCCCGACTCCACGGCGGCGCGGATGCGCGTCGAGGAGACCCGCTCCATGCCCTCCGAGATGTCCGCGATCCCCACGACGGCCATCCCCCCCTCGGCCCCGACGCGTGTCAGGAGCTTCAGGTTTCCCTTCTTCCGGTGCCCGAACGTGAAGCGCTCTCCGACGTGAACCTCCCGGGCTGCGAGCCGCTTGAGAAGAAGCTCGCGAACAAACGTCTCGGCCGGAGTGAGCGAGAAGTCCCGTGTGAAGGGCACGATGAGAAGGGCCTCGATCCCGCACGCCTCGATTGCCTCCTGCCGCTGGCGCATCGTCTGGATCATCTTCGGCGCCTCCTCCGGCCGGAGCACTTTCAGGGGATGCGGGTCGAAGGTGACGACGATCGACGGGACGCGGAGTGAGGCCGCCCGCTCCGCCACATCGCGGAGCATCTTCTGGTGGCCGACGTGGACGCCGTCGAAGTTTCCGACGGTGACGATCCCCCCTTTCGGGAGGTCGTGCGTCCGGAGCGGGTCGCGGATGACGATCACGGCCGGTGCGGATCCTAAGCCACGATCCGCCCGACGAGGTCGTACGGGTGGGCCTCGGTCACCTTCACGCGGACGATCTCGCCGACGCGCGGCGTCCAGCCTTCCGGGACGTCGTTGACGAGGACGCGGCCGTCGATTTCGGGCGCCTGAGACGCGAGGCGCCCTTCGAGGAGAAGATCAGTGTCGGAGGCCGGGCCTTCGAGCAGAGCGTCGAAGGTCTTGCCGCGCTTCGCGCGGTTCTCCGAAAGGGAAATCTTCTGCTGGATCTCCATGAGGGCTGCATGGCGCTCTTCCTTGACCTCCTGCGGCACCGGATCTCCCAGAGCCTCCGCCCCGCTGCCCGGCTCAGGCGAGTAGGTGAAGACGCCCGCGTTGTCGAAGCGCACAGCCTCGAGAAACTCTTTCACTTCGAAGAAATCCTCGTCTCGTTCTCCCGGGAACCCGACGATGAAAGTCGAGCGGAGCGCGATGGCAGGGACGACCGCGCGGATCTCGTCGAACTGCCTCCGGAAGGACGCCGCGTCGCCGCCCCTCATCATCGCGGCGAGGATCCGGCGCGAGACGTGCTGGAGCGGCATGTCGACGTAGGGGAGGAAGCGCGGCTCCTTCGCCATCAGCTCGAAGACCGAGGCGTGAAGCGTCTTCGGATAGGCGTAGAGGAAGCGGATCCAGGGGAAGGAGGTCTCCCCGAGGAGCACCTCGACGAGAGCCGTGAGACCCGTCCGCCCGAGGCCGAGGTCCTCGCCGTAGCGCGTCGTGTCCTGCGAGATGAGGACCAGCTCCTTCACCCCCTG
>JBBIPB010000129.1:0-6242 GCA_037443065.1 Acidobacteriota bacterium | reverse complement strand
GGTCAAGGAAGTCAAGTTCCGGCCGAACATCGACGACCACGACTACGACTTCAAGATGAAGAACATCATCCGGTTCCTCGCCGAAGGGGACAAGGTCAAGGCGACCGTCCAGTTCCGCGGGCGCGAGATGTCGCGCATGGAGAACGGCCGGAAGGTGCTGGACCGGCTCATCGCCGATCTCGGCACGAAGGCCCACGCGGAGGGGAACCACGAAGTCCTCGGAAACCGGATGCACCTGATCCTCGGCCCGGCGAAGAAACACTAAGACGTCCCGTCCCCCAAGGAGCGTAACGACATGGCCAACTACAAGCGAAAGACCCATCGGGGAGCCGCCAAGCGGTTCCGCAAGACGGCCACCGGCAAGTTCAAGCGGAGCCACGCGATGAAGCGGCACATCCTGACGAAGAAGAGCTCCGGACGCCTGCGGCAGCTCGACAACGAGACCCTCGTGTCGAAGGCCGACACCCGGGTCGTCCGGACGATGCTCCCGTACGCCTGAGATCCCGAGCGAAGGAGAAACGACAATGCCCCGCGTCAAGCGTGGACCGAAGAGGAAGAACCGGCGCGAGCGCGTGCTCGAGCTGGCCAAGGGTTACTACGGCACCAAGCACAACTGCTTCCGGATCGCGGAGCTGCAGGTCGAGCGCTCGATGGGCTACGCGACCCGCGACCGCAAGCAGCGGAAGCGCGATTTCCGCGGTCTCTGGATCGTCCGGATCAACGCCGCCGCCCGGATGCACGACATGAGCTACTCGAAGCTGATGGCGGGGCTGAAGAAGGCGGGCTCGGACGTAAACCGGAAGATGCTCGCCGAAATCGCCGTCCTGGACCCGAAGGGCTTCGCGTCGCTCGTCGCCTCGGCCAAGAGCGCACTCGGAGCCTCCGCGCCCTCCGTCTCAACCTGATCGACTGATTTGGCCGGAACGTCGGTTTTTCTCGTCGAAGAGCAGATGACAAGCTTCCGAGAGGAGGCCAGAGGGACGAAGTCTCTCTCGGAGGTTCAGACGCTTCGGGTCCGCTGGTTAGGCCGAAGCCAGGGGATTGTGACGGCGCTACTCGGAACGCTTCGGGATGTCCCGAAGAGCGAGAAGGCCGTTTTCGGCGCAAAGGTCAATGCCCTGAAGACGGAGGTCGAAGAGACGCTGAAGCGGCTCGAGTCCGAGACGCAGGCGCGCGCTCTCGAGTCTGCCGAGGCGGCCCAGGCCCTGGACGTGACGCTCCCGCCGCGCATCCCGGCGGTCGGGCGGCTCCATCCGCTCACGGTCGTCCGCCGCCGGATCGAGGACGCGTTCCGGGCCCTAGGCTATGAAGTCGCCGACGGGCCCGACATCGAGACCGACTGGTTCAACTTCGAGGCCCTCAACTTTCCGCCCGACCACCCGGCCCGCGACGCGTTCGACACCTTCTTCGTGAAGGACGGCGGGGAAGGGCGTGACCGGCTTCTCCTCCGGACGCATACGTCTCCGGTCCAGATCCGAACGATGCTCTCGCAGAAGCCGCCGATCCGGATCGTCATCCCCGGACGCGTCTACCGGAAGGACGCGATCGACCCGCGCCACTCACCCGTCTTCCACCAGGTCGAGGGGCTGACGGTGGACGAGGGGATCACCTTCGCGGACCTGAAGGGGACACTCGCGGCGGTCTTCCGGCAGCTCTTCTCGCCGAAGGCGAAGATCCGGTTCGGTCCGACTTTTTTCCCGTTTGTGGAGCCGGGCGTCGACGTGGCGGTCTCCTGCGTCTTCTGCGACCAGAAGGGATGCCGCGTCTGTTCCGGCTCGGGCTGGATCGAGATCATGGGGGCCGGGATGGTCCATCCGAAGGTCCTCGCGAACGGGGGGATCGACCCCGAGCGCTACAGCGGCTTCGCGTTCGGAGGCGGCATCGACCGGATCGCGATGCTCGTTCACGGCATCCCCGACCTTCGCCTCCTCTTCGAGAACGACGTCCGCTTCCTCGACAGGACGTGGTGACGCGGTGAGGTTCCGACAGGAGTGGCTCGCGTCGTACCTCCCGGGAGAGCCGCTGGAAACGGCACGCCTGAGGCAGAGGCTGACGGCCGTCGGCTTCGTCGTCGAGACGGTCGAGGGGAACGGGCCGTCCGCGGTCCTCGACGTGGAGATCACGGCAAACCGCCCGGATGCGATGAACCACCGGGGCCTCGCGCGCGAGGCGGCGGTGGCCCTCGGCCGGGAGTTCCGCGACCCGGAGGCCGGCCTGCCGGTCGGCGAAGGGACGGCGCGCGCCGCGTCGCTCGCGAAGGTCGTCATCGAGGAGCCGTCGCTCTGCGACCGCTATTCGGCGCGCGTGATCGAGGGCCTCCGCGTCCGCCCCTCCGGGACGAGAGTGAGAGAGCGCCTGTCGGCTCTCGACGCCGGCCTGATCTCGGGGCCCGTCGACGCGACGAACCACGTCCTCTGGGACATCGGCCAGCCGCTCCACGCCTTCGACCTCGACACTCTGGCGAAGGGCGCGGACGGCCTCCCGACGATCGTCGTCCGGAGGGCGCGCCCCGGGGAGACTCTCGTCACCCTCGACGGCGTCGAGCGCGCCCTCTCGCCCGGGAACCTCGTCATCGCGGACGCCAAGAAGCCCGTGGCCCTGGCCGGGATCATGGGCGGCCTCGAGACCGCGATCTCGGATCGGACGACGCGGGTCCTCCTCGAGTCGGCGCACTTCGACCCGAGCGTCGTCCGCCGGGGGGCGCGCCTCCTCGGGATGCACACGGACGCCTCCCACCGCTTCGAGCGCGGGACGGACGGAGAGGCGACGATCGACGGCCTCGACCGCGCCGCGAGGCTCATCGTCGAAGGCGGCGGCGGGTCGGTCGCCGGGGGCGTGATCGACGTTCGCCCCGCAAAGCGCACCGCCCGGCCCCTGACGCTCCGGGTCAGTCACCTTCACGCCTTCCTCGGGATCGCGATCCCGGAGGTGCGCTGCGAGGAGATCCTCCGGGAGCTCGGGTTTGCGCCGGTCCTGCGGGACGGGACGCTCCGTGTCTCCGTCCCGTCGTGGCGGGTCGACGTGGAAGCCGAGGTGGACCTCGTCGAGGAGGTCATCCGCTGCGACGGGTACGACCGCCTTCCGGAGACGCTCCCGGCGCCGTACGTCCCGGCGAAGGAGAAACGGGCCTTCGCCTTCGAGGACCGCGTCCGCGACCTCCTCGTCGCCGAGGGGCTTCTCGAGGCGTCGACCTATTCCTTCGTCTCCGCCGAGGAGAACCGGCCCTTCGAGAACGCAGCGCCTGGCACCCCCGTCGTCCTCGAGAACCCGTTGGCCGAGCCCTACGCGACGATGCGCGCCACGCCGGTCATCGGCCTCCTCCAGAGCGCGCAGCACAACGTCCGCCGCGGGATCCGCGATCTCGGCCTCTTCGAGATCGGCCACGCCTACGGGCGGATCGGGACGACGGGATGCCTCGAGGAGCGAATTCGGGAGGACCGACGCGCGGTGTTCCTTCTCGCGGGTGAGCGGCGGCGTCACTGGTCCGAGGAGGCCAGGGACGTCGATTTCTACGACGGCTCGGGAGCTGTCACCGCCCTCTTCCGCGGCCTCGGCCTTCCGGATCCCTCTTTCGAAGAAGAATCTCTCCCGTTTCTCTCTCCCGGCCGCTCGGCGGCGGTCCTATCCCATGACGCGTCCCGGCTCGGCTGGGTCGGCGTCCTCGCGTCGTCGCTCGGAGCCGCGTGGGACCTCCCGGGCGCCGTCGTGGCGGATCTCGACCTTGGTCTCCTCGCGGCGCGCGTTCCCCCGCCCGCCGACTCGGTCGCGGCGCCGCCGAAGCTCCCCGGGAGCGACGTGGACCTGACGGTGACGCACCCGCTCGCGGTGCCGTGGCGGGAACTGAAGAAGCGCGTCCACGACGGCGCTCCGCCCGAGCTTCTGACCGTGGAGGCGAAGGGGCGGTACCGCGGAGCCGGCGTGCCGGACGGATTCGTGAAGACGACGATGACGCTGCGATTCGGATCGCCGTCGCGGTCCCTCGCGCGCGAGGAAATCAACGGGTGGCGAGACGCCGCCGCCGGGCGCCTCCTCGCGATGAAGGAGACGAAGGTGGACGGCATTCCGGGACCGGGCGCCTGAACGGAGGACGGAAACGTGACGAATGCGTCGAAAGGGAAGTCCGAGAAGTCCGCGGATCTCGATCCGCTCGAGAGCGTCTTCGCCCAGCTCGAAAGGCGGGTCGAGGCACTCGCGACGCGCCTCAAGTCGGTCCTCGAGGAGAACGGGAAGCTGAAGGCGGCGGCCGCCGCCGCAGCGGCCGAGCGCGTGGCGCTCGAGGGGCAGATCGCGGACGCGAAGAAGGCCGCCTCGCATGCGGACGACGCCGCGGCGCGGCTCAAGGCCTACGAGGCCGAGCGGGTCGAGCTGCGGACCCGGATCGAGCGCCTGATCGCCTCGCTCGAGAGCGCGTAACGGCGCCGCGCAGGCCGCAAAGCGCTGAATCGGCGTGTTATTCTCGCCGCGGGCCTCCGAACGGGGGCTCTCGGACGACATGATGAAACCGACGCAGGCCACCCAGGTCGAGATCTACGGCCAGACCTACTCGGTTCGGGCCGCGGCGGATCAGGAGTACATCGAGGATCTCGCCCGGTTCGTCGACCGCAAGATGCGCGAGGTCGCGCAGGAGGCGGCCACGGTGGACGCGGCGAAAATCGCAATCCTGGCGGCCCTGAACATCGCAGACGACTACTACCAGTACCGAGTCCGACTCTCGGAGGGGGATCCGGCGCGCGTCGCCCGGCGGGCCACGCGCCTCGTCGAGAGGTTGGACGAGATCCTGGGCTCTTCTCCCGGTGGCGTTCCGGCGAGGACCGGAGACGAATCGATAGGCGCCCTGCGCGGCGCGTGAATGGGCAAATGTCCTTGAACCGATACAAGCGTCGAGGAGCTTTCGTTGACGGGCCTCCCTGTGACGCCCCTTCGGGGGAACTAATGGGACGCCCTGAAGGCTCCGCCCTGCATTTCACAGGGTTCAATCGACTGCGCCCACACGGCCGAGGCGGGGGCCTTTTCTTCGAATCCACGACCGGGAGCAGAGTCCGGAATCGCGTCTGACCCTCTCGAACCGGGTCCCTCCCCGCGGACGGAATCAGCGAGGGAGAGACGCCCGTGACGATCGAAATCATCCTGGCGATCCTGGAGGCCGTCGTCCTCGTCGGCCTCGTCGCCTTCTTTCTCTGGGTCCTGAAGACCAAGGGCGCGGCCGACGTCCTGAAGGCGGAGGCCGAGCTCGAAGCGAAGAAAACCGCCGAGGCGGCCCGGCTGACCGCCGAGGCCGAGGCCCGGAAGGCCGAGGCCGCCGCCCGGCGGGCCGAGCTCGACGCCAAGGAACGCCTCCTCAAGGCGCGCGAGGAGATGGAGCTGGAGTCGAGCCGGCGCCGCAGCGAGCTGACCGACCTCGAGAAGCGGATCCTCCAGAAGGAGGAGACCCTCGACAGGAAGCTCGCCGTCGTCGAGAAGCGCGAGCAGGATTCCGAGAACCGCACGAAGAACCTCGACAAGCGCGAGACGCGGATCGGGGAGATCGAGGCCGAGGCGGCGAAGGCGGCCGAGGAGCTTCTCTCGGCACACCGCCGGAAGCTCGAGGAGATCGCCGGCCTCACGGCCGAAGAGGCCAAGCGCGGCCTCGTTCGCGAGCTCGAGAACGAGGCGCGCCTCGAGGCGACCGGCCTCATCCGCGCGATCGAGGAGGATGCCGTCGAAAACGCGACGCAGAAGGCGAAGCGGCTCCTCGCGATGACGGTGCAGCGGATGGCGTCCGACCACGTCGTCGAGACGACCGTCTCGGTCCTCGACCTCCCGTCGGACGAGATGAAGGGGCGGATCATCGGCCGCGAGGGGCGGAACATTCGCGCCGTCGAGGCCGCGACGGGCGTCGACATCATCATCGACGACACGCCCGAGGCCGTCATCCTCTCCTCCTTCGACCCGATCCGCCGCGAGGTGGCGCGCCGCGCCCTCGAGCGGCTGATCCAGGACGGGCGAATCCACCCGGCCCGGATCGAGGAGGTCGTCGAGAAGGTGCGGTCGGAGCTCTGGGAGGTCATCAAGCAGGCGGGCGAGGCCGCGGCGTACGAGTTCGGCATCCCCGACCTCCACCCAGAGGTGATCAAGCTCCTCGGGCGGCTCAAGTTCCGGTCGAGCTACGGACAGAGCGTCCTGCAGCACTCCATGGAGGTGGGCTGGGCCGCCAGCCATCTCGCGAGCGAGCTGAAGGCGAACGTGGCCGTCACGAAGCGGGC
>JBBIPB010000128.1:0-6326 GCA_037443065.1 Acidobacteriota bacterium | reverse complement strand
TCCACCACCAGAAACTCGTCAAGATGGAGATGGCGAAGCTCGGCCCCGAGGAGAAATTCTCGACCGAGGACTTCGCCGACGAGCCCGTCGGGCACTGAACCTGCGACGGATTCGTTCTCAGCCCCCGAATCGCTCTCCGGTCAGCGTCTCGAACGCTTCCACGTACCGCGCGTAGGTCCCCGCCACGACATCGGTCGGAAGGACGGGCGCCGGAGGCGTCTTGTTCCACCCCGACTTCTCGAGCCAGTCGCGGAGGAACTGCTTGTCGTACGAGGGGGGAGAGCCCCCCGGGCGCCAGCTTCCGCGCGGCCAGAAGCGGGACGAATCAGGGGTGAGAGCCTCGTCGATCCAGACGAGATTGCCGCCGTCGTCGAGGCCGAACTCGAACTTCGTGTCGGCGAGGAGGATTCCGCGCGACTCGGCGTAGGCTGCCGCCCGTGCGTAGATGCCGAGGGTCAGCTCCTTCAGCTTCGCAGTCAGCTCGGCGCCGAGCACGTCGGCCATCTTCGAGATGGAGATGTTCAGATCGTGCCCGCTCTCGGCCTTGGTGGCGGGCGTGAAGATCGGCTCGGTAAGCCGGTCGGCCTCGCGAAGCCCCGGCGGCAGCTTGTGACCGCAGACCTCGCCGGCCGTCCGGTAGTCTTTCCAGCCCGAGCCGGCGAGGAAGCCGCGCGCCACGCACTCGAACGGCACGACGCGGCACTTCCGGACGAGGACCGCGCGTCCGTCGAGGAGAGGCTTTTCGGCGTCGAGGGGTGCCGGGAAGCGGGCCGCCTCGGTCTCGAGGAGATGGTTCGTCACGACGCTCTCGAACTTCCGGAACCAGAAGGTCGAGAGGCGCGTGAGGAGGACCCCTTTGTCCGGAATCCCTGGGGAGAGGACGACGTCGAAAGCCGAGATCCGGTCGGTTGCGACGATCAGGAGCCGGTCTCCGAGGTCGTAGACGTCGCGGACCTTTCCGCGACGCGGGGGCGGCAGTCCCGGGAGGGAGGTCTGGCTGACGGGTTCGCGCATGCGCGGAGTCTAGCCCGCGCGCTAGACTTCGAACGCCTCCGGATTACGAACTTCGAGGAGATCCCGTGAAGATTTTGAGCCCATCCCGGACGAAAAGCCCCCGGCCGGACGCCATCGTCGCCTTCTGCCTCACCGGAAAGGAGCACGCCCCCGACTTCGGGATGCTCCCGAAGCCGCTGGCCGAGGAAGCTGCACGGCACGCGCCGGCGAAAATAGGCGGCGACGGGACGTCCTGCACGATCCCCCTCGGCGAAGCCGGGCCAGCCCGCCGTCTCTACCTTTTCGGAGCCGGCAAGAGCGCCGAGATCTCCCCGCGAAAGGCGCGCGGCCTTCTCCGTTCGTCCCTCAGGTTCGTCGCGAAGAACGGCGAGACCTCGGCCGAGGTCGACTTCCCGTTCCGGCTTCAGCGGATGGACCCGGCGGAAAGCCGCGACTTCCTACTTCGGAACCTCGCCCTCGCCGACTACGACTTCAAGACCTACAAGACGGGGGAGAAGGAGCCCTCTCCCCTGGCCTCGGCCTGGTTCGCGCCGGACCGGGGCCCCTGGAAGGGACTCGACCCGCGGACGGCAGCCAAGGAAGCCACCGGGGCCTCGATGGTGGCTGCGGCGGCGGAGCTGGTCCGCGAGCTGGGAAACACGCCCGCCTGCGACATGACGCCGTCGGTCTTCGCCGCGCGCGTCGAGGAGGAAGCGGCGAAACGAAAGCTGAAGATCACCGTCCTCGACAGGGAAGCGATGAAGAACGAGAAGATGGGGGGCCTCCTCGCGGTGAGTCGCGGATCGGCGGAAGAGCCCCGGCTCGTCGCGCTCGAGTATCGCGGCGGAAAGAAGGACGACCCCCCCGTCGCCCTCGTCGGGAAAGGGGTCACCTTCGACGCCGGCGGCATCTCCCTCAAGCCGGCCGAGAAGATGGGGGAGATGAAATGGGACATGATGGGAGCGGCCACGGCCGTCGGGACCGTCCTCGCGGCCGCCGACCTGAAGCTCCCCGTCAACCTCGTCGCGATCGCGCCGCTGACCGAGAACCTCCCCTCCGGCTCGGCCTACAAGCCGGGGGACATCGTCCGCTTCCGAAACGGGAAGACGGCCGAGATCGACAACACGGACGCCGAGGGGCGGGTCATCCTCGCGGACGCGCTCGACTACGCGAAGGAGTGGAAGCCCTCGGCGATCCTCGACTACGCCACGCTCACGGGGGCGGCTCTCGTCGCCCTCGGCCTCGAGGCGGCGATCGTCTTCACGGACGACGACGCCCTCTCCCGCGCGCTCGTCTCGGCGGGGGAGCGGACGGACGAGCGCCTCTGGCGCCTTCCCCTCTGGGAGGACTACAAGGAGAACATCAAGTCCGACTGGGCTGACTTCAAGAACACCGGCGGGCGCTGGGGAGGATCGATCAACGGGGCGATGTTCCTCAAGGAGTTCGTCGACCCGAAGACGCCGTGGGCGCACCTCGACATCGCGGCGACGGCGAACTACGAAAACGAGCACGCCGGCCACGCCCCGGGGGCTACGGCCTTCGGCCTCGCCCTGACGCTCCGCTGGCTGAAGGACCGCCTCGAAGGGCGTGCGCGGGAGCGCCGGCCGGCGCGCCGCCGGGCCTGAGGCGTTGCTCAAGTCCCTCCGCGTCCGCGACCTCGCCGTCCTCGAGGACGTAGAAGTCTCGTTCGGGGAAGGGCTCACTGTCCTGACCGGGGAGACGGGGGCGGGAAAGTCCCTCGTCGTCGATGCGTTGTCGCTTCTGTCGGGCGACCGGGCCGACGCGACGCTCGTCCGGGCGGGGGCCGATAAGCTCGTCGTGGAGGGGGCCTTCGACTCCGACGACGAGTCGGTCCTCGAGGCGCTCTCCGATGCGGGCCTCCGGGACGAGACGGGCGGGGTCGTCATCCGGCGCGAGGTCGCGCCGGGCGGGAAGGGGCGGCTCTTTGTGAATGGCTCGCCCGCGGCGGTCCGGACGCTCGCCGACCTCTCTCCCCGCCTCCTCGTCCTTTACGGACAGGCCGAGGCGCGCGAACTGCTCGACCCTTCGGCGCCGCGCGAGCTGCTCGACCGTTACGCGGGGCTTCCGGATGAGGTCTCCCGGACGGCGGCTCTTCACCGGGCGTGGCGCTCGTGCGAGGCGGACCTCTCGCGCCTGAGGGCGGCCGAGGCCGACCGCGCCCGAAAGCTCGAGCTTCTGGAGTTCCAGATCCGCGAGATCGACGCCGTGAAGCCGGAGGAGGGGAAAGACGAGGGCCTTTCCTCCGAGAGAGCGATGCTCTCGAACGTCGAGAAAGTGGGCCAGCTTCTCTCCGCGGCGGTCGACGCGCTGGAATCCGACGAGAGGGGAGCCATCGCGGCCGCCTCGGCCGCCCGTCGCGCATTCCAGACCCTCTCAGAGATCGATCCCTCCTTCTCATCGAATGTCTCCGACCTGACCGAGGCCGTCGATCAGCTGACGGAGTTGGCGTCCACGGCTTCTCGCCGGCTGGAGCGCCTGGAGGCCGATCCGGCGCGTCTCGCTCTCGTGGCCGAGCGGCTCGACGCACTCGCACGCCTCAAGCGGAAGTATGGCCCGGCGATCGGCGACATTCTCCGTTTCCGCGAAGGGATCGGAAGAGAACGGGAGGAGCTGTCGGATCTCGAAGGAGCGGTCGCGAAGGCGGAGAAAGCCACCCGCGAGGCGTTCGACATCTACCGGAAGGCGGCCCTGGAGCTTTCCGCCGCGAGGGCGGCGGCGGCCCCGCGCCTCGCGAAGGCGGTCCGGGCCCATCTTTCCGACCTCGCGTTTCCGAAAGCGGCTTTCGACGTCTCCGTGTCGCGAAAGGCGGACGCGGAGAGCCCTTTTTCGGCGGGGGGCGAGCGCGTCGCCTGCGCCACCCATGGCATCGACGTCGTCTCCTTCTCGTTCGCGCCGAACCCGGGCGAGCCCCCCCGGCCGCTCCCGAAGATCGCCTCGGGAGGGGAGCTGGCGCGCGTCCAGCTCGCCCTCGCGGCATCGCTCGCGGAAGAGGAGATCCGGCTCGGCGGCGGGCGTCCGCGGCGCGGCGGCCCCGTCCGGACCTTCGTCTTCGACGAGGTGGACGCCGGGGTCTCGGGCGCGACGGCCGAGGCCGTGGGTCGGAAGCTCCGGTCCCTCTCCCGCCGCGAGCAGGTCCTCGTCGTGACGCACCTGCCGCAGGTCGCGGCGGCGGGGGAGCGGCATCTCCTCGTCACCAAGGAGACGTCGGCGGGCCGGACGCGAACCCGCGTCGCCGAGCTGGACGAGAAGGGGCGGATCGAGGCGATCGCCGGGATGCTCGCGGGGGTCTCCGTCGGACCGGCAGCCCGGGCGCAGGCCAAGCAGCTGCTTTCTTCCTATGACTGAAGCGGTTCCGAGCGCCCCGGAAAGCTGAGACCGTTTAGCTACAATCGTTTTCGAGGCGCGGTCTGGAAGCAGCGAAAGTCTCCTGTCCCTATTGCGCGAACCCCGTTGCGTCCGGCGCGGCGTACTGCCCCACGTGCGGCCGGGACCCGTCGGACCTGTCGATCCACGGGAAGACGATGGACTCGCCTTCCTCTGGGAAGCTGGCGGCCCCGCCTTCAGAGCCGGCGGTCGACGTCACGGCTCCTCCGTCCGCGGCGGGAAAGAAGCGGACGGCCGGTTTCTCCTCGTCGATTTCCGGCCTCGCCGTGCTCCCCGAAGGGACCGAGATCGGCTCGCGTTACCGGGTCGTGAAGCTTCTCGGCCGGGGCGGAATGGGAGCGGTCTATCTCTGCCGGGACGAGGAGCTGAGCCGCGAGGTCGCCCTCAAGATCATCCGGCCGGAGATCGCCGCCGACCCGTCCGTCCTCGACCGCTTCAAGCGCGAGATCCAGCTCTCGAGCCGCGTCACTCACAAGAACGTCCTCAGGGTCTACGACCTCGGCGAGGCGGACGGAGTCCGCTTCCTGACGATGCAGTTCGTCGAGGGAGATGACCTCTCGAACCTCCTCAAGAAGACGGGCCCTCTCCCGGTGCCCCGCCTCGTCGCCCTCTTCCGGCAGGTCTGCGACGGGCTCGCGGCCGCCCACGACGAGGGGGTCGTTCACAGGGACCTGAAGCCGCAGAACGTCATGGTCGACGCCTCGGACCATGTCTGGCTGACGGACTTCGGCCTCGCGAAGAACCTCGGCGGGACGGCCATGACGGAGCTGGGTGCCGTGATGGGCACTCCGGCCTACATGTCCCCCGAGCAGGTCCGGGGCCAGGCCGTCGACAAGCGCGCGGACATCTACTCCCTCGGCGTGATCCTCTACGAGATGGCGACGGGGCAGGTGCCGTTCTCCGGCGGCTCCGTTTACGAGGTGATGATGCGGCGCCTCACGACGGCGCCCAAGCCGGTCACCGATCTCAATCCAGGAATTCCCGCCTACCTGAAGAAGATCCTCGAGCGCTGCCTCGCGGTCGACCCGGCGGCTCGTTACCAGTCGGTCCCCGAGATCCTCGCGGACCTCGACGCCACGACCTTCCGGACGACGGTCCGGTACGAGCTGCAGCGCCGGCGGTGGATGCTTCTGGCCGCGTCCCTCCTCGTCGTCGTGGCGGTCGCCGTGGCGGGCGTCTCCTGGCTCCTGAAGCGCCGGCCAGCCGCTCGGCCGGTGGCCGGACCGGCCCGCTCAGTCCTGATCGCGGACTTCGAGAACAAGACCGGCGATCCCGTCTTCGACGGGACCCTGGAGGCGGCGTTCAACATCGCCCTCGAGGACGCCGCGTTCATCACGACGTACAACCGGGGTACTGCCCGCAAGGTGGGAGCCCAGCTTCAGCCGGGGGCGTCGGGCCTTCCCGAACCGCTCGCCCGTCTCGTCGCGGCCCGCGAGGGAGTCAGCGTCGTGATGGGGGGCGCCGTCGAGCCGTCGGGTTCGGGCTACACGGTCTCCGTTCGGGCCGAGGACGCGATGACGGGCAAGCCGATCGTCTCGGCCGAGGAGAAGGCGGACGGGAAGAACGCCGTCCTCGGAGCGATCGCGAAACTGGCTTCGAAGGTGCGTGGGGCGCTCGGCGACCAGACGCCGGAGTCGGTGCGGATCGCCGCCGCGGAGACCTACACCGCCGGGTCCTTCGACGCGGCGCACGACTATGCGCTCGCGCAGGAAGCCTCCTTCGCCGGGAAGTGGGACGAGGCGATTCGCGGCTACGAGAAGGCGATCCGGACCGATCCGAACATGGGTCGCGCCTACGCGGGCCTCGCGGCCGCCTACCAGAATCAGGGGCGGCGGGAGGAGGCGAAGAAGACCTTCGAGGACGCGCTGTCCCGCCTCGACCGGATGAGCGACCGGGAGAAGTTCCGGACGCGAGGGCTTTACTACGTC
>JBBIPB010000127.1:0-6342 GCA_037443065.1 Acidobacteriota bacterium | reverse complement strand
GGCCGCGGGACGTGCTGGAGGAAGACGAGCATCTCCGCGGGCGTCATCCGCGCGAGGGCCCGCGCGTCCGGACGCGCGCCGGTCGCGAAGCGGGCCCCGAACTCCTTCAGCTCCGCGAGGCGCGCCGAGTGGAACGTCGGCGTGTTCTTCGGAAGGCCGGTTTCGTAAAGCCACTCGGCCGCGTGGATCTCGCCGGAGAGCCCCGGCAGCTTCTCGTCGAGGAAGGCGACGAACGTCTCGGACGTGATCGACGTGAATCGGAAACGCGCGATGTAGTCGCCGATGAACCGGTCGAACCGGTCCCGTCCCGCCGTCCGCTCGAGGAGGGCGAAGAAGCGCGCCCCCTTCTCGTAGGGAATCGACGAGAAGGCCTCGTCCGGATCGATACCCAAAAGGTCGGTCCGGAGCTTCGTCAGGGGAGACGCGGAGCCGAAGCGCTCGAAGGCGAGGGAAAGCGCCGTCTCTCCCGTGGCCCACGACAGGAGGGCCGCCTCGGGGCCGTGGAGCGCCTCGAGGATCCGGCGCTCGGCCCAGGTCGTCGCCCCCTCGTTCAGCCAGAAGTGGTCCATCGTCGCGTTCGTGACGAGGTTTCCCGTCCAGGAGTGGGACAGCTCGTGTGCGACGACGTCGACGAGGGACTTGTCCCCCGCGATGACGGTCGGGGTCAGGAAGGTCATCCGCGGGTTCTCCATCCCGCCGTAGGGGAACGACGGGGGGAGGACGAGCATGTCGTACCGGTCCCAGCCGTACGGGCCGAAGAGCCCCTCGGCCGTCCGGATCATCGACTCGACGCCGTCGAACTCCCGCGCGGCGCGGTCGACGACCTCCGGCTCGGCGTGGACGCGGGAGCGCGGCGAGAGGTCGCGTGCCGCGATCGGGCCCGCCGCGAGGGCGAAGAGGTACGTCGGGATCGGCTGCGGCATCT
The DNA here is from genome assembly GCA_037443065.1 of Acidobacteriota bacterium. Classification (GTDB taxonomy): domain Bacteria; phylum Acidobacteriota; class Thermoanaerobaculia; order UBA5066; family UBA5066; genus DAOMFB01. Next base: position 5,417 of record JBBIPB010000127.1, on the reverse strand, counting down.
CGAAGAGAAACGTCCGTGTCCCGGGGTGCGGCCCCGGGCGGTGGCCGGCCGGCCCCGCCGACATGACAGCCGTCAACGGCTGGGGGAGCGTGAGAGCGGCGCGGTACGTGACCCGGCGGGCCGGCGTGTCGGGAACCGGGATCACCGTCCTCGCATGAATGGCCTGGCACTGGCTGTAGAGGAAGGAGTGCTTCCCTCCGGCCGTCTGCGCCGGGTCGAGCCACTGGAGAGCGACGGCCTCGGGTGAGGTCTCGTACCGGATCGAGACGCTCCGCGTCCCCGAAGGGAGCGCGAGCGAGAGTTTTCGTCCGAGAATCGGCTCTTCGTCCGCGAGGGAGAACGGCACGGCCGCGCCGCTCTCCGCCCGGACCTCGTGGATCGTGAGTCCTTTCGTGTCGAGGTCGAAAGCCCCTTCCGACGACGTTCCGAGGGTGAGGACGGCCGTGCCGGAGAGGACGTGGCGGTCGAAGTCGGCGGCGAGGTCGAGATCGAGGTGGACGACGCGCGGCTGGGCTTCGCCGGCGTAGGAGTGCGGATCGATTCGGCTCATGGAAGCGATTTTGTCACCGCGTCCGGCCCGCACGGGCAAGGGAGAATCCCGCGCGTCAGCGGTCCGCCGGCTCCAGCTTCTCGAGCCCGAACTTCTCCACCCGGTAGCGGATCTGGTCGCGGTTCAGGTGGAGGAGCTTCGCCGCCTGCGTCTGGTTGCCGCCGGTCCGCCGGAGCGCCTGGACGACGAGATCCTTCTCCACCTCCTCGAGGTCGACTCCCGCCGGGGGAAGCCGGAACCTGTCGCTGCCGCCGCCGCCGGCACCGCCGAGAAGGAAGTCCTCCGGGTAAAGCCGCTCCCCCTCGGCCAGGAGAACGGCCCTCTCGACCGCGTTCTTCAGTTCGCGCACGTTTCCGGGCCAGCCGTAGGTTTCGAGCCGCCGGACGGCGTCGGCCGTCAGGCCCCAGACCCCTTTCTTGAACTCGCGCGCGAACTGCGTGACGAAGTTCGAGGCAAGAAGGGCGACGTCCCCCGTTCGCTCGCGCAGCGGCGGCAGCGTCACGGGGAGGACGCGGAGGCGGTAGTAGAGGTCCTCGCGGAAGCGCTCGGAGCGGACGTGCTCCTCGAGGTTCCGGTTCGTCGCGGCGATGACGCGGACGTCGACGCGGAGGTCGGCGGTGCCGCCCACGCGCCGGAACGCCTTCTCCTCGAGAAACCGGAGGAGCTTCGCCTGCAGGGCGGGCGTCATCTCGCCGATCTCGTCGAGGAAGACCGTCCCGCCATCTGCCTGCTCGAGTAGGCCGGGCTTCTGCTGCCTGGCGTCCGTGAAGGCGCCGCGTTCGTGTCCGAAGAGCTCGCTCTCGAGGAGCGACTCCGGGAGCGCCGAGCAGGTGATGTTCTGAAAGACGCCGTCCGCACGCGCGCTCTCGTAGTGGATCACCTTCGCGACGAGGTCCTTCCCCGTACCGCTTTCGCCGACGAGGAGAACGGTCGAGGCCGGGGAGAGCGCGATCTTCCGGAGCAGCTCCTTGGCGGCGCGCATCGCGGGGGACTCGCCGATGATCCGGTCGAAGGAGAAACCCGCCGACTCCTTCGCGCGGAAGCTCTTCACCTCGCGCCGGAGGCGCGTCGTCTCGAGGGCCTTCCCGACGAGCAGGAGCAGCTCGTCCAGGTCGATCGGCTTGTTCAGGTAGTGCCAGGCGCCCCGTTTCATCGCCTCGACGGCGTTCTCGACGGTCGCAAGCGCCGTGATGAGGATGACCAGCATGTCGGAATGCCGCTCGCGGATCTGCCGGAGCGCGTCGAGGCCGTCGATGTCGGGGAGCTTGAAGTCGAGGAGGACGAGGTCGGCTCCTTCGTCCGCGAGGGCCAGCGCCTCCGTCCCCGTGGCGGCCTCCACGACGGCGTAGCCCGCCTCCTCGAGCCGCTCCCGAAGCGTCCAGCGGATCAGCCGCTCGTCGTCGACGACCAGGATCCGTGAGCGTGCCATCCCGTCATTATCTCGAAGCGGCGTGGAAAGACGACGCCCACGAGACCAGCTCGTCGAGATCGAATGGCTTCTCCAGGAGCGGCCACCCCCCGGCCCACGGCGCGACGCTGCCGGGGCGCTCGCCCGACGTCATCAGGACGACCCGGGCACCCGGGTGGGCTTCGAAAAGCTCGGCGGCGAGCGTCGCGCCGTCGAGGTCGGGAAGCGAGGCGGCCACGAGGGCGAGTTCGACCGGCCGGCCACCCGCGGCCCGGAGAGCTTGAAGCCCTTCCCCGGCTTCCAGGACTTCCCAACCCGCAGACGCGAACTTCTGCCCGAGGGACCAGCGGAGAAGCCGGTCCTCGTCCGCGACGAGGAGGAGGGGCTTCGTGTCGTGGGGCTCCGGGGGCATCGGCAGACTCTCCCGCCTCTCCGGCGTGCAGGATTCATACCCGAACCGGTACGATCCCCCGGGCTTTCCCGTGAGCAGCCTGAAAACCGACCCGTTTCCACTTGCGAGGCGCCTCGCCGCGGGCGTCGTCGGGATCCTTTCGCTCGCCGCCGTCTTCGTCGTCGACCTCCTGACGCCCCTCGGTTATCTGGACGGGATCCTCTACGCCGTTCCGGTTCTCGTCGGTCTCTGGGTGCCGGGCGCCCGGTACGCCGTCTGGACCGCGTCTGCGGCGACGCTTTGCATCTTCCTCGACGTCGTCCTCTCCGGGAGTGCGGCCGTGCCGCCCGCCGTCGTTCTCGTCGACCGGTTGAGCGCCATCGCGATCCTCTGGGCTCTGGCCGGCGCCATCGCGTGGCGAAAGCGCCGGGACGCCGTGATCGAGCACCTCTCGGCCATCGTCGAGTCGTCCGAGGAGGCGATCCTCGGGGCAGCGCTCGACGGCACCGTCACGAGCTTCAACGCCGGCGCGGAGCGCCTCTTCGGCCTCCCGGCGGCCGCAGTCTCGGGGCGGCGCCTCGGCGACCTCGTTCCGGCCGCCGTCCACGACTTCGAGGGGCTTCTCTCCCGGATCGCGGCCGGCCGGACGCTGGATCACATCGAGATGCGTCTTCCGAGGCCGGACGGGACAGAGGTCTGGGTCGTCCTCCGCGTCTCGCCCGTCCGCGACACCGACGGGCGGATCACCGGCGCCTCGGCCATCGCGCACGACATCTCCCGCAGAAAGGCAGCCGAAGAACGCCTCACGCTCGTTCTCCGGAGCGTGCCGGTCCTCCTTCTCCGCCTCGATGCCGACGGCCGGATCACCTTCGCCGAAGGGCAGCCGCTCGGCGCGCTCCTTTCCGACACGACCGATGTCGTCGGCAGGCCGGTCGTCTCGATCTTCGGGTCGGAAGAGTGGGCCGTCGAGCAGACGCGGCGTGTGCTTTCGGGCGAGACGTTCACGGCGGGGGGAAAGGCGAGCGGGCGCTGGTGGGAGAACCACTACGTCCCGCTCCGCGGTCGCGGAGGTGCGGTCGCGGGGGCGGTGGCCGTCTCGGTCGACGTGACGGACCGGAAGGAGGCCGAGGAAAAGCTCGTCGTGCAGGAAGCGCTCGCGCGCCTCGGAACGATGGCCGCCGTGGTCGCACACGAGGTGAAGAATCCCCTCGCGGGAATCGGCGGGGCCATCCAGGTCCTCCGCGACCGGCTTCCGGCCGCCGCGCCCGATCGCGAGATCCTCACCGAGGTTCTCGAACGGCTGAAAGGGCTGAACGCCCTCGTCCAGGACCTCCTCGAGTTCGCCAGGCCGCGAGAGCCCCGTTTCTCGCGTCTCCCACTCCGGGCCCTCCTGCGCGAAACGGCGGCGCTTCTCGCTTCGGACCCCGCGTGCGCCGGCCTCGAGATCCGTGTCGAGGGGCCGGATGTGACGCTGATGGCGGATGCGAACTTCCTCCGCGACGTCTTTCACAACCTGCTGCTGAACGGGGCGCAGGCGACCGGGGGACGGGGGCCGCTCACCGTGACGATCGTCCCGGGAGCGGGTCGCTGCCGCGTCGTCGTCACGGACGGAGGTCCGGGCATTCCGCTCGACCTCGGCGAGAAGGTCTTCGAACCATTCTTCACGACCAAGCACCGCGGGACGGGGCTCGGTCTCTCGATCGCCCGTCGCCTCGTCGAGGCGCACGGTGGCACGCTCTGCCTCGAGACCCCCGCCGGCGGGGGCACGGCCGCCGTCGTGGAGCTGCCGGTCTCGCGCCCCTAGGCGATCGCGGCCGAGAGAGCCATGTCTGAGGACGGAGACACCGTGACCGCGCGCAACGGGCTTGCGACCCACGCCCGGCGGTAGGCCAGCGACACAGCTTCCAGCTTCGAATGGACGTCCAGCTTCGCGAGGATGTTCTGGACGTGGTTTCGCACCGTGACGGAGCTGATCTGCAGCTCGCGTGCGACCTCCTTGTTCTGAAGGCCGGTGGCGATCAACTCGAGGATCTGCCGCTCGCGGCAGGTGAGCGGAGGACGATCCGGGACGGCGAGCCGGAGGGGGACGGGTGGGGCGAAGGACCGGGATGAGGAGGAGGTGGAGGCCGCCGTGTGAGCGGCCGAAGGAAGGGCCTGCTCGTCGAGAGCCTGGAGGATGTGGACAACGGTGAAGAGGTGGCTGCGCCGTCCCGGAATCATCAAAAGGGTCACGTTCACGCCGCGGAGGCCGTGGGCGAAGAGATCCCGTTCCTTGAACACGCGGTGCGCCCTGCGTCCCAGGACCTCGTCCGGCTCCCGGTTGAGGAGGCGGACGGCACCGCGGTTCCAGAAGACGATCCGATCGTCCTGATCCGTAGCAAAGGCTGCGGGACTGCCGTCTGCCAGAGCCCGGAGAACTTCCCGCCTGTCGGTCACGTCGTAGGTTGCCGGCGTCATGAGCGTGAACCCTCCCTTCGCCATTGGCGAAAACGGGGCAAGGGCGATGCCAACGCATCAGGAGCGGTTTAGAGGGATTCGGGGTGGAACGGCGCGCAAAATCCCTGATCGAGTGGGGTTTTTCACGCGGTTGAAGCAAACGCATCAGTGCCGGATATGGGGAGTACCATCCGTCCCGGCGCGCAAGGGCGCTTCAAGGGGAGAAAACTGCTGAAACCCGTCGAGCTGGAAATCGAGCTGTTCTGCCGCGGCATGAGGGTCGACCCAGCCGCCCACGTCGAGGAGGCCGCCCGGCGGATCGCTCGGACACGGGCCGGGCTCGGTTCGGGGCTGGAGCTGGTCCTCCCCTCGCCGAAGAAGAAGATCTGGGTCAACGTCCCGGTCCTCGAGTCCTTCGCCGAGAAGTCCCCGTTCGTCATGACGCGTGCGAACGGAAGGTGGACCGTGGCCGACGAGAGGGACGGAGCTCACTACCCGGTCGAGGTTCCGCCGGAGCCGGAGTGGTACTCGTGGAACACCACCGCGGGGACGCCGATGAGCCGCGTGGGTGTTCTCCAGGGGACCTATCTCGGCATCTACGTCTCGAACTCCTGCCTCTACTGGTCGATCCC
>JBBIPB010000126.1:0-6742 GCA_037443065.1 Acidobacteriota bacterium | reverse complement strand
AGGGAGAGGGCGTTGAGCGGGTTCTTGATCTCGTGGGCGAGGCCGGACGCGAGCTGGCCGATCTCGACCCGCCTCTCGGCCGCCGTGAGCCGGGCTTCGAGAACGTGCCGCTCGCGCAGGCGCTCCGTCATGTGATTGAAGGCCGCGGCGAGGCTCCCGATCTCGTCGTCGCGGTCCACGTCGACCCGGACGTCGAGAGTCCCGTCCGCGACCTTCGCGGCCCCGTCGGCGAGCCGCTCGATCGGAAGCGTGGCGTTTCGGACGATGACGAGGATCAGGGCGAGTCCGAGGGCGAAGACGCCGAGGAGGGCGAAGAGCCGCCGCCGGAAGTTGTCGGCGAGCTGCTCACGGATGTTCTCGAGGTTGTAGTCGATCTTGATCCGGCCGAGGAAGCGCCCCTCCAGGACGACGGGGATCTCGAGCGTCCGGTTCGTCGGGCCCTCTCCGACCGAGCCGGAGATCAGGAATGACTTGCCGCCCCTCGTCTTCCGTCGCCCCGGCGCCGCAGGCGGGAAGGGCTTTCCGAACTCGTCGGTCACCGTGACGTCGCGCAGCCCGCGCGCCTCGAGCGTTCGCCGAAGGTCGGCGAGGACCTGGTCGTCCTTCCACCCCTTCTCTCCCACCTGCGTCTGGGCGAGCTCGATCGCCTTGGCGAGCCCCTGATACGAGGCGTCGGCCTCCTCGAGCGTCTCGTTCCGCGTCCGGAGGTAGACGAGAGCTTCGACCAGGCCTGCGAGGACGAGGATCGCCGCCATCGCGAGGCCGAGACGGCTCGAGAGGCGAAGGCCCGTGAACAGTTTTCTCGCCCTCATCGCGTAAGGATCGCCTCCACCGAGCGTGCCGTGAAGTAAAGGCCGAAGAGGACCAGGAGGATCCCGGCGACGGCCGTCGAATGACGCACCCAGACGGTGCGCGCGGAGACGGTGGAGAGAAGCTCGATGAGGAGCGCGAACCAGGCGAAGACGCCGAGGCCGATTCCGAGCGCGAAGGCTCCGGCCGGCAGGGGCCGCGGCAGCAGGAGGCGGTGGGAGACGAGGAAGCTGATGAGAAGAGTCCAGTTGACGACGAGCGCCGGGTTCGCGGCCCCCTGAAGGACTCCCGTCAAGAGCGGGAACCTTGATGCGTGCCCCGCGGGTCGGGGCGTCTCCCAAGAGACGTCGTTGTTCTCCGCGGCGAGACGCTCGGCGGCCTCTTCGCGCGCACGGTCCCAGAGAAGGATCTTCAGCCCGTAGACGACGAGGAAGAGGGCGAGGAAGCCGCGCACCCAGCGGTTCGAGACGACCGCTTGGATGGCCCACCCGAACCCGAGGCCGATCACGCCGCAGATGAGAGCGTCGACGACGGCCCCCCCGAGAGCGGCCCGGAAGGCGTCCCGCCGACGGTCGTGGAGCGTCTTTCGCAGGATGTTGACGTTCAGAGGCCCCGGCGGAATCGCGCCGATGAACCCGGCGAGAAAGCCGATCAGAGCAGCGAGCGGGAGGCTCTCCACGGGGCTCTCATCCTCTCATGTCGTTGCCGCGGCGGCGGGCAGAGCGTAGAGTGGTTCCGTGAGGATCGGACGGCTTCTCCCCCCCGTTCTCGCGGCCGCCGCGGCCCTCCCTCTCCTGTCGCAGGGGGTCGAGACGCTGGGTTTCGAGCCGCGTGTCGGGGCGATCGGCGGACGGGTCACCGTCCACTTTCCCGCTCCCCCGGGTGCCGTGATCCGCCTGGGCGACCGGGTCGTGACGTACGTTCGCGAGGACGCGGGACGTCTCGTCTTCCTCGTTCCGCCGGACAGCTCCTCCTCCTTCCTCGAGGTGCGGCTCGCCGACAAGGTGCTCGCAAGGAGCGCCGTACCGTTCATCGTCACCGGGAACTCGATCGTCACGCCGAAGCTGATCGGCCTGAAGGAGGCGATCGACGTCTACGCCTACCAGGACGACCCGACACCCGAAGGGGGCCGGAAGCCCGAGACCCCGGTGAGGCCGATCCTCAAGCTCGGGGACAGCGACGTTCTGACCATCGGCGAGCCCGAGCCGCAGCGGATGCCGCTCCCCGCCGTGAGCCTGGGCGACGCGGCCTCGGCCGCCACCCGGGGCATGGGGCCTTCGGCGTTCCTCTTTACGGCACGCCCGCCGGTCAAACGGGTCGCAATCCCCACACCGACGCCGACGCCGACGGCACCGCCTCGGGAAAAGCAGTAGAGCGGTCTGCCGGGGAGGCCGTCCGTCTGACGGGAACTTCTTCTCCGCGAAGGGGGTCGAATGTTCCGGAGGCCTCCCCGTTGACCGCGCGCATCCTCGCCTACGCCACCGTCCGGCCCCGCGGAGGGCATGGGAGAATCGCTGCCGTGGTTCCGGCCGAGCGCCACACCGAGGGGCCCGACGAGGCGGCCGGAGATGAGCGCGCCGTCGCCCGGTTCCTCGCAGGGGACGTCTCGGCCTTCGAGACGCTCGTCCGCCGCTACTCGGGAATGGTCTTCGCGCTCGCGGCCCGTCTCGTCGGGCCGCTGGACGCAGAGGACGTCGTCCAGGAGACGTTCCTCAGGGCATGGCGCGGCCTCTCCGGTTTTCGGGGGGAGTCGTCGCTGAAGACGTGGCTCTATTCCATCGCCCTGAACCGGGTCCGGGACCGGCGGGGGACGCTCGCGCGGCTTCGCGCGCTCTTCGACGCGGAGGGACCCGGGGGCGACGGTCCTGATTTCTCCCTCGTGGATGGCCTGGCGGACGGCGGCCTCACTCCCGAGGAGAACGCGGCGCGCGCGGAGGAGCGCCGCCGGCTCCGGAAAGCCATCGCGGCCCTTCCGGAAGAGTTCCGGCTAGCCGTCGTCTTGCGCGACCTCGAAGGCCTTTCGTACGAGGAGGTCGCCTCCGTTCTCGAAGTCCCCGTTGGGACCGTTCGGAGCCGTCTCGCCCGCGGGCGGGCAATCCTGAAGGAGGCCCTCTCGTGAGCGCCCGACCCGATCTCGTCCGCCTCTCCGGCGAGGATCTCGACCTGCTCCTTTCGCGGTCCCTCGACGGGGATCTTTCGTCCGAGGAAGAGCGAAGCCTCGCGGAGATCCTCGCCTCCGATCCCCGCGCAGTGCGCCGGCGCGAGGAGCTTGCGGCCCTCGTCGGAAAGCTGAACGCCCTTCCGGATCCCGCCCCGCCGCTCGGCCTCACGGCCCGGACGAACGCCTGGACCGCGGAGCGTGGAAAGGGGATCGGCGCCGTCTGGCATCGGCTCGGCCTCTTCCCGCCTCCCCCGATGCTGCGCGGGATCGGGGCGCTCTTCGTCATCGTCCTGATCGGGATGAGCGTTCTTCGGACCCAGAACGTCCGGCAGAAGGCGGAGGAACCGGGCGCGGAGAAGAACGACGGACGGGTCGCGATCTTCTTCGGGGAGCGCGGAGCCTCCTCCCCGTCCGCGCAGAAGCCTTCCGCCCCGCGCGCGCCGGCGCGAGAGGCCGTGGCCGCCGCCCCATCCGTGAACGCGCCCCTGCAGAAGTCGAGAATTGCGGCCGCCGAGAAGTCCGCCGAAAAGAAGGATGCGGTGATGGATGAGCTTCCGTTCCGGCCGCAGCCACCGAAGGCGGAGATCGCCCGCTCCGAGCCGTTCTCTGCTCGCCGCGACGCGGCGTCCGGGGCGAAGACGGCCGGCGCGGTCGCCGGAGCCGCCGCGCCGGCGGCTCATTCCGAGTCCGTGCTCTCGAGCGCCCGGGACGAGATGGCGCCTTCGGGAGCCGCTCCCGTGCTCCGGGCGGCGCGTGCACCGCTTGCGTGGGACGTCACGGTGGCCAACGCGTTCGTCCGGGGATGGTCTCTCCGGCGCGTCGCCGCGCCCCCTCCGCCGGCGTCGACTCCGACGGTCTCCTATCGCGTCACGCTCGACACGGAGGGAAAGGTCGTCTCCGCGCGGGCGCTGGACGCGACGACGCCCGAGATGGACACGGCGGTCCGCTCCCTCGTCTTCCAGAAGCTCACCGCCGACGCTCCCTCCGAGATCGAGATCGCGCTCGCCGCCCGCTGAGTGTCAGCGGCGCCGGAGCGTCCCGAGCCAGGCGGCGGCTTCGCGCTCACGTCCTGCCTCCCGCGCCGTCGCGAGGAGAGCCTCGGCGGCCATCTTCGACTCGGGATGCTCGCTCAGAAGCCTCCCGAGTGTCTCGAGCGCCCCGCGGAGGTTTCCCTCGAGACGCTGGCGGCGCGCGACGAGGAGGAGACGGGGCGGCGCGCCCTCTCCGGCGAGAGGCCGCGCCCGGTCGAGGGCCTCCTTCAGCGTCGGGAGATCCCGGGCATCCGCAGCGAGCGTTCCGAGGAGAAACCACGCTTCCGGGCGCCCCGGGTCGAGAGCGGCCGCTTTCCGGGCGATCGCGATGGCCTCGGTCAACCGTTCCTCGGCACCTCGCACCGATGCGAGGAGGAGAAGAACGTCGGCGTCGTCCGGTGCGTCCCGGGCGGCGAGTTCCAGCTCGCGGGCCGCCCCGGCGGCGTCTCCCTCTGCGAGAAGAAGCCTGCCGAACCGGTACCGGGCGGGAATGTAGAGGGGAGCGACCGCCAGGGCACGGCGGTAATCCTCCATCGCGGCGGCAAGGTTTCCGAGAGCCTCCTCCGCCTGTCCGAGCGTGTCGAGGGCGGTCTGCGAGTCGGGGTCGAGGGCGACCGACTTGAGGAGAAGCTCTCGCGCCTCGGCCGTCTTCCCCTCCTTCATCCTGAGCTCGGCGAGAATTTCCAGGGGAAGTCCCGAGCGGGGATCTGCGAGGGCGGCCTTCCGCAGCGACTCCTCCGCTTCCGCGGACCGTCCCAGGGCGGCAAGCGATTTCCCTTCCAGAGAAAGCTCCTCCGCGAAGACGTGCGACGGCGGGTGCCTCCGGAGATGCGACGCCCCGAGGACGAGAGCCGAAGCGAGCACGAGGGGCGCCGCGCCGCGAACTCCGCGCGCGCGGGCCGTTTCGTAGATGAATGACGCCCCGAGACCGGCGAAGAGGGCGGCCGCCGGAAGTGCCGGCATCCGGTACCGGAGGCCCGCGAGAGCAACGACCGCCGGGAGCGCGCCCGCCGCGAGAAACGCCACGGGAAGCGCTCGTGGAAGATGGTTGCGGACGGCCGCGAGGAATCCGAGAGGGAAGAGCGCGACGACGAGTCCGAAGCCGGGAAGGACTCGCAGGAGCATCGAGCGCTCACGGAAGAACGCGAAGCTGTGGTTGTCGCGAGGCTCCTCGGCCTGGGTCAGCCAGACCATCTTCGAGAGAACGACGCGCACGAGCCCCGCGGGGTCGGCTGCCGCCCGCGACAGGGTCTTCCGGAGAAAGTAGCGCTCCTCCTCGGCCGGAGTCTTCCCGTCGCGGTACGGCGCGGAGACGATCCGGTTCCAGGCCCCGTTCGGCCGCGCGTTCTGGACGCCGCCGCCTTCGGGGTCGTTTCCCATGTAGAGGTTGATCGCGCCGAACGAGCGGACGAAGACGAAGCGTCCCGACGCGTGCGACGCGGCCACGACGAATGGAGCGACGCCGACGCCGGCGGCGAGGAGAAGCGCTCCGGCGGCCGCCACCCGGCGCGGCCGCGACCGGTCGAGGGCAACGGCCAGTGCCCCTGCGAAGGCGAAGAGGAGCATCGTCGGGCGCGAACCGGAGGCGAGGCCGAGGAGGAACCCCGCGAGCGCGCTCGTCGCGAGGGAACGGCCCGCCGCGAGGGCGAGGAGCGCTCCCGAGGAGAGAAGGAGAAGCAGCACCTCCTCCCAGAGGGCAACGTCCACGAAGGCCGCCGGGCCCGAGAGCGCGAAGAGAGCGCCGGCCGCGAGGCCCGCCCGCGGGCCGAAGAGGCGGGCGCCCGCGAGCGCGAGGAGTACCGCTGTGGCCCCCGCAAGAGCGGCCTGTGCGAGCCGGGCCGCGGCGACCGAGCCGCCGGCCGCTTTGAGGAGCCCCGCGAGGAAGTAAGGGTAGAGAGCGCCGTGGTTCGGCGGGGAGGGCCAGCGGGAGTCCCCCGCGGCGAGGCTCTGCGCCCAGACGAGGTTTTCCCGCGCGTCGAGCTGGGGCAGCGTCCAGATTCCGAGGGGGGACAGCTCGTAAGAGACCCCCGCGCGGACCAGGAATGCCGCGAAGAAGAGTGCGGTGAGGGCGACGGCTCCGGGGCGGGGCGGCTGCTTCGGGGAATCGAACATCCGGCCGGAAGGGTAGCCCAAAGAGGGGGATGCGCCATGCAGGGCGCCGTCCTGCACAATACCGGTCCCCTGGCGGGGGTGCCGATGAAGAGATCAACCAGGCAACGGGAGGCGGAACGGGTGAGGCGGGCGGTCGCCTTCGTCAAGAGGCGCCTGAAGCTCGACCTCGAGTTTGTTGTCTCCCCGGCGCCCGAGGGGACTCACGCCGGGATCCTCGATATCGAGCGCACCTACCGCGGGACCGAGGACCGGAAGGTCTGGCTCATCACCTTCGATGCCAGCGTCGTCGCGAGCGAGACGACTGCGGCTCTCCGGCGGCATGCGTTCCACGAGGTGCTCCACGCCCTGACCTGGCCTCTCTTCGATGAGATCGAGGCGGCCATCCGGCGGATCCCCGAACCTTCCGTCCGGAAGGAGCTGACCGACCGCGCCCTCGACGCACGGGAGAACGTCGTCTACGAGCTGGAGCGAAAGCTCGGGCCGCTGGCCTTCCCGCACCTCCCCTGGACGGACCCGTGATCCTTCGCTATATTCCGCCTCCCTTTGGTCGGGCCGAAGTAGCTCAGTTGGTAGAGCAACTGATTCGTAATCAGTAGGTCCCCGGTTCAAGTCCGGGCTTCGGCTCCAG
>JBBIPB010000125.1:0-6951 GCA_037443065.1 Acidobacteriota bacterium | reverse complement strand
CGCCGTCAGGGACCAGAGGAACGCCTTCGTGCCGAATCCGACGCAAAGCCCGGCGCCGGCCCCGAGGAAGGACCACTTGAAGGTACTGATGAGGAGCGCCGTGTGCTCCGTGTACCAACGGGTCTCGTCGGCTAGTCGGGGAGGCTTTGGTTCGGGAGATTCATCCGGATCCATACGATCCCGTTCATCTTGGCACGGAGGGAGAGGAACGCAAGGAACGCTTCTCGACTCGATTCATCGGTCCCGTCTCGCCACGTAGGTCGCGAGGGCCGAGAGGGGGCCGGCGGGCCCTTCGAAGGCGCGGGCGGCCTCGAGCGTCGACGCGAGGGCGCGCTCGAGCTCGGCCTTCGCGCCGTCGAGGCCGAAGAGGTTCGGATAGGTCAGCTTGTGCTGCTCGGCGTCCTTCCCCGCCGTCTTCCCGAGCGTCGACGACTCCTGCGTCACGTCGAGGATGTCGTCGGCGATCTGGAAGAGGAGTCCCAGCCGCTCGCCGAACGCCGCGGAGGCCGAGCGAACGGCGCTCTCCGCGCCGGCGTAGAGCGCGCCCATCTCGACGGAGGTCCGGAGCAGCCGGCCGGTCTTGAGAGCGTGGATCCGCCGGAGGAGCGGGGCCGGATCGGCGATGCCGCGGGCGTCCGTCGCCGCGAGGTCGAGGGCTTGGCCCCCTGCCATCCCGTCGAGGCCGAGCGCGCGCGATGCGAGGGCGGCGGCCTCGGCCCGCCGCGCCGCGAACGCATCGCCCCGCGGGCGCGTCGCGAGGATCTCGAAACCGAGAGTCTGGAGGGTGTCCCCCGCGAGAAGCGCCGTCGCCTCGCCGAAGACGACGTGGCAGGTCGGCTTGCCCCGCCGAAGCTCGTCGTCGTCCATGCACGGGAGGTCGTCATGGATGAGGGAATAGGTGTGGAAGAGCTCGAGCGCGGACGCGGCCGCCGCGAGCTCTTCGCGCGGCGGGAGCGATTCCCGGGCGCGGCACGCCTCGGCGGCGAGAAGGCAGAGGACCGGGCGGATCCGTTTTCCTCCCGCGAGCGTCGAATAGCGCATCGCCGCGGCCAGCCCCTTCGGCTCCTCTCCTTCCGGCGGGAGGACGGTGAGGAGCGCCCGCTCCACCTCCGCGCGCCGTGCCTCGAGAAGCTCGGAGAGCGATGCCGGCGCGATCACGCCTTCTCGTCCTCCTCGTCCCCGGCTTCTTCCAGCGCCTTCGTCTCGAACCCCTCGGGCGTCTCCTTGAGGACGACCTCGACGCGGCGCTGGATCTCGTCGATCTTCCCTCGGCAGAACCGGGAGAGGGCGATCCCTTCCTCGAAGAGGGTGAGCGACGATTCGAGCCCCTTCTCGGGGTCCTCCAGCTCGCCGACGATCTCCTGGAGCCGCGCGAGCGCCTTCTCGAACGTCAGGTTTTTCGGGAGAGGAGCGGCCTTACTCTTCGTCATCGGGCACCCTCGTTTCCGTCACGCGAGCGCGAACCTCGCCGTGATCGAGAAGAATCTTCAGGAGGTCTCCGGCGGAAACCCTCCCGGCATCGCGAAGCGGACTCTCCTCTCCCTCGCGGTACGTCACCGAGTATCCCCTCGAGAGGACCTTGAGAGGGCTGAGAGCGTCGAGCGAGGCGGAGAGGGTCGAGAGGAGGCCCGAACCTCGGGTGAAGACCGCCTTCATCCGCTCCTCCAGCGCGTCGGCAAGCTGCCCGGAGCTTCTTCGAAGGAGGGGAAACGCCGCCCGCGCCGGCCAGCCGCGCAGCCGCTCGTCCATCCCCGCCAGCCGCGCTCCGAACGCAAGCGGGAGCGCTCGAAAAGTCGACAGCAGCTCCGCGGAAGCGGAGTCTGCTTCAGCCTCTCCCGCGTTGACCCTCGAAGGAAATGCGGCGAACCCCGTCGAGAGAAGCAGTCCTTTCAGCTCCCCGTCCGCCTCGGCCAGCCTCCCTCTCAGAATCTTCATCAGGTCTTTCCTCGTCGCCAGGAGCCGCGCCTCGAAGTCATCCCGCCGGTCGACGACCAGCTCGGCCGCCTGCGAGGGCGTGGCGGCCCGGACGTCGGCCGCGAGGTCGGTCAGGCTCACGTCCACCTCGTGTCCCACGGCCGAGACCGTCGGGACCGACGACGCCGCCACGGCGCGGACGACACGCTCATCGTTGAAGGCCGCGAGATCCTCCTTCGACCCGCCGCCACGCGCGACGATCAGGACGTCGGCCGAGCCCGGGACGCGCGAGAAGGCCTTGACGGCAGCTGCGATCTCCTCCGGCGCCCCATCGCCCTGGACGCGGGACGGATAGATCGTCACGTGCGCGTTCGGGAAGCGCCGCCGGAGGACTTTCAATATGTCGTGAATCGCAGCGCCTCCCAGCGACGTCACGATGCCGATGCGCCGGGGCAACAGGGGGAGCTTTCTTTTCTTCGAAAGATCAAACAGCCCCTCGGCCGCCAGTCTCGCTCTCAGCTGCTCAAAGGCGATCTGCAGGGCTCCGGCACCGTAAGGCTGAAGCTCGGAGACGACGAACGAGAGCTTTCCGTAAGGCGCGTAGATGTTCGGATAGCCGTGCGCGAGGAACTCGGTTCCGACTTCCGGCCGAAACGGGAGCCGATTCCAGACACTGGCCCACATCACGCACTCGATCTTCGCGTGCCCATCCTTCAGAGAAAAATAAGCATGCCCGGCGCCTCGAATACCCCATTCGGAGATCTCGCCTCGTACCCAGACGTCCGGAAAGCGACCTCGAAGGGTTTCCTCGAGCCGCGCCACGAACTCCGAGACGGAGAGCGCGGTCGACCCGGGCCCGCCGGCGCCGAAGGGAAGCTCGGCCTCGGCGACACGCGGGACGCGCCGCGCCGTGAAGGGACGGACACGCGATATCGCCACGCCGCGGATTCTAGTCGTCGCCGGAGACCACTCCCTCCCGGACCCAGGGAAACACGGCGATGACGAGCGTCGGGATCAGGATCTCCACGTCGCCGAAGTTGTACTCGAACATCCCGGCGACGAAGAGCGCGGCGAAGACGCCGACCGTCGCGCAGGCGAACGGGCGCCCTGCGTCCGCTCCCGGCGCACGCGCTCTGCGGATCCCTCCGACGACGGCCGCACCGACGAACCAGAGGTAGAACGCCGCGGAGGGGAGCCCGGTCTCTGCGGCGGTCATGACGAGGTTGTTGTGCAGGTGTCCCACGACCGGCGTCACCCAGCCGCTCTGACGGTACTCGGGGTAGACCCCTTTCATCCGTCCCGGTCCGACGCCGAAGAGCGGGTGGTCCCGGATCATGAGACGCCCCGCCTTCCACATCGCGATCCGGTCGCGCGCCGTCTCGTCCGCCGGGTCGAGGACCGAGCGGGCCCGCTCCCGGACGGAGGCCGGGGCGGCGAGCCAGAGGACGACCGCGAGAGGCGCGAGGACGAGGACGCTCCGGGGCTTTCGGAGGAGGACGAGGACGACGAGGCCGACGCCGAGGCCTAGATAGGCGTTCCGCGTCAGGGAGAGGGCGATCGCGAGCGTTCCGAGGGCCGCCACGCCTCCATCGAGGAGGCGGGAGACCCGCGGCTCTTCCGGCGAGAGCGCCCGCGCCACGAGGACGAGGACGAGCACCATCAGGAGACCCGCGTACGTCATGTGGACGGAGAGCCCCCCGGTAAGCCGGGCGCCGAGGCCGCCCCCGCTCCCGAGGAACTCGACGAGGCCGCGGACGGAGAGGTAGAGAGCGACGAGCCGCCAGAGGAGGCCGAGAAGGCGGAGGTCCCCCGCGCTCCTGAGGAGCGCCGCCGCGGCCGCGACGAGGAGGAAGGTCAGCTGCCCTTTGACTTCGAGAATCGAGCGGGACGGGAGGGTCGAGAACGGGATCGAAAGGAGCGTCCAGCCGACGAACGCGGCGATCGGCGCATGAACGGGAGTCCGCGTCCGGAACGGATCCAGCGGGTCCTCCGCCGCCCGGGCCGCCTGCACGCGCCAGGCGATGAGGAACGCGAGCGCGATCCCCATGCAGATGTTCGCGACGGCGATCGCCACGGAGAAGGCGGCGCCGAGGAGGAGGAACACGAACGCCGGCCGCTCGAGGCCGTGGCGGCCGAGGACCGGCGAAAGCGGCGAATCAGCCGAGCCGGGCCTCCGCGGGAAGGGCCTCTTCCACGAGCATGATCGGGATGTCGGAGACGATCGCGTAGACCCGGCCGCACGCTGCGCAGGAGAGGCCTTCCGCCACCACGGGCTCCTCGTCCTTCATCCGCTCCCGATACTTCTCGACGAGCGTCTTCGCGACATCCTCCTTCAGACGGCAGAGCGTGACGGGCGGACGGTCGTCGCAGGCGGGGCAGGCGAGGATGTCGAGAAGCTCGGGGTCGACGGCCATGGAGCGGATGCTAGCAGGAGCGGGGAGCGCCCTCAGAACTTGTAGCCGACGACGGCCAGGAACGAGCGGTCGGTCTTCTTCAGCGTGGCCGGCTCCGGCTTGTTCTTGTAGTCCGTCAGATAGGCGACCCTCAGCTCGAGCGCCTTCGACAGGGGCGAGACGACGCCCACGTCGAAGTGGAAGTAGTAGTTCTGGGTATCGTCCATCTTCCAGAGTCCGTGAGCGTTCTGCGCCAGCTTCGCCCACGCCGAGAGCGCCCACTCGAAGGATTCTCCGGCCCGCAGCGCCCCGCTCGTGTGGGATGGAAGACCGGCGTCCTGCTCGAGCGCGAGCCCGACGCCGCCATCGAACGCGAGCGAGATCTCCTTCGTCTTGACGACCTTGTAACCGGCGCCGACGATGGGCGTGATCAGATAGGTGATGCCGCTGAACCGGTCGTAGAGGTACCCGACCTCGGCGAAGGCGAAGAAGCGTTCCGAGAACGAGTATTCGTCGCGGAGAACGACGTTCGACTTCTGCGCGGTGGTCAGGCCGTTGGTCTTCCCGTAGAGGTAGTAGCCGTCGAGCTTCACGACGTTCTGCGTCTTCGGGTCGTACTTGAGGCCCAGCGTGAAGTTGAAATTCGTCGTGTCCGTGTTGCCGCTGTTGATGCCGAGCCCGAAGCCGAGGCCTCCTGTGAGCGCCGGGAGCGGAGGCGGCTCCTTCTTCTCGGGGCAGGGGCAGGGGGTCTGGGCGAAGGCCGGCGCGGCGATGGCGAGGCAGAAAATCAGCGCGAAGAGTCTCTTCATGGCGTCTCCCGGTTTCTTTCTACTTCTTTGATGCGAGCAGGTCCCGGATCTCTCCGAGGAGCCTCACGTCGGCGGGCGGCTCGGGGGGCGCGGTGGGAGCGACCGGGGCTTCCTTCTTCAGGCGATTGATCTGCTTGACGAGAAGGAAAACGGCGAAGGCCACGATGAGGAACTCGATGCACGTGTTCAGGAAAAGCCCGTAGTTCAGCGTCGCGAGGCCGGCCTTCTTCGCGTCGGCAACGGACGTAACGTCCTTCCCGGAGAGGTTGAGGAAGAGATTCGAGAAGTCGACCTTTCCGAGGAGGAGGCCGATGGGGGGCATGATGACGTCGTTCACGAGCGAGCCGACGATCTTGCCAAACGCGCCGCCGATGATGACGCCGACGGCGAGGTCGACGACGCTCCCCCGGGCCGCGAATTCCTTGAACTCCGAAAGCATGGACATGATCTCGTTCTCCTTTTTTGGGCGGCGGATTGTGCCGCAGTCTCCCCGGCTTGTCGAATCCCGGCGTGGTTCCGGACGTCAGCCGACCTTTTCCTGGATCGGCATGATGGTGCGGGAGAGGCCCGTGGACTCGTCGATGTCGACAATCGCGCCGCAGAGGCGGACGTCGCGGCTGGCGGTCTCCATCGAGCGCGGCGTCTGAAAAAGGAACTTCTCGAGGATGTTCTTCGGATCGAAGCCGATGATCCCCTCGTACGCGCCGGTCATCCCCGCATCGCCGAGGTAGGCGGTCCCCTTCGGGAGGAGTCGCGCGTCGGCCGTCGGGACGTGAGTGTGGCTCCCGATGACCGCCGAGACGCGGCCGTCGAACCACCAGCCCGTGGCCTGCTTCTCGGAGGAGGCCTCGGCGTGGATGTCCACGAGGACGACCTTCAGCGACGGGTGCTTCGCGCGCATCTCCTGCAGGCAGGTGTCCCCGACCCGGAACGGGGAGTCCGTGTTCGCCATGAAAACCTGTCCCTGCAGGTTGAGGACACCGACCGGGATCCCGGCCGCCGTCTCCTGGACGACCCAGCCGTGCCCCGGGTTCCCCGGCGGGTAGTTCGCGGGGCGGACGAGGTTCTTGATGTCCGCGAGGAGCGGGACGAACTCCTTCTTGTCCCAGATGTGGTTCCCCGAGGTGAAGACGTCGATCGGCAGCTTCGAGAGGTCGGCGAAGATCTCGGCCGTCACGCCGAAGCCGCCGGCCGCGTTCTCGACGTTCACGACCGTGAAGTCGATCCTCTCCCGCCCGATGATCTTCTCGAGCAGGGCGAGGGCCTTCCGCCCGGGCTTGCCGACGACGTCCCCGACGAAGAACAGCTTCACTTGGCGTAATCCACGGCGCGCGTCTCGCGGATGACCGTGATCCGGATCTGGCCCGGGTACTGCAGCTCGGCCTGGATCCGTTTCGCGAGGTCCTTCGACATCCAGAAGCACTCGTCGTCGGTCACCTTCTTCGCGTCGACCACGACGCGCAGCTCGCGCCCGGCCTGAATCGCGAAGGCTTTCTCGATCCCCTTCATCCCCTCGGTCATCTTCTCCAGCTTCTCGATCCTTTTGACGTAAGTCTCGAGAATCTCGCGCCGGGCGCCCGGGCGCGCCGCCGAGATCGCGTCGGCCGCGTTCACGAGGACGGCCTCGATCGTCCGCGGCTCGTAGTCGCCGTGGTGGCACTCCATCGCGTGAATGACCGCCTCGCTCTCCCCGTACTTCTTCAGGATCTGCCGGCCCAACTCGAGGTGCGTCCCTTCCTGCTCCCGGTCGATCGCCTTGCCGATGTCGTGCAGAAGCCCCGCCCGCTTCGTGACGGCCACGTTCGCCTTCAGCTCGCTCGCGAGATGGCTGGCGG
>JBBIPB010000124.1:0-7207 GCA_037443065.1 Acidobacteriota bacterium | reverse complement strand
GGGAACCGAAGTGCCGCGTTTATCGTAACTCCCTCCGAGAGCATGCCGCCTGCCCCCCCGCCCGACGCCGACCTCGTGATCCGCTGCCAGCGGGGGGACGATGGAGCCTGGTCCGAGCTCGTAGACCGTTACGGCAGAAAGGTCTACGCGATCGCGTGGCACTTTACCTACGACCGGGCCGAGGCCGAGGAGCTGACCCAGGACTGCTTTCTGAAGCTCTGGGAAAACCTCGACAAGTACGAGCCGACGGAGGCGTCCCTCCTCGCCTGGATCGCCGCGCTCTCGAGGAATCTCTGCATCGACCACTACCGGAAGAGGCGCCGCGAAAAGGGGTTCCGCTTCCTCTCCGACGACGCCGTGTCGGCGATTCTCCCCTCCGGAGACGACCCGCAGGCGGACGCCGTCCGCCGGGAGCGGGTCCGGTTCCTCCTCGAAGCGCTCGCCGACCTCCCGGACGAACTCGCGGAAGTCGTGATCCTCCGCGACCTCGACGGCCTCGATTACCGCGAGATCGGCGACTTTCTGCGGCTTCCCGACGGGACCGTGAAGTCGCGGCTCAACCGCGCCCGGATCGAGCTCGCGAAGACGATCCGGCGGCGCCTCGGCCAGAACGCCGACGGTCAGGGCTCCGTCTTCGTGCCGGCTTCGGGGGGTGCCTCGTGACGTCCTCCGCGTCGGCCGCCTGCCGCGCCTTCGAGGACGGGCTTCTCTCCCGGATGGAAGAGAACGGGCCGGACGGTCTGGTTCCGGCGGCGGACGGACACGTGAACGCCTGCGGCGACTGCCGGGTGCTCGCCGCAATCCTCGGATCGACGCGCGAGACGCTCCGCACGCTCGCTGCACCGCGCCCGCCCGTCCGGCTCCTCCGCGCGCTCGCCGTGCCACCGCAGGATTTCGGCGTCCGGCGCGATGCCGCCCGGTATCTCGACCTCCTCACGCCCGGGGCGCTGGTTCTCCCCGAGGCGTCGCCGGAGTTTCTGGGACGCCTCCGCTTTCTTCCGACGCGCGCCGGTGCAGGCGGGGAGGCGCGCGCCCGGCGCCGGCCCGGCTGGGGGCGATGGCTCGGCGACTGGCGCTTCACGGTGGCGGTCGCTTACATCGCGACGCTCATCATCGTCACGATCCTCGGCGTCGACCCGATGTCGGCCGCCCGAGAGGCCGCTTCGAGCCTCACGGCCGCGGGCGAGCGCGCCGTGGAGGAAGCCCGCCGGACCGCGCTCGCCCGTTTCGACGCCGCGGCCCGCGCGGAGGCGGAAAAACCGCTCGCGGAGCGGCTCGACTACCGGATCTACCGGACCTTCGCCACGGGGAAGGCGCGCGCCGCGGCTCTGGCCGAAGTAGCGTTCGACAACGTCTTCGGCGGGGCCGAGGCCGCGGCCCCGGACCGCGGGACGCCCTCCACGCCTCCCCCGTCCGACGTGAGCGAGCCGCGCCGCAGCCGCCGCCCCGCTCCGACACCGGAACCGGACGGAAAGGTCCTGCGTTCCTGAAGATGGAGACGACGAATCCCGGGCGACGCCCGGACGTGAAAAGGTGATGACGATGAACGACAACAACCCGACGCCGAGCGCCACGCCCCAGGTCCCCGCCTCCTCGTGGCCGGCTCCGCCCCCCGCCCCCGCGCCGCCTCCGATCGCCTACGCCCCGCCGGCGGCCGCGCCTGCGCCGGCCGCCCCGCCGCATCCGCAGGTCAAGAACCCCGCCGCCGCAGGATTCCTCTCCGTGATCCCCGGGCTCGGGCACGTCTACCTCGGCCTCTACCAGCGGGCCGTGATCTTCTTCGCGGTCTGGGTGGTCGTGATATCGGTCGTCGAGCACGCCAGAGGGCCGGCCGGCCTGATGATCCCGTTCTGGTGGTTCTTCGTCCTCATCGACGCGGTCCGCCAGGCCAAGGCCATCAACGCGACCGGCGCCCCCGAGTCGAACCTCCTCCCGAACGAGAAGCCGATGAACTTCAGCGGGAGCCTGACCTTCGGGATCTTCCTCGTCCTCGTCGGGCTCTTCTTCCTTCTCGACCGCTGGTTCCGGATCGACCTCTCGTTCCTCTTCGACTTCTGGCCGCTCCTTCTGATCGGCTTCGGAGCCTGGCAGATCTTCAGCTACTGGAAGGCGAAGCAGCCGAAGGCCCCCGAGACGCCGAAGCTCGAAGGCTGACGCTCAGCCGGAAGGGGTGAGACGTACGCGGGCCACGACGACGCCGAGGCGCCGGGTGTCGTCGTTCAGCCCCTTTTCCTTCGGGACGAAGGTCTTCGAGAGGATCCGGATCCGCCGGACCGTGCGCTGATCCGGTGAGAGCCGGAATCGCCACACGTTGCCGGCGACGCCCAGGCGGTGAAGCGGCGTGCCGTTGACGACGACACGGACGTCCGCCTCCTCGGGAGAGCCCGGAGGTCCGGCCGAAAGATCCAGGATCAGGTCCGTTTCCGAGGCTTTCGGCGTCCAGTCCAGGTTCGTGATGAGCGCGTCCCCGGTCGTCCAGCCGTCGCCGAGGAATCCCGATCTCCACCAGGCCGACGCGATCTCGAGCGGGCCTTCGACATGCTGCGGCGGCGGTCCGATCGGAGGCGTCTCATCAGGTCGCGACACCGTCGCGAGGCCGATGATTTCCTCCGGAGGTCCCTCGAACAACAGTGTTCCAAGCCTCTTCGCGGCTCCGGCAAGGTCGAAGACTGCGGAAGACGAGTCGGCTCGGGCGACCGGAAGCGGCGAGCCATTCATGGAGACCCGGAGACTTCGTACCCCGGAGTTCTCGGGAAAGACCACTCGAAGAAACCGGTCTCCATCCCCCCTGTCGTAGTCGAGCCGTATCCGCGCCGCCCCGTCCATCCTCCCGTCAGCATCGAACCCGGAAAGCCTCTCCGGCACCTCGAGGATCGGGAGGCGGAGCGCGCGGGCGCCAAGGTCGAGGACGAACCCTTCGGGACGGTCGGCGAGTCGGCGGCGGGTGAGCGACAGCTCGCGGACGTTCCGGTGGAAGTCGCGGTGAAACGAAAGGAGCGCCCAGCGGCTCTTCGAGAGCGGATAGCGGTAGCGGATCGACTCCTCGGTTAGCTCGAGAAGGCTCTCTCCGTCCTGCCGGTCGCCGTACGCGAGATGACGAATCCGCTGGCCGAGAAGATATTCGGCCAGCGGCTCGGGCCCGCGGAAGAAGGGCATCCCGGGAGGGGGGCTCGAAAAGCCCGGGATCGTCTCGAGAAGAATCCGGTGCGCGGCGGGGTCGAGAAGATACGGCTTCGAAATCCGGACGAGAACCGGCGCGTCCGGCGGCACGGCGACGAAGAGCGTCGAAAGACGGGCGACGAGCCCCGCGTCGACGAGCGGCCGACCGGAGGTCGCCGAGCCGACGCTCTTCAGCGCCTCGCGGAAGGCGCCGATGGTGTCGCGACCGGAGGCGACGAGAACGCCCGCCCCGAGCAGGAACGACGCCGCGGCCAGAGCGCGCGAGCGCGCGGTGATTCCCGCGCCCCGCGACGGGAGAGACGCAAGAACCAGGAGCGGGAGGGCCGCGGCGACGGCCGGATACGCGTAACGCACGATGCTCCGCTCGAGAAACGGGTCCCCGGCGAACCGGAGGACCGCCGGAAGGACGAAGACGGCGAGGCCCATCGCCGCGGCCGTTCGCCGCTCGAGGATCCACGCGATTCCGGCGAGGAGGGCGAGGGGGAGTTCCGGGACCAGGCTCTGCCAAAGGAGCGCGAGGCGGCTCACGTGCGGGTCGAGCGCCTCCTTCGGGATCTCCGGGATTTCGCGCCACGGAATTGCCCCCTGAAAACCCCTTCCGAGCAGCGGGAAGAGAAGCGAGCCGGACGAGAGCTTCGCCGAGATCATCCAGGGGAGGAGAAGGGCGAAAGCGACGACGCCGGCGAGAAGCGCCGCCGAAAACCGCTCGCGTCTCTCTCCCGCGGTCCGCCCGAGGAAAGCGTCGGCCGCGAGAAAGAGGACGACGGCCGGGAGAAGCGTCGTCTTCAGTGCGACGAGGGCCGCCACGACGAGCCCGAGCGGGACCGCCCCGCGAAGAGGCGAGGCCCGGGAGGACGACCGCTCGTCCACGAGGCGGAATGCCGCCAGAAGGAGCGCCGTCCCCGTGAGGAGAGAGGTCGTATTTCCGCGCGCCGTCGCGACGGGAAGAAAG
This sequence comes from Acidobacteriota bacterium, assembly GCA_037443065.1. Lineage (GTDB taxonomy): Bacteria > Acidobacteriota > Thermoanaerobaculia > UBA5066 > UBA5066 > DAOMFB01. Next base: position 3,075 of record JBBIPB010000124.1, on the reverse strand, counting down.
AGAAGGACGAGAAGAGGGAGCGACGCCGCGGCGGGCGAGTGCCCCCGGACACGCCCGGCACCCCAGAGAACGCCGAGAGCGACCAGAAGGCCCACCCCGGCGTCGAGGAGATGCGTCGTCCGCGGCGGGAAGAACGCCGCGACGAACGCCTGGAGGAGCGACTGCCCTCCGAGGACGACGAGCCGCCGGGTGTCGAACGGCTCGGAACCGAGGCCTCCCCGTTCCAGCATCTTGACCGGATAGACGAGGTACGACTGCGCGTCGTCGTGAAGGTCGAAGTCCCGGTACTCGAACCCGGCCCAGATCCGGCCGTTCACCGATCCGGCGAAGAGGATGCCCGCAAGGACGGCAGCGAAAACGAGCGGCACCCACGCAACCAGTCCGGCCCGCTCGCGCCCGGCCTCGGCGAATGCGGAGATTCTCTTCTTCTTTCTCAGAAGATCGACGACGAAACCCCCGATTCCACCGGCCACCCAGAGGAACACGCCCGGGCGGGAGATCCACGAAAGGAGGTTGAAGAGGCCGCCGGCGACGACCGTCAGTGCCAGTCCCAGAGCCGCGCACAGCCCCGTGTCGCGCGTTCGCCCGGGGGAGAGGAACCGGAGGAGGAGGGCGCCCCAGCCGGTGAAAGAGACGGCGAGGAGGATTCCCCAGAGGAGTGCCGCCGCGAAGTACGCCGGAGTCGCGGCCGGGAAGAGCCCGTCCACCGGGTCAGTTTCCGAACGACGTGACGAGGACGACGGTCTTCGGCACGATCCGCCCGTCGCGCGGGTCGAGGAAGCGCTCCTCGATGGCGATGGAGAGGCGCTCGGCCTCGCGGACCCACCGCGCCGAGCGGCCGGTCTTCCCTGCCGCCGCGCGCACCTGCTCGGGACCCGCGTGAATGGCGCCCGCGCGGACTGCCTCCTCGAGGTCGGCCTGAAGGTCCCGGACGCCGAAGACGAACTCGGCGCGCGGAACCGTCGTCTCGTAGAACGCCGCCACCTCCTCGAGGGGAAGAGTCGTCGTCATGACGACGACCTTCATCTGGAGGAGCTTCCCCCGCACCACCGCCTTCTCCTTCGCGGACAGGCTCCGGTCCGCGTCGAGCTGGTCGAGGGCCTGCTTCTGCTCGCGGTCGGCCTGCTCCTTCCGCACCCGCGTCAGGTCCGCGTCGATCGCGCCGTCCGGCGGGAGCGGAACGCCGCCGATCGGTGAAGGCACTACCTCATAGGTCACGCGGGCGGGCGCCGGGGTCGCGGCCGGGGCGGACGCGGCGAGGAGGAGAACGAGGAGCGGGGCGAGCACGGGACGATTCTACGGGTGCATCAGGACTCTGGCTTCAGCGTGATCTCGTCCGGCTCTCCCCGGACGTAACGGAGCGAGCACTCGGCAAAGCCTTCGCACTTCAGGCAGATCCCGTCCTTGTCCCCCTTGAAATCGACCGGCTTGCAGATCTTCACACCCGGAACGACGAGCGACCCGAGCTCCGCTTCGAATGCCTTCCACTTCGGCGGAAGGTCACCCCCGGCGCGGGTCGAGGTCCGCAGCTCCTCCACCTTCGGGAAAAGGTCGCGGTTCCGTCGTTCGAGAACGGCGTCCTCGCGGAGGGCGCCCGCCGACTTGACGGCGGCCACCGCGACGCGCCGGGCCTGGGTCGCCTTCCGGACCCCGCGGTGACGGATCCAGAACCAGAGAAAGCCCGCCGACGCCCCGACGAGGTTCGCGAGACCCGCGCCGATGCGGCCCGAGTACGCCGCCCCGACGAAGGAGAAGAGGAGCAGCGCCGCCCCGAACCACGCCATCCACTTCACCTTCACCGGGACGACGAAGAAGACGAGGAACTCAGTCTCCGGGAAGAGGTACGCGTAGGCGAAGAGCATCGAGACGCCCGTGATCTGCCAGCCGCTCGTCAGGATGCCGCCCGTCAGCCATGCCGCGGCCGATCCGCCGAGCGTCGCGACGAGCCAGAAGACCGTGAACGCGGGCGTTCCCCACTCCGTCTCGAGGGCCATCCCGAGGATGTAGAGCAGCATCGTCCCGAAGAAGAGGCCGAGCGCCCCGGTGTTGAGGAACTGGTAGGTCACGAAGGTCCAGGGCATCTGGAGCGCAAGCCCCGGCTGGAAGGCGAAGAGGCCGAGCGCGCGCTCCGGATTCATCTGGATCAGAAAGAAGAAGACGAAGTTGAGCCCGCAGAGGGGGAGCGTCAGGCCGAGGCGCGGCGCGAAGAGGTCCCGTCCGTCGCTCACGACCGCCTCCCGAACCGCTTCTCCAGCTCTGCGTGCCCGAACGTCAGGAGGATCGGCCGCCCGTGCGGGCAGGTCCACGGGTCGCGGCAGCGTGCGAGGTCGCCAAGGAGCTTCGCCGCCTCGGCCGGAGCGAGCCGGGTGTTGATCGTGACGGCGCCCCGGCAGGCGAGCGAGGCCGCGAGCACCTCGCGCCTGCGGGCCGCGTCCTCCCCTCCGTCGGGAATCTCCGCGAGCCGCGCGAGGAAGTCCCGGAGAAAGGGAACGACGGCGCTCGCCGGCGTGCCGGCCGGCGCCGCCGAAACGACGACGCGCCCGACCGACCGCTCCGAGACGACGAAGCCGGCCTCCTGAAGGACCGGCTCCGCGCGTGGAAGGAGGACCGCCTCGTCCGCCGTCGCCTCGAAGGTCACGGGGAGAAGAAACGCCTGCGACGCCGGGGCCGACGACTCCATCTGCTCGAGAATCCGCTCGAAGCGGACCCTCTCGTGCGCGACGTGCTGGTCGATGAGGACGAGGCCTGCCGCTCCCTCCGCGACGAGGAACGACTCCCGGTACTGCCCGAGAAGGCGGAGCGGACCGAGCGGCGAGTCGGCGCTCTCCTGAGCGGTGTAGGACGACCGCGCCACGTCCGCCGTCGCCGGCGCGAGGGCGGCGCCCCACGCCTCCACTGTCTCGGCCATCGTCGCCGTCGCCGCCGTCCCGCCCGGCCGGGCGAACGGCTCCGCGCGGCGAAGAGTCCAGGCCGGAGGCCCCGCGAACGCTTCCGCGTCGACCTCCGTCGCCCCTTTCGCACCGCCGAGCGCGGCAAGAAGACCGCGGTGGATGAGGGTGTGAACGGCGCTCGGGT
>JBBIPB010000123.1:0-7387 GCA_037443065.1 Acidobacteriota bacterium | reverse complement strand
CGACGGGCGTCCCGATCGGCCCGTCGTTGACGAGCGTCAGCTCCGTCGTGAAGTGGGAGCCTTGCTGGCCGATCAGGTCGACGGCGACCGGAACGATCAGCGTCCGGGCGGCGGCGACGCCCCCCGAGCGGAACATCGGAAGAACGGACCCGTCGCTCGTCTGGTCGTCGTTCACGATGCCGTAGGCGATCCAGGCCGCGCTCCCGGAGAGGCGGCGGATGCGGGCATAGGCATAGGTTCCGTCCGGGAGGCCGGCCTGCGCGGGGACGCCGTTCCACTGGTACCACTCCCCCGGCGCGAGCGTCTGCGTCAGAATGGTCGGCGCCGGCGACCCCGAGGCGGAGTAGAGCTGGACCTCGAGCGTGACCGGATCGCTTCCGCGTCCCGGCAGCGCCGTTACCGCGAGGTTCGAACGGGCGACACCCGAGACGCTTCGGAGACCGTAGATGTAGGCGCTCTCCTCGGCGGCGTCGAGGTCGCCAACCGCTTCGAGGAAGACGCCATAAGTCCCTCCGGAAGGGCCGTTCGTGAAGGAGCGTGCGGCGCCGTAGAGGTCGTCGGTAGAGCCGTCGGCGCTCATCGTGAGGCTCCCCGCGACAGGAGCCCCCGCCGCGGCGACCGGGACCGGGATTCCAAGGCCTCGGAGATAGGCCAGCGCGTCGTCAGCGCGAATCTCCGTTCCGGGTGGAATCGCCACGGCCGCGCTTCCCGCCGCCGGGGCGCCATGGCCGGGGGCCGCGGAGAAGGCCAGCGTGACCGTGAACGAAGAGGCGCCTCGATTCCCGAGCAGCAGCCCCGTCCTGAAGGGCTTTCCGCCGGCGCCGACGACGTCGAGGACGACGGGGATCGTCTTCACCGAGGAGACGGCGCTCGCCGCGTAGAGCCCCTGTCCGTTCGTCCCGGCGAAGACGCTCTTGACGCACTCCGCTCCCTGGCAGCCGAAGTGGGCGACGCGGACGTCGGCGCCGGGAGGGAGGCCGAACGTCTCCGAGGTCCAGACGCCCGATAACTTCCGGAAAAGCGCGGCCGTGCCGGCGGCCGCGAAGAGGCGCCCGGAGACCATGTCGATCGAATAGACGGAGCCGTTCCCGATCCCTTTCGAATCGGTCCGCCAGGGCGTCGAACCGGCGTCGCGTCGATAGACTCCGCCGGGGAGGAGGCCCGCGTAGACGGGTCCCGACGGAGCGCCCGGTCCTCCAAACGCCTGGACGAGGCTGCCGAACGGGAGGCCGGATGACTCGTCCTGCCACGTTCCGCCAGTGTCGAAGCGCACGACACCGAGACCCGGGCCGGCGTAGAGATCAGTCCCGACCTGCCGCACGGTGGAGATGGAAGCCGTGGGTGGAAGGCCGCCGTTCTCGGGCGTCCAGGACCCTCCGACGGATGGAGAGCCCGAGGGCGTGTACCGCCAGAGTCCCGCGTTCGTCGTCCCGGCCAGGAGCGTGCCGTCCGGGAGGAGACCGCTCAGTGACGTCGGCAGGGCGCCGGACGTCAGGCCGCTTCCGGACGGGATCGTGGGCCATCCCCCTCCGAGGAGATACGGGCCACAGCTCGTCGTCGCGAGGTACTGCGCCACGGGGAGGCCCGCGAGGGCCCGGACGTCGCCGCATCCGGCCGGCAGATCGAGCGTCGAGGCGGGGGAGGGTGAGACCTGTGTGACTCCGGCGCCGCGCGCCGCAGCCGCCGTGAACGGGGCGTACTGTGGTGCAGGCGACGTCGTGCCGGCGACATCGGAAACGACCGTCGACGCGAGCCCGGTTCCCGCCGGAGTCCACGACGTCCCCGAGAAGCGGTAGACGGGAGCGCCCGCCGTCCCGATGTAGAGGTCGCTTCCCTGTACCGCAAAGCTCTTCGCCGAGGAGACGAGGAGCCCGTCGTTCACGGAACTCCACGTGGATCCGCTCTTCAGCGAGACACCCGCATCGACGGAAGCCGCCCAGAGGGATCCCGAGACGTTCGCGAGAGCACGGACGTCGTGGATCCCGTAGCCCGGCTCCCAGTTCCATGCGACGCCGCTCCACCCGTAGACGCCGCGGTTCGTCCCCGTGTAGAGGAGGCCGCCGAAGACGGTGAAGGCCTGCCCCCCTTCCGAGACGCCGAGCCCGGTGGACATCGGGACCGGCGCAGCCGTTCCGAGCGGATACCGGACGATCCCTCCGCCCGTGATGCCCACGATGAGGTCGCCCTGATAGATCGCCATGCCGGAGACTGGGCCGGCGGGGGTGAGCGCCATCCACGTGCTTCCGCTCCGCCAGAAGACGCCGGCCCCGCCTGCGTAGAGATTGCTCCCATCGGTGACGACTGCGCTGACGATGAAAGGGCTGCCGGGAAGGCTCTCTGCGGTCCACGTTCCGTCGGCCCCTCGGCGGTAGAGGGCGTCGCCCGTCGCCGCCCAGACGGAGCTGGCGAAGACGGCGAGAGAGGCGATGCTCTTGTCGGGAAGGCCGTCGAGGGTCCAGCTCCCTCCTTGCAGCTTCCAGACGCCGTGGGTCGTCCCGGCCCAGAGCGTCGAACCGTCCGGGGCCAGGGCAGGCGCGTCCGCACCCTCCGGTCCCGGCACCGGCGTGAACCAGAGGCCGGCGCTCACGGGGAAAGCCAGGACCAGGACGGCGAGGAAGACAAGTGTGGCGGACAGCACGTGAAGAGGCCGGCTTTTCGTCATCATCTTTCTCGAAGTGAGTCTACCGTCCAGCGCCTGACGGGCGAAGGCAGCGCAACCTTTTCGGAGGTCTCTGCGTCCATACTGGAGACGGAGGGGTTCGTCCGTGATGCTGGCCCGCCGCTTCGCGTTTCCGCTTTCCATCGTGATCCTCACTCTCGGCGCCGCCCCGGCGGGTGCTGGCGAGATCCGGGGCCGGCTCCTCCTCGGTGACAAACCGGCCTCCGGGGTCACCGTTTCGGCCGTCCCGTATGAAACGCCGTTCGACGCCGCCCGCCGTGAGGCGAAAGGGGGCGAGGAGCCAAAGGCCGTGGCGAGCACGGTCACGGGCGCCGACGGGAGCTTCCTTCTCGCCGTCACGGCCCAGCCCCCGAAGAGCGTCGTCGTCCGCGCCGCTGGAGGCGGCCTCCGGGCCGTGGAATTCGACGGCGTCTTCGAGTCTGCTGAATCGGCCGATCTCGGCGAGCACGTCCTCGCCTCCGGGGTCGCGCTCGCGGGAACGGTCGTGGATGGCTCCGGGAAGCCGGTGGCCGATGCGCATGTGACGCTCTGGGCAACGACGCCCGGAGACACGGATCTCTCGCCCGTTCCGGTCCGGACGAAGACGGCAGCCGACGGAACGTTTCGGCTCGAAGGTGCCGCCGCGTCCGCGGGCATCAACACGCTTCGGATCGAGAAGGCGGGCTTCGCGCCGCTCTCCGAGACGCTCCCCCGGGCGGGCGTTCTTTCGAAGCCGGTCGTCCTCTCGCCCGGAACGACGTTTGCGGGGCGCGTGACGGCGCAAGGGGGACGGAGCACGGCAGGCACGCTCGTCCGGTTCGAGGGGCGCGGCGAAACGCGCTGGGTCGAGGCGGGGTCCGACGGATCCTTCACGATCGCCGACGCGCCGTCGGGCAAGGGAAACCTCGTCGCGGATGCCGGCGACGCGGGCTACGGCGAGCTGACAGGCCTCGTCCTCCCCCTCGCCGATGGAAAGAGCGCCGCCGTCCGGCTTTCGCCGGCGGCCTCGCTCTCGGGGCGCGTCATCGACTCCAGGACGCTTCGTGGAGTCCCGCGGGCGAAGGTCGAGTTGCGACAGGAGGCCTTCGTGAAGACGGCGCGCTCGGGACCGGACGGGAGCTACAAGATCTCCCCGCTTCCGCCTCGCTCCTATCGCATCTCGGTCGACGAGCCGCGGTACGTCCCATTCCGGAAGAGCGCCGGGATCGCCTTCGGCGAGGCGAAGAAGCTCGATGCGCCGCTCGTTCTCGGAGCCTCCATGACCGGTCGCGTGGTCGACGAGAACGGGCAGCCGGTTGCCGGAGCGCAGGGCGCGCTCACGCGCACCGGTGAGAGCGGGCTCGGGGCTTTCCTGCGGCGGGCCCGCGCGGCGCCGAGCGCGCCGGCCTTCCGGTCGGCGGCCGACGGGACGTTCCGGGCGTCGCGCCTTGTACCCGGAGAGAGCCAGCGCCTGACGGTAGCGCATCCGGATTTCGCGCCATCGACGATGGGAGGACTCGCTCTCGTCTCGGGCCAGACGACCGCAAACGTCGCGGTCGTCCTCCGGCGCGGGGCCGCGATCACCGGAGTCGTCCGGGACAAGGACGGGAACCCTCTGGAGGGGGCCGAGGCGGAGGTCCAGCAGGCGATGGGCTTCCGCGGCGGGCGCGGGGGTGCGGCATTCCAGCTCAACATCCTCCCGGGCGCCGGCGGACCGGGACGGCGCCCGCCCGTGAAAAGCGGTGCCGATGGCCGGTTCGAGGTCCGAGGCCTGACGCCCGGAGACTTCACGCTCTGGGTCCGGAAGAGCGGCTTCGCCTCGGAGCGGATCGACCCGGTGAAGGTGCCCGAGCAGGGTTCCCCCGAACCGCTCACGGTCACGCTCGTCCCGGGGGCCGCGATCAGCGGCGTCATCCGGCAGAAGAGCGGAACGCCCGCCGAAGGGTGGTCGGTCGTCGCCAGCGAGGCCGGGACATCGGCGCTCGGGCCCCGCGCGCGGGGAAATCTCAACCCGACGGGCTCGGACGGGTTTTTCGTTCTCGACGGGCTCAAGCCCGGCCAGGCCTACGACCTCCAGCTCTTCGGCGGCCCGGGGATCGGCCCGCAGATGAAGAATGTCGTTCCCCCCACCAACGGCCTCGAGATCATCGTGGCCGGGAGCGGCCGGATCCTCGGGCGCGCCGTCGACGCGCAGTCGGGGCGGCCGCTCACGGAGTACGCCGTTTCTTACGAGCCGGAGCGCTCCGGTGGCGGAGGCATTTTCCGGATCGTGAACCGGATGGCGGGACAGCGCCTGACCGGGATGGGAGAGAAGACCGAGGTCCGGTCGGACGACGGGACCTTCCAGCTGGACGACGTCCCGCCGGGCACCTGGTCCGTCGTCGTCGAGGCGAAGGGGTATCAGAGCGCGCACGCCGGAAACGTCGTCGTCGAAGAGGGAGGGACGGTCCAGAACGTCGAGGTCAAAGTTTCCCTCGGCGCCTCCCTCAAGGGGCGCGTTTCCGACGTGACCTCGGGCCAGCCCGTGGCGGGCGCCACGGTGACGCACGGGGCGGCGGGCGGCGGAGGCGGGCCGATGGCCGTGATCGCCGCGGCGTCGGCCGAGGAGGAGACAGCGACCGACGCGGACGGGGCCTTCACCCTCGACGGCCTCGTCCCGGGCAAGGTGTCACTCACCGTCAAACACCCCGACTACTCCGATGCCCATCAGACGGTCGACGTGAAGGAGGGAACGGCCGGCGTCGAGATCAAGCTGACGCCGGGGAGCGCGCTCGGCGGCGTCGTCCTCTCCGACGCCCAGCAGCCGCTTCCGGGGGCCGACGTCGTCCTCCAGTCTGCCGGTGACAGCGGCTTCGGCCGCGCGATGGTCGCTGGCGGTAACTCGACGACGACGGACCCGTCGGGACGCTTCCGGTTCGACCATCTCACGGCCGGGCGCTACAGCCTCGTCGGCTCGCTTCAGAGCCGGTCGAGCCCGACGCAGACGATCGTCCTTCAGGACGGCCAGTCGCGTAGCGACGTCGTCCTCCAGATCGCCATGGGCGCCACGCTCCATGGCGTCGTGACCGGCATCCCCGATTCCTGGAAGAACGGGATGACGATCACGGTGAACGGGGCCGACTCGTACGTCGGGTCGACGCGGACCGGCGCGGACGGAAGCTTCCAGTTCTCGGGCGTCCCGCCCGGGACGGCGACGCTGCGGGCCACGGCGGGGAACTTCGCCGGCTCGTCACGAAGCGTCCTGAAGCAGGTCGAGATGCCCGACGGCCAGCCCGTCGTGGAGACGGAGATCGTCTTCGATCCGGGCTACGTCCTGTCCGGACACGTCACCCGTGCCAGCCAGCCGCTCGCCGGCGTGACGGTGGTCGCGAACCTGATCGGCGGAGGAGGGCGGCAAGCCTCGTCGCAGACCGATTCCGGCGGGGCGTACCAGATGGAAGGGCTCGCCGCGGGGACCTACAACGTCATGGCTATGGCGAACGTCCTCGGCGGATCGACGCGCAGCCAGCAGGTGACGCTCACCGGGGACCAGACCGCCGACATCACGTTCCCGTCGGCGAAGCTGGGCGGCACGGTCGTCGACGCTCAGGGGAATGCGCCCCTCCCGGACGCCGTCGTCACGGTGACCTCGAGCGATCCGAACGCTGCCCCCACGCAGGGAAGGCAAATGCGGTCGGCGACCTCCGACTCGAGCGGCGCTTTCCTGATCACGGACCTCGATCCGGTCAGCTTCACCGTGAACGTCCAGAAGACGGACTATCTCTTCGACAAGCGCGACGTCACGGCGGCCGAGCAGGGGACGGACACGCTCACCTTCGCTCTGAACCGGGGGCAGGGGATCGGCGTCATCGGGCGGGACGGGGTCTATGGTGTCCCCCTTCACGGACTGAACGTGCGCGTCCTCGACAGCTCGCGGTCTCTCGTCTACGCCGGCTCCATCACGCTCGACGGCGCCGGGAGCGGAGAGATCCCCTCGCTCCAGCCGGGGAGCTACACGCTGACGGCGGGCGCGAGCGGCTACGCCGTCGCGACGATCCCGGGCGTCACCGTGCCTTCCTCCCCCGTCACGGTCTCCCTGACGCCGGGGGGAAGTGCGGAGATCCACTCCGGGCCGAAAACGCTCGCGGCCGGGACGGCGCGGATGCAGATCCTGACGTCGGCCGGGACCCCCTATCCGCTCAACCTCTTCAGCGCGGACGGAACGGTCGCCGTCTCGACGCCGGTGCGCAGGATCGACAACCTCGCGCCGGGAAGCTACCTGCTCGCCGTCACGGGGGGCTCCCAGCAGACCTTCACCGTCACGGAAGGGGGCGTCACCCTCGTCACGCTGCCGTGACGGCCGAACGCGCCGGGCTCAGCCGAGGAACGCGATTCCCACGACGACGATCCCGCCTGCCCCGAGCGCGAGGGAGCCGAACCAGACCAGCCGGTTTCGTGTGAGCGCCGCGACGGCGCCGAGCGCGATCGAGACCTGAAAGAGGGCCACGGCGCTGGCAAAGCCATGGTGCCGATGGAGAAGGTGCTCGGCCTCCTTTTCCCTCGCATCGCGCTCGTGCTCCTTCTCCTCGGCCTTCTTCCGGATTTCGGCCTGCTCCTCCTTGTAGCGCTTCTGCTCCTCGGCGTACCGGGCGGGGGGCTCCTTTCCGGTGGCGGCCCAGGGCGTCGCCGAGGCTTCCTGCACGGCCGCTTTGATCCCCTTGGCCTGGTAGTAGGCCCACTGGTCCGAGGCTTCGGCCTGGAGGCGCGTGG
>JBBIPB010000122.1:5140-7586 GCA_037443065.1 Acidobacteriota bacterium | reverse complement strand
TCGATGCTGGCCCACCCCTGGTCCCTCGGCTGGCTCACCTCGGGGGCCTCGCTCGTCCTCGTCGTGGCGGGGTGGTTCCTCGTTCTCCTCGCCGAGAACAGCCGGATTCCGTTCGACGACCCGAACACGCACCTCGAGCTGACGATGATTCACGAGGTGATGGTCCTCGACCACGGCGGGCCCTCCCTCGGGCTCATCCTCTACGGGTCGTCGATCAAGCTCTTCGTCCTCGGGGCGCTCCTGATGCGGGTCGCCATTCCCTTCGGCGCGCCCGATCCGTGGCTCTCCGGCCTCGTCTTCCTCGCCGGCATGCTTCTTCTGGCGATTCTGATCGGGGTCGTCGAGTCAGTCATGGCGCGGGTCCGCCTCGTGGCCGTGCCGCAGCTTCTCGTCACGGCGTGCCTCCTCTCGGGGCTCGGGATGCTCCTTCTCGCGAGGTCTGCGCCGTGATGCACCCGGCCGACCTCCTCCTCGTCCTCGTCATCCTGATGAACTTCCTCGCGCTCGGGGCGAGCGGGATGCGCGTCTGCATCCGGGCGGCGGCGCTGCAGGGAGCCGTCCTCTCGGTCCTGCCGCTTCTCGTCCACCGCGATCCGGGGTGGAACGCGCTGGCGATGGCCGCCGGCGCCGCGGCGCTGAAGGGGGTCCTGATTCCCGGCCTCCTCCAGAAGGCGATGCGAGACGTCCACGTCGCCCACGAGATCGAGCCGTACGTCGGCTTCGTCCCGTCGCTCTTTCTCGGCGCGATCGGAACGGCTCTCGCGCTCCTCTTCGCCGGCCGGCTGCCGCTCGCGCCGGAGCACGTCGGGACGCTCATCGTCCCCGCCTCGCTGGCGACGCTCTTCTCCGGATTCGTCCTGATGACGACCCGGCGCAAAGCGATCATGCAGGTGGTCGGCTACCTGATTCTCGAGAACGGCGTCTTCGTCTTCGGGCTCGTCCTGATCGAGGCGATGCCGTTTCTCGTGGAGGTGGGGGTCCTCCTCGACCTCCTCGTCGCCATCTTCATCATGGGAATCGTCCTCAACCACATCCGTCGCGAGTTCTCGTCGCTCGACACCGAGCGCCTTGCGGACCTGAAGGAGTAGGCCGTGGCGCCCGCGCTGATCCTCGTTCCGCTCGCGGCGGCGGCCGTCGCCTTCCTCGTCCCGTCGGACCGCGCCCGGCCCCTCGTCCTTCCGGTCGCCGCCCTTGCGCACCTCGCCCTCACCGGCGCCGCCCTCGCCGGGCTCGGGCCCGTCGTGCGCGGGGAGTGGCTCCATCTCGACGCCCTCGGAGGTGTGACGCTCGGCCTCGTCAGCGTCCTCTTCTTCATCTGCGCGCTCTACGCACCCGGTTATCTCCGCCTGAGGCTGGATCGGCCGAACCGCGTCTTCTGCGCCTGCCTGCTCGTCTTCCTCTCCGCCGCCACGCTCCTCGTCCTCTCGCAGCACCTCGGCCTGATGTGGGTGGCCGTGGAGGCGACGACGCTGGCGACGGCGCCGCTCGTCTATTTCAACAGGAACGCGCGCTCCATCGAGGCGACGTGGAAGTACCTGATGATCGCGTCGGTCGGTATCGCGCTGGCGCTTCTGGGATCTCTCTTCCTGGGCTATTCGGCGTATCTCGGGGGGGGCGAGCCGTCGCTCCTCTTCGCGACCCTTCGTGAGAACGCCGGCGGCTTCTCGAGACCCTGGCTCCGGGCGGGCTTCGTCCTTCTCCTCGTCGGCTACGGCACGAAGATGGGCCTGGCGCCGCTTCACACCTGGAAGCCGGACGTCTACGGCGAGGCGCCCGGGCTCGTCGGCGCGCTCCTCGCCGGAGGGCTGACGAGCGGCGCCTTCCTCGCGCTCCTGCGCGTCTACGGAATCGTCAGCGCGGCGGGCGAAGGGGCCTTCGCGCGCGGCCTGCTCGTCGCCCTCGGGCTCCTCTCCATGGCCGTCGCCGCGGTCCTGATGATCCGCCAGCGCGACTTCAAGAGGATGCTCGCCTACTCGAGCGTCGAGCATATGGGAATCCTCGTTCTCGGCGTCGGAATCGGGGGGGCGGGGCTCGCCGGAGCCATCCTGCACGCGATCAACAACGGCCTGACGAAGACCGTCCTCTTCCTCGCGGCGGGGAACATCCACCGCGCCTACAAGAGCAAGAGCCTGGACGACGTGACGGGGGCCCTGGTGAGGCTGCCGCTCTCCGGCGGCCTTTTCCTCGCGGGATTCATCGCCATCACGGGATCCCCGCCCTTCGGCCCGTTCGTGAGCATGTTCGCGATCCTGAACGCGGCGGTGGCGTCCGGGCGATTCGTCGTCGCCGCCCTTTACGTCGGACTCCTCGCGGTGGTCTTCCTCGGGATGGGGGCGACGGTCCTCGCCGTCGTCCAGGGGCGCCCCTCGCGGGAAGCTCTCGCGTCACCGTACCAGGACAACATCCGGAAGACCGGCCCGATCCTCCTCTCGATGGCCCTCGTCCT
>JBBIPB010000122.1:0-5040 GCA_037443065.1 Acidobacteriota bacterium | reverse complement strand
GACGCCTTCGGTCGCGCTCCGGGCGAGGAGCCGGTCCCCGGCGTGACGCCCTTCTTCCGCGTGGAGGGGGACGAGGTCCACGAAGTCGCCGTCGGCCCCGTGCACGCCGGCGTCATCGAGCCGGGGCACTTCCGTTTCCAGTGCCACGGCGAGCGTGTCTTCCACCTCGAGATCTCTCTTGGCTATCAGCATCGGGGCGTCGAGGAGGCGCTGAAGGGCGGGCCGCACAAGCTGACGATCCACCAGGTGGAGACGGTGGCGGGCGACACGACGACCGGTCACACGATCGCCTACGCCCAGGCGCTCGAAGCGCTCTCGGGGAAGGCGCCGCCGGCCCGCGCGCAGGCGCTCCGGGGCGTGGCGCTGGAGCTGGAGCGCCTCGCCAACCACACCGGCGATCTCGGCGCGCTCGCGGGCGACGTCGGCTATCTGCCGACGGCCTCCTACTGCGGGCGGATTCGGGGCGACTTTCTCAACATGACCGCGACGCTCTCGGGCAGCCGCTTCGGGCGTGGCCTGATCCGCCCGGGAGGCACCGGCTTCGACATGGACGACGCCGCCCTCGCCGAGCTTGCCTCGCGCCTCGCCAGAGCGGAAGAGGATGTTCGGGGAGCCGTGGAGCTTCTCTGGGCGACCCCGACGGTCGTGGCCCGCTTCGAGAACACGGGGATGGTCTCCCGGGCGACGGCCGAGGAGATCGGACTCGTGGGCCCGGCAGCCCGGGCGACGGGTCTCGTGCGCGACGTGAGGCACGACCACCCGCACGGCATCTACCAGTACGCCCACATCCCGGTCATGACCGCCCACTATGGCGACGTGAACTCCCGGGCCGTCGTGAGATGGCTCGAGATGCAGCAGTCGCTTCAGTTCGTCGCCGAGCGGCTGGCGGCGCTTCCGGAAACGCCGATCCTCACGCCGACAGGCCCGCTCGCGAAGGAGAGCCTCGCCGTCTCCCTCGTCGAAGGGTGGCGGGGCGAGATCTGCCACGTGGCCGTGACCGGCGCCGACGGGCGTTTCGCGCGGTACAAGATCACCGATCCCTCGTTCCACAACTGGTTCGCTCTGGCTCTCGCCCTTCGCGGCGGGGAGATCTCCGACTTTCCGCTCTGCAACAAGAGCTTCAACCTCTCCTACTGCGGGCACGACCTGTGAGGCGGCACGGATGCTGAAGGCTCTGAGGGCGCGGCTTGCGCAAGGGCACCGGACGACCCCGTTTCCCGACGGGCCTCCTCCGGCGCTCCCCGAGCGTTTTCGGGGCCTCCCCTCGATCGACGCGGCCCGGTGTCCCGAGGGGTGCCGCGACTGCGCGACCGCCTGCCCGACGGAGGCGATCGCGGTCGGAGAAGGCGGCGTCTCTCTCGACCTCGGCAAGTGCCTCTTCTGCCCCGAGTGCGAGAAGGCCTGTCCCGAAAAGGCGGTCACCTTCACGGGCGACTACCGGCTTGCCGTGCGGAATCGCGAGGCGCTCGTCACGAAGGGGCGCGAGATCGAGTTGGCGAGGGCCCTCGACGAGAAACTCCTCCGGCTCTTCGGCCGGTCGCTAAAGCTCCGTCAGGTCAGCGCGGGGGGATGCAACGCCTGCGAATCCGACGTCAACGTCCTCTCGACGGTCGTCTGGGACATCGGGCGGTTCGGGATCCAGATCGTCGCTTCGCCTCGGCACGCGGACGGCGTTCTGATCACCGGCCCGGTCACGGAAAACATGCGACTCGCCCTGAGGAAGACGTACGACGCCGTACCCGACCCGAAGATCGTCATCGCCGTCGGCGCCTGCGCCATCTCGGGGGGCCCCTACCTCGACCGGCCGGAGCAGCACGGTGGCGCCGCCTCGTCCGTCCCGGTCGACCTCTTCATTCCCGGCTGCCCGCCCCACCCGCTCACGATTCTGGACGGGATGCTCCGGCTCCTCGGGAGAATCGAGGACGAGCGGAGGAGCGGGTCCGCGGCCTGATCCATCCGACTCATGGTGCCCGGAGCGGGCGGCACGGATCCTGCGGGTAGATGCGCGTGACGCGAGAACGCCTTCTTCCGGCTGCTCCCATCGCCGCCGCGGCGATCCTGGCCATCGCGTTGATCACGGTGGCGCTCGTGGCGGCCCGCACGCTTCGGGAGCGGGACGCGGCCGTGCGTGACGGGGTGCTCGGGCGCTCCGGCCACGAGCTCGAGGCGCGCCTGAGGGAAGGCGGGCCGGACGGGGCCGCCGCGACGATCGAGGCGTTCGTCGCCGAGCGCCGGACCGTCCTCGCCGGTGCGTCGGTCATCGGACCCTCGGGGGTCATCGCCCGGGGGGGCGCGGCCGGGGGAGTCCCGTACGAAATGCCCGCGATGTTGGGCCGGGACTGGCGGGAGGTCGTCGGCATGGGGCCGGGCCGCGGCCAGATGCCGGGGCGCGGCGGTATGGGACCGGGACCCCTCGTTCTCAGGCTCTATTCTTCGCCGGGCTTCGGACGGGAGACGCGCCTCGCGGACGCGCTCGTCCTCGGCTCCATCGTGGCCGGAGCCGGGCTTCTCGGCTTTGCGCTCTTCGCCGCGCGCGGTGTGGCCGCGCGGCGGCGGGCCGAGCTTCTGGAGGTCGAGCGGCAGCGTCTCGACGCGCTCGCCCTCGCCGGGGCCGGGCTCGCACACAGGATCCGGAATCCGCTCGCCGCGATCAAGGGAACGGCACAGCTGATGGCCGACGAGCCGACCTCGCCGGCCGGGGCGCGGGCTGCGCGGGTCGTCGACGCGAGTGAGCGGATCGAGGAGCTCGTCACGCAGCTCCTCCGCTTCACTCGGCCTCCGGAGCCGATGGCGGAGCCGATCGACCTCGCCGCGCTCGCACGCGAAGTCGCGGCGGCTTCCGGCGGGCTCTCCGTCGAAGGTGGCTCGCCCGTCGGGGCGCTCGGCGACGAGGCCCATGTCCGGGAAATCCTGGAGGAGCTGGTTGCGAACGCGCAGGCGCACGACACGTCCTTAGGCGTCCGGCTGGCCGTTCGCGATGAAGGGGACCGGAGCGTCGTCGAAGTGCTCGACCGCGGGCCCGGCCTCTCGGTCGAACCGGAGAGAGCCTTCGATCCGTACGTCACGACGCGTCCCGGTGGGACCGGACTCGGCCTTCCGATCGTCCGCGCCCTCGCGCGCGCAAGCGGCGGCGACGTGACGCTCTCCGCGCGGGAGGGGGGCGGGTGCGTGGCGCGGCTCTCCCTTCCGGGGGGCGGGCGCTGAGATGGCGCGCGTCCTCGTCGTGGACGACGACCCGTCGTTCCGGGCGCTCCTCAAGGACGTCCTCGAGGGAGCCGGGCACGCCGTCACGGAGGCACGCGACGGCGAGGAGGCGCTCCTCTGCCTTCGCAAGGAATCGTTCCAGCTCGTCCTCGCCGACCAGCGGATGCCGAGGCTGGGCGGGCTCGCCCTCCTGAAGCGATGCCGGACCGAGGCTGCCGCCCTGCCGCCGTTCGTGCTGCTGACGGCCTTCGGCACTATTCCGGATGCCGTGGAAGCCGTACGGCTCGGCGCGGCGGACTACCTGACGAAGCCTCTCGAATCGCCGAAGGCTCTCCTCGCCGTCGTGGACCGCCTCCTGACTCCCGAGCCGGCCGAGACGGAGTTCGTCACCGGAGATTCCCGAACGAAGGAACTCCTGGCGGTCGTGGACCGCATCGCGGCTGCGGACGTCCCGGTCCTCGTTCTCGGGGAGTCCGGGACGGGAAAGGAGCTGATCGCCCGCCGCGTCCACGCCCGTTCGCGACGCTCGTCCGGTCCGTTCGTAGCCGTGAATGCGGCGGCCTTTCCCGAGTCGCTCGCCGACAGCGAGCTCTTCGGCCATGAGAAGGGCGCCTTCACGGGCGCCGACCGGGTCCGCACCGGTCGGTTCGAGGAGGCATCGGGCGGGACGCTTTTTCTCGACGAGGTGGCGGAGCTGCCGGCCGCGCTCCAGGCGAAGCTCCTGCGTGCGCTGGAAGAAAAGACCGTCCGGAGGGTGGGGGGCGAGCGCGATCTTTCGGTCGACGTCCGCGTCGTTGCGGCAACGAACCGGGATCTGGCGCGCGAGGTCGAAGCGGGCGCGTTCCGGCGTGATCTGTACTTCCGCCTCGCGGTCGTGCCGGTCGTCCTGCCGCCGCTCCGCGAGCGGCCGGGCGACGTCGAGAGGCTGGCGCGCCATTTCGTGACGGGCCTCGCGGCCCGACACCGCGTCTCGTCCCCGGAACTGACGCCGGCGGCGCTCGAGGCGCTGGCCGCGCATGGCTGGCCGGGAAACGTCCGCGAGCTCCGAAACGTACTCGAGAGCGCCGTCGTCATCCGTGCGGGCGAGGCGATCCGTCCGGAGGACCTGCGGCTGTCGGCGATGGCGGCGCCGCCGGCGGGCCCGGCGCTCGACGAGGAGACGCGGGGGCGCGAGGCGCTCCTGGAAGCGCTACGCCGGACGGAGGGGAACCGCGGGGACGCGGCGAAGCTGCTCGGAATCTCCGTCCGGACGCTCTACTACCGCCTCCGGCGTTGGGGCCTGAGCTGACCGCGGCTGCAACGCCTGCGCGCCGGCTGCAGCTCTTGCAGCCGTGCCGGTGCGCGGGGGCGCGTCCGTTCTCGGGAATTCGCGGCGCCGGAATCACTTGCACGGAAGGGCCGTGCCTGGCCCGCCGTATGCGAAGGAGAGGGCATGAAGGAGGTCGACATGAAGAAGACGCTCACGACCCTCGCAGTTCTTTTCGCCACGATCACTCTCGCTGGCACCCTCGCTGCCCAGCGGGGCCCCGGCGCTGGAAAGGGGCCCATGGACGGTACCGGCCCGCTCGTCGATCCGTCGAAGGTCACGAACGTCACGGGCGACGTCGTGAAATTCACCGGCGGTCCCGGAGTGGGAATGCCGACTCTCGTCCTGACCGTGGCCGGGAAGGAAGAGTCATACGTTCTCGGCCCGTACCGCTACCTTGCGGCCCAGAAGTTCGCCCCCGCAGCCGGCGACCGGCTCCACCTCACCCTCTGGGCCTGTACCTCCTGCCCGCAGGGGAACGTCGTGGCCGAGATCCAGAACGTCCGGACCGGTGACGTCCTGAAGCTCCG
>JBBIPB010000121.1:0-7732 GCA_037443065.1 Acidobacteriota bacterium | reverse complement strand
CGGTGCCGAGGGGATCGGCCTCTGCCGGACCGAGCACATGTTCTTCGGCGAGGGGCGGATCGTCGCGATGCGCGAGATGATCCTGGCCGACACCGTCGCCGAGCGGGAGAAGGCGCTCGCGAAGATCCTCCCGATGCAGCGCGACGACTTCATCGGCATCTTCCGGGCGATGGGGTCGCGGCCGGTGACGATCCGGACGCTCGACCCGCCGCTGCATGAGTTTCTCCCACACACGACTGCCGAGCAGGAGGCTGTCGCGAAGCAGGCGGGGATCCCGGTGGAGAAGGTGGCCCGCAAGGTGGCCGATCTCCACGAGATGAACCCGATGCTGGGGCACCGCGGCTGCCGGCTGGGGATCACTTTCCCCGAGATCACGCGGATGCAGGCGCGCGCGATCCTCGAGGCCGCCTGCCGGGTGAGGAAGGAGAAGATCGCGGCGACGCCGGAGATCATGATCCCGCTCGTCGGGCATGTCCGCGAGCTGGAGGACCAGGCACAGATCGTCCGCGACGTGGCCGAGGAGGTCTTCAAGGCCGAGGGGATCAAGGTGCCGTACCTCGTCGGGACGATGATCGAGCTGCCGCGCGCGGCGGTGACGGCCGACGAGATCGCGACGGTGGCCGAGTTCTTCAGCTTCGGGACGAACGACCTGACGCAGACGACGTTCGGCCTTTCGCGCGACGACGCCGGGACGTTCCTTCCCGAGTACGTGAAGCGGGAGATCTTCCCCGCCGACCCGTTCGAGAAGCTGGACCAGGGGGGCGTCGGCAAGCTGATGGCGTGGGGCGTGACGTGGGGTCGGGTGACCCGGCCGGGCCTGAAGGTCGGAATCTGCGGCGAGCACGGCGGCGAGCCGTCGAGCGTCGAGTTCTGCCACCGGACGAAGCTGGACTACGTCTCCTGCTCCCCGTTCCGGATCCCGATCGCGCGCCTCGCCGCGGCGCAGGCGGCCCTGAAGGAGAAGGCGGCGAAGAAGGCCACGAAGAAGCCGGCGAGGAGAGCCGCAAAGGGGAAGGGCGGACGGACGCGCTGAGGCGGCCCTTCGTCGGGGCGGCCGCGGGTGTCGCGGCCGCCGTTCTTCTTCTCGCGCCCCGCGCGGCGCGGGGCGCGGACCCGCCCGCCCTCGTCCTGGAGCTCTCCCTCGCTGGTACGCCCCTCGGGCGCCTCTCGGTCCCGCGCGCCGACCTGGCGGCGGACGCGCCTTTCGTCTTCATCTCGAACGACGGGCGCCGGCTCGACGCCGAGCGCCTTCCGCACCCGCACCGCGACCGGATCCGCCTCGTCGCCGGAGGGCGGGAGCTTCGCGTCGTCTTTCTCTCCGAGTATGCCGCCACGGGGTACGGCGTCCCGGTCCTCCTCTTCTCGGAGGAGCGGACCTTCGCGGTCACCGATCCGGGTCCGGCAGGGAGAGACCTCAAGAGATCGCGCGGCGCGGCGGCCTCCGCTGCGCGGAGCTGGGCCGAGGCCGAGGTGCCCGGCGTCCTGCCACTCGCATCCGAGGCGCGCGACCTCCTCGGGGCGGTCCGCGCGGGGCTCCCGGAATGGCCGGTCCTTCCCGGACACTACACGCTGCGAGTCTCGCCGCTCGATCTGGCCGGGTTCCTGATCGGCCCGCCTCGCCTCCTCGATGTCCGTACGCTCGCGGCGGAAATCCTCCCGTTCACCCCCGCCGGCGAGATCCTCGCCTCGCGCCCCGAGCGCCGCGCACTTCCCCTCCGGGCGCCGCCCCCGGAGAGCTGGCGCGGGAGCGTCACGGGCGGCAAGGGCGAGGACCTCGGCGACGTGAGCATGGACCGCGAGGAATCGCCAGGCGCAAGTGACGTCGTCGTCGCGTGGGGGAGCGGCAGGCTCTCGGAGGTGCTCCGGATGCAGCTCGACGAGGAGGGGATCGTCCGGCTTACGCTGGAGCGGACGGAGAAGAAGAAGACGGCCGTCCTCGCCTCGATCGAGACGGTGCCGGCCGGGAGCGGCGATCTCTGGTGCGCGCCGTGGCTCGTCGAGAACGGGGAGGGGCGGCGGACGCCGACTCTCATTCCTCCCGAGCCGGCCGCCGAGGTGCAGCGCGCGCGGAGCCGATTCCTGGACGCTCTGACGGCGGCCCTCCGCCACGGTGGTCTCCCGGGAATCGAGGCCGACCGGCTCGTCTGGCGCTGGTACCGGCTCCTCGATTCCGAGCCTTTCCGCAATCTCACCCCGGAACTCGCGGGGCTGGCAGACCTGCTGGCCTACGCCCCCGCCCCGCCATTCGGGGAGGGGGACGAGAGCGCGTGGCGGGGAACGGTCGAGGTCGGGACTTCAGACCCTCGCTGACGCGACCGATACGTCCCGTCCCATGACCGGGCTCAGTTCGTGTACTTGATCGCCACGGCGACGATGACGCGGCCGTAGATGGGCCTCGCGTAACGAATCCACCAGCCGCCCGTCACGACGGTCCCCATCCGCCGTGTCCTGTCGAAGACGAGGACCGCGGCGTCGCCGCCAAGCCTTGCGGCCTCCTCGCGCATCGCCTTCTCGATCTCGGCGACGTCCGGCGATCCCGACGGCCGGATCACGATCTCGCCGAGCCGCTCGTGGGGCCGTTTCGGCTCGTGACGGAGGATCTCGACCTTCGAGGCGTCCGAAGCGGGGAACGCCGGCGCGCCGATGTAGCGCTGCGAATCGGCCGAGACCGAGCTGCACCCCGTCAGGAGAAGCACGGCCGCGGCGCTCAGGGCGAGAAGGAGGGCGAAAAGGATCCTGGATGCGGGCGGTCTGACCATGTTCGTTTGCTCCATCTTCAGCGTCCTCGCCCCGGGGCCCTTGCCAGATCCGTGCCGGGACGAGCGCCCATAAAAAGAGACGGCCGGGGGGGCGTCGGGTTTACATGCCCCCCGGCCGTCTGGATTATCGTCCCATCATGACACCGCACGGCAAGCAGAAGAGCGACCTCCTCGCGATCGCCCGGCAGGCGATGCTGGACCGGGGCCTGAATCCCGACTTCCCGAAGGAGGCTCTTCGCCAGCTCGACGGGATCGAGGGGCCGGCGCGCGAGGAAGGGAAGGGGATCCGGGACCTCGAGTCCCTTCTCTGGTGCTCCATCGACAACGACGATTCGCGCGACCTCGACCAGCTCACCGTGGCCGAGGCGCTCCCCGCGGGCGAGACGCGCGTTCTCGTGGCGGTCGCCGACGTGGACGCGGTCGTCGGGAAGGGGACGCCGCTCGACCTCCGGGCGCAGCAGAACACGACGTCGGTCTACACGGGCGCGGCCGTCTTTTCGATGCTGCCGGAGAAGCTGTCGTTCGACCTCACCTCCCTGAACCAAGGGGAGGAACGGCTGGCGGTCGTGACGGAGTACGTCGTGGGGGCCGACGGAGCGCTCGGCGCATCGTCGATCTCCCGCGCGCGGGTTCTGAACAAGGCGAAGCTCGCCTACAGCTCCGTCGGGGCGTGGCTCACCGGGAAGGGGCCCGCCCCCGAGCCGCTCGCTAAAGTCCCGGGACTCGCCGAGAACCTCCGGCAGCAGGACGCGGCCGCTCAGCGGATGAAGGAGCGCCGGCACGAGGAAGGGGCGCTCGACTTCGAGACGCTGGAGCCCCGGGCCGTCTTCGCGGACGGGGACCTCGCCGACCTCGCGCTCGACGCGAAGAACCGGGCTCACGACCTGATCGAGGACTTCATGATCGGCGCCAACGGCGTTTCGGCGCGGTTCCTCCGCGCGAAGAGCGTCGCCTCCCTCCGGCGGGTCGTCCGGTCGCCCGAGAAGTGGCCGCGGATCGTGGAGCTGGCCGCGGAGTACGGCGACGTCCTCCCCCCCGAGCCCGACCAGAAGGCGCTGGCCGGTTTTCTCGCGCGGCGGCGTCAGGCCGACCCGCTCCGCTTCCCGGATCTCTCCCTCGTCGTCGTCAAGCTGATGGGGAGAGGGGAGTACGTCGTCGAGTATCCGGGCGCCGCGCCGGTCGGGCACTTCGGCCTCGCCGTTCTCGACTACACGCACTCCACGGCGCCGAACCGGAGATACCCCGACCTCATCACGCAGCGGCTCCTGAAAGCCGCCCTCGCGGGGCGTCCCTCCCCGTATGCGTGGGCTGAGCTGGAGGAGCTGGCCGTTCACTGCACCGAGGAGGAGAACGACGCCGACAAGGTGGAGCGGCAGGTGCGGAAGTCTGCGGCGGCGATGCTTCTCTCGCGCCGGGTCGGAGAGTTCTTCGACGGCGTCGTGACGGGCGCCTCGCCGAAGGGGACATGGGCGCGGATCTTCCATCCCCCGGTCGAAGGAAAGATCGTCGAGGGATTCGGTGGCCTGCGCGTAGGCGACAAGGTGCGGGTGAAGCTCATCGCGACCGATGTCGAGCGGGGATACGTCGACTTCGTCCGGAAGAACCGGCACGGCGGCTGAGGGCGGCTCACGCTCCGAAGAAGCGGATCAAAAGCTCGTTCACCCGCCCGGGCGCGTCGGCCTGCACCCAGTGGCTCGCGTCCGGGAGGCGCTCGACCGAGAGGTCCGGCACCCAGCGCTCGAGACCCTGCGTCAACTCCGGTCCGAGGTAGCGGTCCTTCTCGCCCCAGACGACGAGCGTCGGAACGTCGATCGTCCGCGCCCCCTTCGGGAGGCGCGGCGGGTGGCGGAGCGCCGCCCGGTACCAGTTCAGGGCGGCCGTGAGCGCGCCCGGCCTCCCGAGAGCTTCCTTGTAGCGGGCGATCTCTTCGCCGGAAAAGGCGCCGGGGCGAACGGGATCACGGCGGAGCATCTTCTCGAGCAGCGCGAAGCCGTTCTCGCGGATCTTCCGCTCGGGGAGCCACGGGAGCTGGAAGAAGAGGATGTAGCGCGATTTCTTCCGCTGCGCCGCCGAAGACCGGAGAGAGCGCCGGAAGGCCGCCGGGTGCGGGGCGTTCAGGATCGCGAGCTTCCGGACGAGGCCGGGGTGGAGCAGCGGCAGGTGCCACGCGAGGGCGCCGCCCCAGTCGTGCGCGACGACGAAAGCGCTCTCGGCGCCGAGCGCGCGGACGAGACCGGCCGCGTCGGCCGCCAGTTTGTCGATCGAGTAGGCCGCGACGCCGGGCGGCTTTTCCGAGAGGCCGTAGCCGCGCTGGTCGGGGGCGGCCGGGCGGAAGCCGGCGTCGGCCAGAGCCTCGATCTGGTGCCGCCACGAGTACCAGAACTCCGGGAAGCCGTGGAGCAGGAGGACGAGCGGTCCTTTCCCTTTCTCGACGACGTGGAAGCGGAGTCCGTTCGCCTCGACCTCGCGATGGAGGAGGCCGTCCTCGGGGCAGGGGCAGCCGTTCATGGGACTGGATCCTCTCAGACGATCCGGGTCGCGGCGCGCTCGAGGCGGTCCATCACGGCGCGTCCGAGACCGCGCCGCGGGAGGGCGAGGACGAGCAGCTCGGTCCCCTTCCGCCGCGTCCGGAGGGCAGAAAAGAGGCTGCGGGCGATCTCCTCCATCGAGTCGCCGAGCGGGACGACACGCCACGCCGCGAAGAAGGGCGCGAGCCAGGCGGGACAGAGGACGAGCGCTTCGGGGTGGGCTTGCGCGTAGGCCAGGAGAGAGAATCTTCTTCGAAAGAGAATCAGAGGCCGCGACGGAGCGTAGTGCCGGTACTTCGTCCCGGGACTTTCGGCGGGGGCGTCTCCGACAGCGCGCCTACCCGCCGCGGGCCTCGCCGGTGCGAGCCGATTGCCACTTCGTCCTCCGCCCCCCCTCGCCCTATTACCTTCCAAGAAAATCTCCCGTAACTCCTCCTCGGTGATCGCCCCGTGCCGCAGGATGCGCGGCGGGTCGAAGGCGACGACGGTCGACTCGAGGCCGTGGCGGGTCGGGCCGCCGTCGAGGACGAAGAGACCGGGAAAATCCTCCGCCACGTGGGCGGCCGTCGTCGGGCTCGGCCGGCCGGAGAGGTTGGCGCTCGGGGCCGCGACCGGGACTCCCGCGAGGCGGACGAGGTCGCGGGCGATTCCCACCGGCATCCGGACGGCGACGGTGTCGAGGCCGGCGGTGACGAGAGAGGGGACGAGAGATGTCTTCGGGAGGACGAGCGTGAGAGGGCCGGGCCAGAATCGTTCGATGAGCTTCTTCGCGCGCGCGGGCACTCGCTTCGCGACCTTTCGAAGCATCTTCCGGTCGCTCACGTGGACGATGATCGGGTTGTCGGCCGGCCGTCCCTTCGCCTCGAAGATCTTCGCGACGGCCGACTCGTCGAGGGCATTCGCGCCGAGGCCGTAGACGGTCTCCGTCGGGAAGGCGACGAGGCCGCCGCTCGCGATCCGCGCCGCGGCCGCGCGGAGGGTGGCGGGCGAGGCGCGCCGGACGTTCCGCCGGACGGGGCTCTTCCGTTTCACGCCTCGATCGTAGAACGCTCCCCCGGAGAATGCGGGAGAATCCCGGCCGCGGGAGGTCTTCCATGTCGGCTCGCGTCCTCGCCGGTCTCGTCTTTCTCTATCTTTCCGCCCGCGCCGCATCCGGCGCGGCGCCGGAGGAGCGGAAGTACTCGGTCCTCCTGATGGGGCAGAAGGCGGGGACCGAGAGCTGCACGACCTCGGGCGCCGAGACGCGCTGCACCTTCTCTTACAACGACCGCGGGCGCGGCCCGAAGCTGGAGGCGGCTTTCACCCTCGGGGAGGATTCGCTCCCGGTCCGGATCGCGATCACAGGGAACAACTACCTGAAGGACCGCGTGGAGGAGCGCTTCACCCTCGAGAAGGGAGAGGCGCGTTGGAAGAGCACGGTCGAGTCGGGTGAGGCGCGCGTTTCGGCGCCGGCGCTCTATCTTCCCTTCGAGGACGTTCCGGAGACGTCGGGAATGCTGGTTCGCGCGCTTCGCCGCGCAAAGGGGAGAGCCTTGACGCTTCTCCCCGCAGGAGAGGCGCGGATCGCGAGGTCCGTGCCGGTCGAAGTGACGGGGCCGGGAGGGCTCCGGAAGCTGACGCGGTTCGACGTCGAGGGGCTCGGCCTCGAGCCCGTGCGCGTCTTCTTCGACGAGAAAGGCGATCTCTTCGCGACGGGTGGAAGCTGGCTGATGACCATCCGCGAAGGGTGGGAAGCCGCGGCCCCGGCGCTTCTGAAGTCTCAGGATTCCGCCGAGGCGGAAGAGAGCGGAAGGCGGGCCCGGGAGCTGGCCCGAAAGCCCCGGGGAGCGCTCGTCTTCCGGGGAGCGGACCTCTTCGACGCGGACGCCGCGGCGATCCGGCCGGGAGTGACGGTCGTCGTCTCGGAGGGCCGGATCACCGCCGTCGGGCCGGACGGCTCCGTCCCCGTTCCCGAAGGGGCGGAGGTCGTCGACGGGAAGGGGAAGACGCTTCTCCCCGGCCTCTGGGACATGCACGTCCACGTCGGGAGCGACGCGGACGGGATCCTCTATCTCGCCTCGGGCGTGACGAGCGTCCGCGACCTCGGGAACGACCTGCCGACGATCACGGCGCGCCGGGAGCGGTTCGACACCGGGGCGGCCATCGGCCCCCGGCTCCTGACCTCGGTTCTCATCGACGGGCCGGGGCCCTTCGCGGGGCCGACGAAATTTCTCGTGGCGACGGAGGAAGAGGGGCGCGCGGCGATCGAGGCGTGCGTGAAGGCGCCGGGGTGCACCGGCCTGAAGATCTACAGCTCGATCCGGCCGGAGCTGGTCCCCGCCCTCGTCCGCGCCGCCCACGCGAAGGGGCTCCGCGCGAGCGGGCACGTCCCGGCTTTCATGACGGCGGAGCAGTGCGTCCGCGACGGCTACGACGAGATCCACCACGTGAACTTCATCTTCCTGA
>JBBIPB010000120.1:0-7740 GCA_037443065.1 Acidobacteriota bacterium | reverse complement strand
GCTGCAGCGTGGGCGTCATCACCAGCCGCTGCGAGAGCCTGAGGGAGAGTTTCTGCTCGAGTGCCACTTTGGGTTGGTCCGGCCTTTGCTTAGCCTCTCCGGATTCTAGTCCAGCCGGAACCGTTCGCCGAGGTAGACCCGCCGAACCTCCGGGTCTTCCGACAGGGCGGCCGGCGAACCGTCGCGGAAGATGACCCCGGCATTGATGATGTAGGCCCGGTCGGTGATCGCAAGGGTGTCGCGGACGTTGTGGTCCGTGACGAGAACGCCGATCCCTCCCGCCGCGAGATCGCGGATGACCTGCTGGAGGTCGAGGACGGTGAGCGGATCGATTCCCGCGAACGGCTCGTCGAGGAGCATGAACCGGGGCGTGAGTGTGAGGGCCCGGGCGATCTCGAGCCGGCGCCGCTCGCCCCCCGAAAGTGTGTCGCCGACCGCGTGCGCGAGGTGGGACAGCTTGAACCGGTCGAGAAGCTCGTGGGATCGGGCTTCGCGCTCGTCCCGCCCGAGGGGGAGCGTCTCGAGGATCGCGAGGAGGTTCTCGCGGGCCGTCAGCTTCCGGAAGACCGAAGCCTCCTGCGGAAGGTAGCCCATCCCGCGGCGGGCGCGCCGGAACATCGGGAGGGACGTGACGTCCTCCCCGTCGAGCCGGACGCGGCCCGAGTCCGGAGCGACGAGGCCGACGACCATCGAGAAGGTCGTCGTCTTCCCGGCGCCGTTCGGGCCGAGGAGGCCGACGACCTCCCCGCCGGTCACGTCGAGAGAGACACCGTCCACGACGCACCGCCCGCCATAGCTCTTCCTGACCTTCGCCACCTCGAGGAGCGGACGCGCGGCGCCGTTCACGATCCCTCCGGCTTGAACGTCGTCTCGCTCGGAACGCTGCCGGTCTCCACGTCGACCTGGGAGCGCCCCTGTCGGAACGTGAGGAGAGCGCCGGTCGACCGGTTCCCCTTCCCGTCGACAGCCGTCGCCGGCTGCCCTTCGAGCGTGACGATCTCGGTCTGCGGCCGCCAGGTCGCCTTCGTCCCTTCCCCGCGCCGGTGCTGCGACCGGTCCTCGAGGATCACGGATCCGCGCGCCTCGGCGTACTCGATGCTCCGGTCGGCGGCGAGACGGAGGTCGGTTACGTCGGACGTCATCTGCCAGGCGCCCGAGATCACCTCCGCGTGCCCCTCGATCCGGACGAAACGCTCCGCCTCGCGGTGCGTGAGGACGTCGCCCGAGGCGTTGATCGTCTCGGCACCCCCGCTTCGGCCCGGCGGGCGCGCCGCCGCGTCGCGCCGGAGGAAGACACGCACGTTCCGCTCGGCGCGCATGCTTCGGTCCGTGTCGTCCACGAGGAGGGTCTCGCATCGAAGCACGTTCTCCTTCTGCCATGCCCGGACGTTTCCCGCAAGCACGAGATGCTTCCGGCCGTCCGTCAGGCGGAACGTGTCGGAATCCGAGAGAAGGGGACCCCCCTCGCGTCCGCCGAAGAGTCCGGGACGCCCGTTGCCGCTGAACGAAGCATGGACCTGTCCCGACGCGTCGATCCGGTCGTCGCGCCGTCCGTAGACGATCGTCCGGGCGGCCAGCGACGCCTCCGGGTCCCGGTACTCCGCCGGCATTCCGGTGACGACGGCGTCGTCGTCGGCCCCCCGAAGGGTCGCTTCCGCCCCCTTGAGAGATGCCCGCGTCCCGTCGGTGACGACGACTCCGCTCTCGAAGAGACCGACGTCCAGCCTCCCCTCGGCATTGAAGGTGAGCCGCGCAGAGCCCGACGTGAGGGTCCGGAGGCCGCCGCCCGGCCGGACGTCCAGCCCGGCGGCCTCCCGCGCCACGAGGCGGGACGGCGCGCCGATCTCCGAAAGAGCGCCGTCGCGAAAACGGGCTTCCAGCCTGACGGAGCTTCCGCTCCTCCCGTTCTCGCGCGGCCCGGGGGCGATTTCGATCTCGGAGAGCGCCGGAGGCGCCGACGTGACGGCCAGGAAGACCGGCAGCGAGGCGGAGTCCCGCACGAGGTCGAGATCGTCGCCGAGGATCTCCGCGGCGCCGGGGAGCCGCCCGGCCACCGGGGCGAGCACGAGGATGGCGTTTCCCTCGGCCCGGAGCCGGTCTCCGTCTCCCTCCCGGGTCCGCTCGAGCGACCGGGCCCGGAGGACGAGGCCCGAGGAGCGCGCGACCGTGTCGTCGCCCGTCGCGACGATCCGCCCCTCGCGTGCGAGCTCGATGCGTGGCGCCTCCACGTCCAGGGCTTCCCCTTTTTCAGACCGGCCTCGGAGCCGGACGTTTCCCGTGAGGAGAACCCGCCCGTCCTGCGTCGCGACGGTCGCGGCATCGGCGCGGATCACCAGACGCCCCCTCCGGGCCGTCACCGGGCCTTCGGAGACGAGCTCCCGCTTCGCCGGCTCGTAGCGAAACGCGGCGCCCGACAGCCGCGCTTCTTCGCTGGCGATCTCCACGCCGTCGAAGACGCGGAGCGCCCGGGAACCCTCCGTGAACTCCGCGCGAGCGGCGTAGACACGGATCCCGGCCGACTCCGACGCCGGGCCCGACTCGAACATCACGTCCTTGAGAAGGAACTTCCGCTCCCACTCCACGTCGAACCGGAGGGCCTCTGCGGCGAGAAGCCGGAAACGCTCCTCGCCGCCCAGCGTCTTTCTGTAGTCGAAGTTCTTGAAGCGCATCCGGTCGTGCACGGGACCGGCTTCCTGAACGAGCGTCCCGGCGATCGTGTCGGGCGCCTCGGAGGGCCGCGTCCCCGGCTTCCGGTAGAGCGCGACGAGGACGGCGAGCCAGACCCCGGCGAAAAGGAGAGCGGCGAGCCGCAGACGACGCCGTCCGTCCGTCACGGCGCCCCCGGGGCGAGCCCGACGATCTCGAGGCCGGCCTCGTTCGTGTACGCGTCCCGAACGAGATGTGCTGCGACGTCGACCCGCGGCGGACGCTCTGCTTCCGGAATCTCCCCGAGAGACCAGCCGATCGCGTCGAGCCGGACGCCGGGCGCCGAGAACGACGTTCGAAGGCCTCGGGGACCGGCCCTCCGGCCGCGCCCGTCCCAGCCGAGTCCGCGAAGCAGGAAGACCGGCCGCGGATTTCCCGCACCGTGAGGCTCGAAGCGTACGAGCGCGTCGGCCAGAGCCCCCGTCGCCTCCCCGGCCTCGATCTCCGCGTCCGGCGGAGGATCCGCGTCCCACTCCCGTTCGTCACGAGACGCGGCGAAGGCGGAGCGGAGGGCCTCCCGGAGCGGTTCCCACTGCGAGGCCGGGAGCGACATGCCGAGGGCGGCCTCATGGCCTCCGAACTCCGACACGAACCGTGCCGCGACCGGCGCCACGCGCGAGAAGAGAGGTGTCTTTCCGTACGTGCGGCCGCTCCCCGAGAGGCGGTCGCCGTCCCGCGAAAAGAGTAGCACCGGCCGCCGCAGCCGCTCGGCCACCCGCGACGCAGCGAGGCCGAGGACGCCGCGATGCCATCCGTCGGCCGCTTCTCCGACCTCGACGACGACCGCGTCGCGCGCGGGATCGAAGTGGCCTTCGAGCCGCGAGAAGACGGCCTCGACGAGCCGTTCCTGGACGACCCTTCGCTCGTCGTTCGCGGCCTGCAGCTCGTCCGCGAGGACTTCGGCGCGCGCCGGGTCGGAGGTCGTCAGAAGCTCGTAGGCGCGCCGGGCGTGGTCGAGGCGCCCCGCCGCGTTCAACCGCGGCGCGATCCGGAACGCCACCTCCCGCGCCGTCGGCGGCCGCCCCGGGGGGATGCCGGCGCGTGCGAAGAGCGCCGCGAGGCCCGGCGACTTCGGGTCCGCGAGGCCGCGGAGGCCCCAGGCGGTCAGAATCCGGTTCTCGCCCGTGAGCGGGACGACGTCCGCGATCGTGGAGATCGCCGCGATCTTCGCGAGGGAGGCCCGCCATGCCTCGCGCGCCCCGGACGCCAGCCCCGCGTCGACGAGGAGAGCCTCGGCGAGTTTCCAGGCCAGGCCCGCGCCCGAGAGCTCCTTGAACGGATAGGGGCAGGCCGGGAGCTTCGGGTCCACCAGAATCGCCCCGTGGGGAAGCTCTTCCGGCGGCAGGTGGTGGTCCGTCACGACGACGTAGACGCCCGCCCGGAGAGCCTCGTCCACACTCTCGCGCGCGGTGATCCCGCAGTCGACCGTCACGATCCCTTCGGGGCGGTGCTCCCCGAGCGCGCGCCGCAGAGTCTCCGCGCGGAGGCCGTATCCGTCCTGGAGACGGTGCGGGATGAACGGGCGTGCGTCGGCGCCCAGTCGCGAGAGAACCGTCGTCAGGATCGCGAGCGCTCCGACGCCGTCGCAGTCGTAGTCGCCGAAGACGACGACGCGCCCGCCCCGCCGCGCGCTCTGGGCGAGCTTTCGGACGGCCTCCGGGACTCCGGCCATCCCGAAGGGGTCGTGGAGACGGGCCGGCGACGGCTCGAGGAACTCCCGCGCGCACGCCTCGTCGAAGCCTCGCGCCGAGAGGACCCGCCCCGCCGCGGGAGGAAGCCCGAACGACGACGCGAGTCCGCGCGCGACGGAGGGGTCGTGCGGGCGGGCGGCGAGAGCCCGCCCCGCCGCGAGAACCGGGGCGGGGCTCACCGCGAGGCCGCGGCCTCTTCCCAGGCGCCCATGACCCGGAACTTCCGGTATCGCCTCTCGAGGAGTTCGTCCATCGGAAGTCCCCGGAGGACCGCGAGGTGCTCGGCGAGACGCCGGCCGACGGCCTCGATCGTCGCGACCGGATCCGCGTGGGCGCCGCCCGGCGGCTCGGGGATCACCTCGTCGACGACGCCGAGGGCCTTGCAGTCGGCGGCCGTCACACGCATCGCCTCGGCCGCGTCGCGCGCTTTTGCCTGGTCCTTCCAGAGAATCGCCGCGCACCCTTCGGGAGAGATGACCGAGTAGACGGAGTGCTCGAGCATCAGGACGGCGTCGGCGATTCCGATCCCCAGCGCTCCTCCGGATCCCCCTTCCCCGATGACGACCGCCACGATCGGCGTCCGGAGCCGGGACATGGCGAGGAGGTTGGCGGCGATCGCCTCGGCGACGCCCCGCTCCTCGCTCTCGAGCCCGGGATACGCGCCCGGCGTGTCGATGAACGAGATCACGGGCCGGGAGAACTTCTCGGCCATCTTCATGATCCGCTCGGCCTTCCGATACCCCTCGGGGCGCGGCATCCCGAACGTCCGCCGGATCTTCTCTTTCGTGTCCCGCCCCTTCTGGTGGCCGACGACCGCGACGGGCTGGCCCGCGAAGAAGCCGAATCCGGCCACGATGGCGGCGTCGTCGGCGAAGCCGCGGTCCCCGTGCAGCTCGACGAAGTCGCGGACGAGGATCCGGACGAAGTCGAGCGTGAACGGCCGAAGCGGATGACGCGCGACGAGGGTCTTCTGCCAGGGCGTCAGGTTGCCGTAGATCTCCGACGAGATCTTCTCGACCTTGCGCGCGAGCTTCTCGATCTCCCGCTTCTTCGCGGGACTCTCCGGGTAGCCCTTCAGCTCCTCGAGGCGGGCCCGAAGGCGCAGGAGCGGGGTCTCGAAGTCAGACTCGGACGCCATCGGTTCACTGTAGCAGAGGCGTCAGACCGCCGCCTCAGAGGAGGCTCTGCGGGTCCACGTCGAGCCGGGGCGGTTCCGGCAGGGCCGCGAGAAGCGCTCCGGCATCTGCCAGCGCCTCGCGCCGATCCGACTTCAGAAGGAGGTGGAAACGCCAGACTCCCTTCAGCCTCTCGAGCGGAGCCGGAGCCGGGCCGAGAACCCGAACCCTCTTCGAGACGGGTGCGCCCGCCAGGGCCGCCGCCGCCGTGCGCGCCGCGGCCTCGGCACGCGTCCGGTCCGCGGCGGCGAAGAGCGCGAGCAGCAATCGGGAGAACGGCGGATAGCGAAAGGCCCGGCGGAATCGAAGCTCCGCCCCGGCGAAGGACGCGTGGTCCTGCCGCGCGGCGGCGCGGATCGCCTCGTGCTCCGGCCGCGCCGTCTGGACGACCACGAAGCCCGGCTTCTCGCCTCGCCCGACGCGCCCGGCCGCCTGCGTCACGAGCTGAAACGTCCGCTCCCCGGCCCGGAAATCCGGGAACGAGAGGAGCGCGTCCGCGTCGAGAACCGCCAGCGCCGTCGCGTTGGGAAAGTCGTGTCCCTTCGCCACCATCTGCGTTCCGAGAAGCGCCTGAGCCTTGCCCGACTCGAAGTCGAGCAGAACACCGGCGGCGCCGCCTCGCCGCGCCGCCGCATCGCGGTCGAGGACCGCATACGGAATCCCCGGAAACGCCTCCTCGAAGCGCTCCGCGAGGCGTTCCGTCCCGAAGCCGACCGGCATCAGAACGTCCGAGCGGCAGGCCGGACAGCGGGCCGGCCGGCGGATCGCGTCCCCGCAGTAGTGACAGAGGAGCCGCTCCGGGCGGCGGTGGTAGGTCCGGGCCACCGAGCAGTTCGCGCAGCGGAAGTCCTCGCCGCAGGCCCGGCAGAGGAGACTCGGCGAAAAGCCTCTCCGGTTCAGGAGAACGATCGCCTGCTCGCCGCGCCCGAAGCAGGCCTCGAGAAGTTCCGTGGTGCGGCGCGCGAAGAGGATCCTGCCGTGGTCCCCTTCGCGCGCGGCCTCGCTCCTCACGTCCACGATCTCGACGGCGGCCTGGGGCCGCACCCCCGGCCTTGCGGGGAGGGCGAGACGCCGGAGGCGACCTTCCCGCGCCGCGTGCTCCTGCTCGACCGACGGCGTCGCCGACCCGAGGACGAGGGTCGCTCCTTCTTCGCGGGACCGCGCGCGGGCGATGTCGCGGGCGTCGTAGCGGGGGCTCTCCGCCTGCTTGTATGAAGCGTCGTGGCACTCGTCCACGACGAGGAGGCCGAGCCGCGGGAGCGGCGCGAAGACGGCGGAGCGGGGCCCCACGACGGCATCCACGTCGCCGCGGCGCGCACGCTCCCACTCGGCGGCCCTCTCCCCTTCCGAGAGGCCGCTGTGGAGGAGGGAGACGCGCTCGCCGAATCGTGCGAGGAGGCGCCTCACGAGTGCCGGCGCGAGGGCGATCTCCGGAACGAGGAGGATTCCCTGCTTCCCGCCGGCCCTCGCCGCTTCGATCGCGGCGAGATAGACCTCGGTCTTCCCGCTCCCGGTGACCCCGTCGAGGAGAAGCGACGCCGGCTCGCTCGACTCCACGCATGCTCCTATGGCCGAGATCGCCGCGGCCTGCGCTTGGGTCGGGACGACCCGCCGGTCCGCGCCCCCGACGCCGACGTGCCGTGTGAGATCGACCTTTCGCTCCTGCTCCAGGGTCACGACGAGCCCGTCCTTCACCAGCGCCGCGAGGAGCGACGGACGGATACCGGCCTCGCGCAGCTCCGCCACCGAGACGGGGCGCCCGAGTGCGGCCAGATGCGCATGCGCCTCCCGCCTTCGGGGCCGCCGCGCGAAGGCCGGATGGTCCGCCGGCGCCGGCCGGGCCATCCACGCGCGCTCGGTCGGTGCTCCGGCAACCCGCTCGCGCGCCGAGCGGATGCGGACCGCGCCGGTCGCCGAGAGGCGCTTGAGCGCTCCCGCGAGGCCGGGCCGGCCGAGCCGAGAAACGAGGGCGTCGAGTCGCGCTTCGCCGTGGGCGAGCAGGTCGGCGAGGACCTCGCCGTCCCTCGGCTCCTCCGGCGTGAGGCCGACCGCCGCCACGCCGGGCGCATAGACCGCCTCTCCCGCGTCGAGGAGGCGCGCGGGCACCGCCGCGCGGAGAAGCTCGCCCGGAGGGACGATGTAGTACGCCGCGGCGCGGACGAGGACGC
>JBBIPB010000119.1:0-7748 GCA_037443065.1 Acidobacteriota bacterium | reverse complement strand
AAACGGATCGTCCTGGGCGTCGGAGGCTCGATCGCCGCATACAAGGCGGCCGACCTCGCGAGCCGTCTCACGCAGGAGGGGGCGCTCGTCGACGCGATCCTCACAGAGGCCGGCGCCCGGTTCGTCTCCCCTCTCACCTTCCGGTCGGTCACGGGGCGGCCCGCCCACGCCGACCTCTGGAGCGAAACGGCCCACGTCCTGCACGTCGCCCTCGGACACGAGGCCCACCTCCTCCTGGTCGCCCCGGCCACGGCCGACCTGATCGCAAAGCTCGCCCACGGCCTCGCCGACGACCTCCTCACGGTCGCGGCCCTGGCGGTCAAGGGACCGCTCGTCCTCTGCCCGGCGATGGACGCCGGCATGTGGGAGCACCCCGCCACGCGGGCGAACGTCGAGACACTGAAGAGCCGCGGCGCGATTTTCGTCGGCCCCGTGGAGGGACGGATGGCGAGCGGCCTGGCCGGAACCGGGCGCCTCGTCGAGCCCGAGGAGATCGTCGGCCAGGTCCGGACGATCCTCGGGGCAAACGGCCGACTCGCCGGACAGACGGTCGTCATCAGCGCCGGGCCGACCTACGAACCGATCGACCCCGTCCGTTTCGTCGGGAACCGCTCGTCCGGCCGGCAGGGATTCGCCCTCGCGCGCGCCGCGCTCGACCTCGGGGCGAAGGTGATCCTCGTCGCCGGCCCCACGCCGCTCCCGACCCCCGCCGGGGCCGAGCGGGTCGACGTGGGGACCGCCGCCGAAATGCGCGTTGCGGTCGTCGAAGCCTCCGCGAAGGCCGACGCCCTCGTCATGGCCGCCGCCGTGGCGGACTTCAGGCCCGAGAAGCCCGCCGGAACGAAGCTGAAGAAGGGATCGAACGAGCGCCTGACGCTCGTGCTCTCCGCGACCGGGGACATCCTCGCGGAGGTCGGCGCGCGCCGGAAGAAGACGAAACGGCCGCGCGTTCTCGTCGGCTTTGCCGCCGAGACGGGCGACCCGACGAAGGAGGCGAAGAGAAAGCTCCTGGCCAAGGGTCTCGACCTCGTCGTCGCCAACGACGTCACCTCTCCCGGCTCCAGCTTCGGAGGCCCGAAGAACCGCGTCGTCCTGATCGACGCGGCGGGGGCGACTCAATTCCCCCTGATGGGCAAGGACGAGGTGGCCGCCCTCGTGATGGAGCGCGTGGCCGCGATGCTCGCCGTCAGCGGTTCAGGGCGTGGACGATCCGGAGGCCGTCGAGCGTGAGCCACGGGGCGAGGATCGACAGGACGGGCGTCTCCCGGGCCAGAAGCTCGCAGTAGCCGCCCGTCGCGACGACCTTCATTGCCGGCCCCAGCTCGCGCCGGAAGCGCTCCACCATCCCTTCCACGAGCCCCACGTATCCGAAGAGGAGCCCAGCCTGGAGCGCGTGCTCGGTATTCCGGCCGATGGCTGCCGGAGGCCGGGCGAGGTCGACGCGCGGCAGCTTCGCCGCCCGCTGGTGGAGGGCCTCGGCCGCGATGCCGATCCCCGGCGCGATGGCGCCGCCGAGGTAGTCCCCCGACCCGGAGAGCGCGTCGAAGGTCGTCCCGGTGCCGAAATCGACGACGCAGGCCGGCCCGCCCCAGAGCGTCTTGACGGCAGCGGCGTTCACGATCCGGTCGGCCCCGACCTGCTTCGGGTCGTCATAGAGAATCCGGACCCCCGTCCGGACGCCCGTTCCGACGACGAGCGGGTCGGCGCCGAGCGCGCGCCGGCAGACCTCCACCCACGTGCCCGTCAGGGGCGGCACGACCGACGAGATGGCCGCGTCCGTGACGGCTCCCTTCGCGATCCCGGCGTCGGCGAGAAGTGCGCGCAGTGTGAGAGCGTACTCGTCGGCGAGCCGCGACCGGACCGTCTCGAGGCGCCAGCGCGGACCGAGGGTCTCCCCGTCGTAGAGGCCGAGGGTGATCGTCGTGTTTCCGATGTCGATCGCGAGGAGCATGGGACCTCCGCCGGTCAGAGCTTCTCCCCAGCGGGGAGGACGACGTTGTCGAGGAGCCGCGTGGCGCCGAATCGGACGACGAGGGAAAGCAGCGCCCGCCCCTCTACCGACGCCCGCTCGGCGAGCGAGACGGGATCGGCCACGGAGACGTAGTCCAGGGCGGCGAGCGGCTCGGAGGCGAGGACGTCGCGCACGATCCGCCGGAGCGCTGCGGCGTCCCGCTCCCCCGCCGCGTGTGCCGATGCCGCCGCCCCGAGGGCGCGATGAAGGACCGGTGCGGCGCGGCGCTCCTCGGGCGTCAGGTAGGCGTTGCGGCTGCTCCGGGCGAGCCCGTCCTCCTCGCGGACGATCGGGCAGACGGCGATCTCGACTGCAAGGTCGAGGTCTGCCGCCATTCGCCGGATGAGAACGGCCTGCTGCGCGTCCTTCTGGCCGAAGTAGGCACGATCGGGCTCCACGGCGTGGAAGAGCTTGGACACGACCGTGAGGACTCCCCGGAAGTGACCCGGCCGCCGCGCGCCCTCGAGATGGTCTCCCGCCGGGCCGGGGACGACCCATGTCGCGAATCCCGGCGGGTAGAGATCATCGACCTCCGGCGCGAAGACGAGGTCGACCCCCTCTCCCGAGAAGAGGGCGAGGTCCCGTTCGCGCGGCCGCGGATAGCGTGTGAAGTCTTCCGACGGGCCGAACTGGGCGGGATTCACGAAGAGGCTTGCGACGACGTGGTCGTTCTCCGCCCGGGCCCTGCG
Source organism: Acidobacteriota bacterium (assembly GCA_037443065.1). Classification (GTDB taxonomy): domain Bacteria; phylum Acidobacteriota; class Thermoanaerobaculia; order UBA5066; family UBA5066; genus DAOMFB01. The sequence goes on along the minus strand of JBBIPB010000119.1, from coordinate 5,048 downwards.
GACGAGCGAGAGGTGACCCTCGTGGAGCGCCCCCATCGTCGGAACGAGGCCGACGGTTCCCGCCCACGCGCGCCTGGTCCGCCGGACCTTCCGCGGGTCCGCGGCGACGATCACGCGCGCCCCCCTTCGGCGAGCGCGGCCACGGCGCGTCCGAGAGTCTCGTTGACCGGTGCCGGAATCCCGACCGACCGCGCCGCCCGGACGACGGCGCCGTTGATCCGATCCACCTCGGTGGGCACGCCGCGTCTCACGTCGGCCAGCATCGACGAGACGTTCGAGGCCGTGGCCTCCGCCACCCGGCGAGCCGCGGCTTCGGGGGGGCCGGCCGGAAGCGCGATCCCGCATGCCGTGGCGACCGCGTGGACCTCGGCTGCAGCCGCTGCGAGGAGCGCGGCGGCCGACGGACGCGCGAGAACCTCGCCATTGACGACCCCGAGGAGCGCCGTCAGGGGGAGAAGGGGTGCCGTCGCGGCCAGCTTCTCCCAGAGGAGCGACGCTGCCGTCCCGCCGATCTCCACCTCGAACCCGCCGGCGGTCAGGAGTCGCGCCACCTCTTCAGCCCGCGGGTGGTCCTCGAGCCGGATCCGGTTTCCACCCGCGTGCCGGACGCGCCCCGGCCCGAGCAGCGTCGCTCCCACCTGGGCCGAGCCGGCGACGACGCGAGCCGCACCTACGGCCTCGGCGAGCGTCTCCAGGTTTCCGAGACCGTTCTGGAGCGACACTGCGATTCCGTCCGGCGCGAGGAACGCGCCGAGCATCCGGGCCGCCTCCGGCGTCCGACGCGATTTCACGAGAATGAATGCGACAGCGGAAACGACGGCCGCCGCCGGTTCGGACGATGCCGTCACGCGCGAGACCCGGGTCCCCCCGCTTTCTTCGAGCCAGGCCCCGTCCCGGGAGAGCGCCTCGAGCGCCTCGCACCACGAACCCAGAATGGCGACCGGCATGGCCGCACCCAGACGCGCGGCGAAGAGCGTCGCAAGAGCACCGGTGCCGACGATCGTCACCACCGCGTTTTCTCTTCCCGTCTCTCGCCGGATTCCACGCCGACTTCCGACCGGAGCTTCTCCCACTCGTCGTCCGGCATCGGATAGGTGTGCTCCGGGCCCGGGAAGCGCCGCGCGGCGACGTCATCCTTGTACGCGGCAAGCCCCCGTTCTGCCTCGCCGAGCAGGTTCGCGTAGCGCTTCACGAAACGGGGGGAAAGCGAGTCCTGGAAGCCGAGAAGATCGTGGAAGACGAGGACCTGGCCGTCGCACGAGGCCCCGGCCCCGATGCCGATCGTCGGGACACGGAGGCGGGACGTGACGAGGGCCGCCACGCGCTCCGGAACCGCCTCGAGAACGATCGAGAAAACGCCCGTCTCTTCCAACGCGAGAGCGTCCTCGAGGAGCCGCAGCGCCGATGCCGCCGTCACGCCCTGCGGCCGGAATCCTCCGAGCGCGCGGATCGACTGCGGCGTCAGGCCGAGGTGTCCCATGACGGGGATCCCCGCGTCCAGGATCGCTCGTACCGCGGCGACGCGCTCGCGCCCCCCTTCCAGCTTCACGGCGTCCATCCCCCCTTCGGCGAGAAAGCGCCCCGCGTTCCGAACCGCGTCGGCCGTCGAGGCCTGGTAGGAGAGAAAAGGCATGTCTCCGATCCGGAGGGCGCGCGTCCGGGCGCGGGAGACGGCGCGGCAGTGGTGGAGCATCTCCTCCATCGTCACGCGAAGGGTGTCCCCGTAGCCGAGGACGACCATCCCGAGCGAATCGCCCACGAGGACGGCGTCGAGTCCGGCCCGGTCGGCCGCCAGAGCCGACGGCAGGTCGTAGGCCGTCACGACGGCGATCGGCTCGCCGCGCTGCTTCTTCTCCAGAAGGCTCTGAGGTGTGGTTCGGGGAGCCGAGACGCTTGCCATACGCTGTCTCCTTCGAGAGAAGTGAGAGGCGTTTCGGGGTCGAAGCGGGATCTTCGGGGCGGTCTCCCTCGGATAACTCCGATGAGAGCCGTCAAGACACTAGCACGGCGCCGGCCGCCTGCTGCGAGAATCCCGCCGAGGAGAGACCCCGACATGCTCCCGTCCAAGAGTCCTCTCGCCGCCCTTTTCCTCGCAGCCTTCTCCGCCGCCGCCCAGACGCCCGTCCCGGCGCCCGACCCGCTCGAGGCCTCCGTGACGGCGCTGACGAAGGTCGGCTCGGCCTGGTCGCCCAGCTTCTCGCCGGACGGGAAGAAGATCGCCTTCCTCTCGAACGCGAGTGGTCTCCCGCAGGCGTGGATCGTCCCCGCCACAGGCGGAAAGCCGGTTCGCCTGACGAGGTCCGAAGACCCGGTCACCTCGGTGGAATGGTCCCCGGACGGATTGCAAATCGCTTACGTCGTCGCCCCGGGCGGCGGGATGAACACACAGGTCTGGCTCGTCGCTCCCGACGGGAAGGGCCCGAAGCGGATCACCGAGGGGGGGAGCCTGACGAACCGCCTCGGCCCCTTCCGGCGCGACGGGAAGGTGCTCGCGATCGGCTCGAACAAGCGCTACCGCGCCTACGTCGACTCGTGGCTCTACGACATCGCGACGGGCGAGCTGACCTTCGCGGCCGAGAACAAGGGGTCGGGGGCCGTCCTCGACATCTCGAGGGACGGCAAGACCCTCCTCCTCCTCCGGACGCCGCAGCGGGGCTTCTCGAACCTCTACCTCGTCGACGTCGCGACGAAAGCCGAGACGCTCCTGACCCCTCACGAGGGGCCGGCCTCCTTCGACGGCCGCCTCGCCCCGGACGGCCGGAGCGTCTTCGTCGCGACGGACGTCGGCCGCGAGATGACGGCCTTCGGGCGGATCGACGTCGCGGACGGGAAGCCCGGCCCGGTGACGATCCTCGTCCAGCGCGAGGACGCCGATCTCACCTCGTTCGCCCTCGACGAGTCAGGGAAGACGGCGGTGCTGCTCTGGAACGCGGCGGGGCGGAGCGAGATCTCGCTCTACGACGTGAAGAAGAGCACGCTTTCTCCCGGGCCGGCCCTCCCCGGCGAGGTCGCCGCGGGACTCACGTTCTCGAAGGACGGCAGAAAGCTCGCCCTCTCCGTACAGGGCGCCGCGCTCCCGAGCGACGTCTGGGTGCTCGATCTCAAGAGCCGCCGTTTCACGCGGGCGACGGCGAGCGCGCACGACGGCGTCGATCTCGAATCCCTCGTGAAGCCGGAGCTGGTGAAAATCCCGGGCTACGACGCACGGCCGCTCGGGAGCTGGCTCTACCGGCCGAAAGGGGCCTCCGGACCGGGCCCGCTCGTCTTCTCCTACCATGGAGGCCCGGAGTCGCAGGAGCGCCCCACGTTCCGCCCCGACTACCAGGCCCTCCTCGCGCACGGCATCTCGGTCCTCGCGCCGAACGTCCGCGGCTCCTCCGGCTTCGGCCGCACTTTCCTCGGCCTCGACAATCAGGCCAAGCGGATCAACGTCCTCAGAGACGTGAAAGCCTGCCGCGACTGGGCCGTCGGGCAGAAGATCGCCGATCCGGCCCGAATCGGCATCATGGGGGGCTCCTACGGCGGTTGGGTGACGATGGCGGCGCTCACGGCCTACGCGACGGACTACGCCGCCGGGGCCGACCTCTACGGCATCGTCAACTTCCTCAGCTTCTTCCGCGAGACCGAGCCGTGGATGGCCGAGATCTCGAAGGAGGAGTACGGCGACCCCGAGAGCCAGGAGGCGCTGCTCCGGAACCTTTCGCCGCTCTTCAAGCTCGACCTCATCAAGGCCCCCGTCCTCGTCCTCCACGGAAAAAACGACACGAACGTCCCCGTCGTGGAGGCGACGCAGCTCGTCGACGGCCTGAAGGTGCGGGGCATCCCGGTCGAGTACGTCCTCTTCCCCGACGAAGGGCACGGGTTCCGCAGGCTCCCGAACCGGATCCGCTCGACCGTCGAGATCGTCCGCTGGTTCGAAAAGTACCTGAAGCCGGCACCGGGCAAGTAAGCTCCGCACTTCATGAGCACGACGGGCGCTCATTCCGACCGTCCCGAGCCGACGCGCGCGTGGCGCTGGGGAGTCCTCGTCTTCGTCAGCCTCGGGATGTTCGCGAACTACTACGTCTTCGACGCGATGAACCCGGTCGGGCCGCTCCTCGAGAGCCAGCTCGGCTTCACGCAGTCGCAGATCGGCCTCCTCGACTCCGCCTACAACGTGGCCGCGCTCCTCGTCCTGCTCCTCGGGGGAGTCATCATCGACCGGGCCGGGACGAAGAAGGCGATCCTCCTCTTCGGGACGATCGCCGCCGCGGCGGGGGTCGTCATCGCGCTCTCACCCTCCTTTCCCGGGATGATGGCCGGGCGCTTCGCCCTCGGCCTCGGCTCCGAGCCGCTCATCGTCGCCGTCACGACGGCCCTCGCGAAGTGGTTCAAGGGGAAAGAACTCTCCTTCGCGATGGCGATGAACCTCACGATCGCCCGGCTCGGCTCCGTCGGGGCGGACAACTCGCGCAGCTGGGCGTCGGGGCTCTTCCACTCGTGGCAGCCGCCGCTGGTCCTCGCGGCGTGCGTCGGCGGCCTCTGCATCGTCTCGGCCGTCGGATACGCGCTCCTCGAGCGGAGCGCCGAGAGACGCTTCTCGCTCGGAGCGAGCGGCTCCACGGACAAGCTCGTCCTCTCAGACCTGCTTCGCTTCGGGCGGGGCTACTGGTGGATCGTCGGACTCTGCGTCACCTTCTATTCCGCGATCTTCCCGTTTCGCCGCTTCGCGAACATCTTCTTCATCGACGCGCGCGGCGTCTCCGCCGAGACGGCCGGTTTCCTGAACGGCCTTCTCCCGATGACGGCCATGATCGCGACGCCCCTCTTCGGCCTCCTTGCGGACCGGATCGGGAAGCGGGCGCTCCTGATGGCCCTCGGGTCGGTGCTCCTCCTGCCGGTCTTCCTCCTCCTCGCCTACACCCGCCTTCCGATCGGCGCCCCGGTCGCGATGATGGGGATCGCCTTCTCGCTCATCCCGGCCGTCATGTGGCCTTCGGTCGCGTACCTCGTGGAGGAGAGCAAGCTCGGGACGGCGTATGCCCTGATGACGCTCTGCCAGCAGATCG
>JBBIPB010000118.1:0-7909 GCA_037443065.1 Acidobacteriota bacterium | reverse complement strand
GCGACCCGGCGGCCGACGTCGTCCTCGACGACGACACCGTCTCCCGCCGTCACGCCCGGGTCGTGGTGACCTCCGGCACGGCGGTCCTCTCGGACCTCGGAAGCAAGAACGGAACGTATCTTCGGGGGCGGCGCGTGGAAGCAACCGTGACGCTCTTGGACCGCGACGAGGTCCTCGTCGGCTCGGTCCTCCTCGTCTTCTCGGCCCCGGATCCCGACCGTCCCACGGCGACCTGCACCGACCGGCCGGTGCCCGAGGACTGAAGGCCCGTCAGCGCTTCTCGCGGACGGTCAGGACCGGGATGGGGGAAAGGCGGAGGACCCTCTCCGCGGTCGAGCCGATCAGGAGCTTCTCGATGGCGCCGCGCCCGTGCGTCCCAAGGACGATGAGCGAGGCCTTCATCCGGACCGCCGTCTCCACCAGCGCGTCCGAGGGGCGTCCCCAGACGATCTCGGACGTGGCCGCGATCCCGCGTTTCTCCGCGGAGGCGACGGCACGCGCGAGCCTCTTCTGCGTCGCTTCCTCCCACTCCTTCTGGGTCGTCACGTCGAGGTAGGGGAGGGCGCCCGCGACGTCGAATGCCTGGATCGGCTCGACGAGGACGTGGAGGAGATGGATCTTCGCCCCCTGCGAGGCGGCGAGGGAGACGGCGATCTCGAACGCGCGGGCCGCACAGAGCGAAAAGTCCGTACCGACGAGGATCGACTTCAGGACTGGTCCTTGTTTCCGTCTCGCCATGGTCCGTCTCCCTTCTCCCTTAAGCATGGCGCCTCGAGCGGAGTTTTTCCAGCGCCGCCTCGACTTCCTGCTCCGATGGCCTGAGCGCCGGGGCTGGCGCGGGGGCGCCGCGCCGGAAAAGTGGCACGCCGTCGACATATGTGGCCGCCACCTCTCCCCGGTCGAACGACCAGACGATCGGCCCGTACGGATCGCCCCGCCATCCGGTCGGGCTGGAGAAACCGGCGGCGGGGTCGAGGAGGACGAAGTCGGCGCGTTTGCCCGTCTCGAGCGTGCCGACGCCGGAGAGACCGAGTGCGGCCGCGCCGTCCGCGGTCGCCATCCGGACGGCCTCGAACGCCGAGAGGGGCCGGCCGCCGGGCACGATCCGGGAGATCTGCGCCGCGAGGCGCATCTCGGCGAAGGCGTCGAGGCGGTCGTTGCAGGGAGCGCCGTCGGCGCCGAGCGTCACGCGGATCCCGCGCGCGAGGTAGTCGGCGACCGGGCAGATGCCGGAGGAGAGCTTCAGGTTCGAGGAGGGGCAGTGAGCGACGGTCGTGCCGCTCCGGGCGAGAAGGGAACGGTCCTCGCCGTCCGTCTGGATGACGTGGGCGAGAACGACGTCGGGACCCGAGAAGCCGGCGTCGTGCAGATACCGGACGTTCGAGCGGCCCGTTCTTTCGCGGACGAGACGCGCCTCCTCGGCGTTCTCCGCCGCGTGCGTGTGAAGGAGAAGGCCGTCTTCCCGCGCCCGCTCGGCCGCCCCGCGCAGCCCCTTCTCCGTGCAGGAGAGCGCGAAGCGGGGGGAGAAGGCGACCCGCAGCTTGCCGCCCCGGGCGCCGTGCCAGCGCGCGGCGAGCCGCGCGGTCTCCTCGAGACCGGCCTCTGTCGTCGTCCGGAGAGACGGCGGCGTCGTCTCCGGGTCGTCCATCAGGGCGTTTCCGGAGGTGACGCGCGCCCCGGACGCCGCGGCGGCCCGGAAGACGGCATCCGTGTGGCGGACGGAGGCCATGTCGAGTAGCGACGTCGTCCCGCCGGCGATCAGCTCGGCGAGCCCGAGCCGCGCCGAGATCTCCATCGTCTCCTCGTCGTGCGCCGCCTCTCCCGGGAAGACGTGCGCCGAGAGCCAGGCGAGAAGAGGGAGGTCGTCCGGCCCGTTCCGGAGGAGGGTCTGGCAGAGGTGGACGTGCGTCTGGACGAATCCGGGGATGAGCCAGAGCCCCGCCGCGTCGAGCCGCTCGAGCAGCCTCCCGGCCTCCACGATCTCCGCCGCACGCTTTCGCGCCTCGCCGTGAAGCGCGGCGATGGCGCCCTCCTCCACCAGAAGCGCCCCGCGCGGGACGACGTCTCCCTCCCGCGTCATTCCGATCACGAGCGCGTTCTCGACGAGGAGGGAATTCACGGATCAATTATGGACGGGGCGTGGCCGCGCCGCACGAGATCGACCCGAACACACAGAGACGGGGCACGGGGAGTATTCTGAAAAAGTGGAGACGACGGGGATCCAGACTCGAAAGACGATCCGGGGCTGGCGGCGCCGGTGGAAGCTCGTCAATGAAGCACAGATCCGGGAATTGAGAGCGCTCTCGGACGAGGATCGGGCCCGGCATCTCTCCTCCCTCTTCAAGTTCGCTTCGTCTTTGCCGGACGATCCGCAGCGGGCTCGCGAAGACCGCATGGTTCGGGCGCGCTGGAGCCTTCTGCGCCGCCGCTGGGCTGAAAGTGCGTAGAGCCCCGGGTGAGCTCATTCCGGCCGTTGCGGCTCTCTCGCGATGGCTGACGGGGGCAGGCGTTCCCCACGTTTTCATCGGCGGCGTCGCCGTGGCATTCGCCGGGAGGCCGCGCACGACGCGGGACGTCGACCTCGTCGTCCTCCTCGGCCCGCATTCGTGGGAGTCTTTTCTTCAGGCGGCGACAGCGGCGGGATTCGTTCCGAGAATCCCCGACGCAGTGGCCTTCGCGTGCCGATCGCGCGTCTTCTTACTCAAGCACGAGAAGTCCGGAATCGACGTGGACATCTCGGCCGGAGCCCTCCCCTTCGAAGAAGAGGCGATCCGGCGGGCACGCGACGTCGTCTTCGGGCGCCGGAAGATCCGCGTGGCGACGCCGGAAGACTTGATCATCATGAAGATGATCGCTTCGCGGCCGCGCGACGTCGCCGATGTCGAGGAGATCGTTGCGGCGAACCCCAAGCTCGATCGCCGGCGCGTCCGGTCCTTCGTCATGCAGTTTGCGGACCTCCTGGAGATGCCCGAACTCGTCGACCGGCTGGAAGCCCTCCTCGGCAAGAGACGCCGGCCATAAGGGTCCTCACGGCGCCGGAGGCTCGGGCGGGGCGGGGTCGTCGGGAAGGTCCGGGGCTGGGGAGCCGCCGAGGCCGAGGCGGTCGGCGATCGGGATCTGGGATGCGAGGACGAGCGCGATCAGCTCGGGGAGCGGCGTCCCCCACTCTTCCGCCCCCTTCGTCACGTAGCTCCGGTCCACGGTGCGTGCGAACGACTTCTCCTTCAGACGCTTCAGGACCGACTCGACCGGGACGTCGGCGATCTTCTTCGTCGGGCGGATCAGTGCGCAGGCGCCGACGAAGCCCGTCAGCTCGTCCGCGGCGAGGATCGCCTTTTCCATCCGCGACTCGCGCCGGATTCCCGTGTAGAACGCGTGACCGCCGATCGCCTTGACGATCGGCTCGGGCCATCCGCGCGCGCGAAGGATCTCCATCCCCCGGAAGACGTGATCCTGCTCGGTCGGGTAGGTCTCGTAGTCGAAATCGTGGAGCATCCCGACGAGCCCCCAGGTCTCGATCTCCGAAGGCGCGGAGGCTCCGGCGGAGCGGGCGAGGTGGCGCATCGACGCTTCGACGGCGAGGGCATGCCTCCGGAGGGGCTGGGATTTCGTGAACTCGCAGAGAAGGGCCCATGCGGCGAGACGGGAGGGAATCGTCATGCGGATATGGTGCACCCGGGGCCCGCTGTCTTCTCCTCTTAAATTAAGACTGTTTGATCCGTAATGCTGTCCTTGCACTTGGAACGGTGCAGTTTCGTCGATTCTCATTGACAGGACACCCGAAATCCCCAAGATTCCCCAAGCGATGCCCCATCCGACCCATTACATCAAGGAGTGAAAAAGATGGCAGTGAACGCGGCAGAGATCCTGAAGCGCTGCGACAAAGAGGGAGTCCGCTTCCTGCGGCTCCAGTTCACGGACATCCTCGGCGTCATCAAGAACGTCGAGGTGCCGCGCTCGCAGTTCGAGAAGGCGCTGGACGGCGAGATCCAGTTCGACGGGTCGTCGATCGAGGGCTTCGTCCGGATCCAGGAATCCGACATGGGCCTCGTCCCAGACCTGAACACCTTTCAGATCTTCCCCTGGTCGCACGCGAACGGAAAGGTCGCCCGGGTCGTCTGCGACATCATCGAGCCAGACGGCAAGCCCTTCGCCGGATGCCCGCGCGATGCGCTCAAGCGGCAGATGGACAAGGCCAAGGCAATGGGCTACGAGCTGATGACCGGGCCCGAGGCGGAGTTCTTCCTCTTCCGCCGCGACGCCGCCGGCGACCCGGTCGTCGACACCCACGACGAGGGGGGCTACTTCGACCTGACGCCTGTCGACCGTGGCGAGGACGCCCGCCGCGACATCGTCGTCGCCCTCGAGGCGATGGGCTTCGAGGTCGAGGCGGCCCACCACGAGGTCGCCCCCGGCCAGCACGAGATCGACTTCAAGTACGGGAACGCGGTCCTGACGGCCGACAACGTCACGACGTTCAAGCTGATCGTCAAGAAGGTCGCCCTCGACCACGGCCTCCATGCGACCTTCATGCCGAAGCCGATCTTCGGCGTGAACGGCTCCGGGATGCACGTCCACCAGTCGCTCATGGCCGGCTCGGGTGCGAGCGTGAAGAACGCCTTCTTCGACGCGAAGGCGAAGTACCAGCTCTCCTCCACCGCGCTCTACTACATCGGCGGCATCCTGAAGCACGCCCGCGCGATCGCCGCCGTGACGAACCCTCTCGTCAACTCCTACAAGAGGCTCGTGCCGGGCTACGAAGCGCCGGTGAACGTGGCCTGGTCAGAGCGCAACCGCTCGCCGATGATCCGCATCCCGGCCCGGCGCGGCATGGGGACTCGCTGCGAGGTCCGGATTCCCGATCCGGCGTGCAATCCCTACCTCGCCTTCACGGTCATGCTGGCGGCCGGCCTCGACGGCATCAAGAACAAGCTCGAGCCGGGCGACCCGGTCAACGAGAACGTCTTCGAGATGTCCGATCGCGAGAAGAAGCGCCGGAAGATCGAGCAGCTCCCTGGCAACCTCTCGGAGGCGCTCGACTGTCTCGAAAAGGACGACCTTCTCAAAAACGCGCTCGGCGAGCACATCCTCACGAACTTCCTCGAGGCGAAGCGTTCCGAGTGGCACGAGTACATCAGCCAGGTCTCCGGCTGGGAGATCGAGAGGTACCTGAACAAGTTCTGAAAGGGGTCCGGGGAAAACCGCCGGGCAGTTTTCCCCGGCAACCTACAGGGACAGCTTCGCCCGAGCTGCCGTCAGGACGGTCGCCACGGCGGCCTCGAGCCCGAGGTCGGAGACGTTCAGGAACATGTCGTATCCGCTCGGGTCGTCGATGTCCCTCTGGAAGGCCTGCCGGACGAAGGTTCGCTGGGCGTCGTCGTTTTCCGAAATCCTCTTGCGCCCCTCATCGATGCGGATCGAATGGAGCCGGGCGATCTCCTCGGCCCGCGCCTGGGCGGTTCCGATCACCCGGACACGAAGGCCGCACGCCGGCGTGAGGAGCCAGCCCGCTCCCCGTCCGACGAGGACCGCTTTTCCCTGCCGGGCCAGCCGCGCGATGACACGCGTCAAGCCGATGAGATAGCGCGCCTGTCCGGGGTCTTCGGGAACGATGATGCCGACGAGGTACTCGTCGAACTCCCGGACGCCCTGTTCGTCGAGGCGGTTCAGCAGAACCTCGTCGCTGAAGGTCTCGGTCGCGATCGCCGAGAGGATCTCCTTGTCGTACGCGCGCCACCCGAGCGCCTCGGCGACCGACTTGGCGATCTCGGAGCCGCGCGAGCCGGCCTGACGAGAGACCGAGATCCAGGGACCCTCCGCAGATCGCGCCTCCGCCGAGGACGCGTCCCGTGAACGGCGGCGGACCTCGCTGAAGAGCCCCTGCCGCGCGGCCAGCTCCTCCATCTTTCCAGTCGAGGTCATGACGGCCTCCCTCGGCCCGGTTCTCCGGCGCCACCACCGCCGGGGGCACCGCAGCCAGATACAAATTTAGTCCCGGCGCGTCAGGATGGCACCCTCCATTCGCACCAGTTATTCCGCCGCTTTCAGGGTGCGAGGACGAGCAGCTCCGGAGCCCGAACCGAGAGCGGATCGTTGCCGCCAGTGGTCGCGGATGAGGGCCTTCTCGGCGTCGGCGCGGGTGACGACCGTCGCGGGGGCGCCGGCGCGGAGAACGAGCGCGTTGAAGCCCCGCCGCGCCCCCTCGTGGCTCAGACGATGATCATGGCGTCGCCGTAGCTGAAGAACCTGTATCCCTTCGCGACGGCGTCCCGATAGGCGGCCAGGACTTTCTCGCGCCCGGCGAAGGCCGAGACGAGCATCAAGAGCGTCGAGCGGGGGAGGTGGAAATTCGTCAGGAGCGCGTCGACGACGCGGAACGCCGCCCCGGGGACGAGGAAGACGTTCGTCTCGAAGGGGCCGGCCCCGACAGCGTCTCGCGCGGCGGCCACCCCTTCGAGCGCCCGGACCGTCGTCGTCCCGACCGCCACGACGCGCCGTCCGTCCGCCTTCGCCGCGGCGATCGCGGCGGCCGTCGACGCGGGAATCTCGCCCCTTTCCGGCTCCATCGCGTGCTCCTCGACGCGAGCGGCCTTCACCGGCCTGAAGGTGCCGATCCCCACGTGGAGCGTGACGCGCGCAATCGTGACACCGCGCGCCTCGACGGCTGAAAGCAGGGCCGGCGTGAAGTGGAGCCCCGCCGTCGGGGCCGCGATGGCGCCGGAGACCTCCGCATAGACGGTCTGGTAGTCCTTGCGGTCCCGGTCGTCGGCCACGCCGCCCGGACGATGGATGTAGGGGGGGAGGGGAGCGGAGCCGAGGGACGGGAGGTCGGAGAGGAGGTTCTCTTTGCTCCCTCGCTTGTGAAAACTGAGTGTGTACAGGCCGGCATCTCTGCGATCCAATCGGGCGCCTTGCTCAGAAGGTGAATGTGCGTTCGGCGAAGCTCCGGGCGTCGTCTCGGCGGGCCTCGAAGGCGGAGTGCCTGCCTGCGCCGCGCCGCGGGGAACTGCTTCGGCAGTCCATCCCCCTTCGAAGCAGAACGTCCTCCCGGCCTTCACCCGCCTGCCCGGCTTGGCGAGACATCGCCAAAGCTCGGGACCGTACTTTGGGTTCTCCGGTTCCTTCGGCACTCTCTCCACCAGCAGAAACTCGGTCCTGCGCCCTTTCTCGTCGGTCCCGAAGATCCGCGCGGGGATGACCTTCGTGTCGTTCACGACGAGGAGGTCGCCGGGGCGGAGATGCGCCGGAAGGTCGGCGACCGTGCCGTGGGAGATCGCCCCCGTGCGCCGGTCGAGCGCCAGAAGACGTGCCGTGCCGCGCGGCGCGGGGCGCTGGGCGATCGCCCCGGGCGGGAGGTCGAAGTCGAAGTCGGAGACGTCCACGCGCGGGATTCTCCCCGATCAGGGAGACGATTGACGCGGTTCCGGGGCACGTATATGGTGCCGCGCCAGCCATGGGAGAGGCCCCGGGGACGTTTCGGAAAGTGCGGCTGATGGATGCGCCGTCCCTCAAGCGTGTGATCAACCGGATGGCGCAGGAGATCGTCGAGTCTCAGGGGGGGACGGAGGGCTTCGCCCTGATCGGAATCCGGACTCGAGGCGTGCCGCTCGCGCGCCGCCTCGCCTCGGAGATGGAGCGTCTCGAGAACGCGCGGGTCCCGGTCGGCGTCCTCGACATCACCCTCTACCGTGACGACCTGACGACGATCGCCGCCTCTCCGGTCCTGAAGCGGACGGAGATCTCCTTCCCGGTCGAGGGGAAGACCGTCATCCTCTGCGACGACGTCCTCTACACCGGGCGCACCGTCCGGGCGGCAATCGACGCCATCCTCGACTTCGGCCGCCCCCGGAAGATCCTCCTCGCGGTCCTCGTCGACCGCGGCCGCCGCGAGTTCCCGATCGAGGCGCAG
>JBBIPB010000117.1:0-7958 GCA_037443065.1 Acidobacteriota bacterium | reverse complement strand
AACGGCGCCGGGCGGGAGGGTCGAGGCGCCCGTGGAGGTCGCAGTGGTCGCCGTGCGGGTGGTGGAGGGCCTCGCCGACGAGGAAGTCGACGTGGTCGCCATGCGGGACCGCCTGGTGGACGCCGCCGGGCGTGTGCCGGCAGGTGCACTCGACCGGGGCGCAGGCGCAGGGACGGCTCCGGCTCACCTCGAGGCGGTGTTCGTCCGCGTGCCCTTCGTGCGGCGTGTGAAGGTGCCCGTCGTGCAGGTAGTCGGCGTGGTCTCCGTGGCGCACCTCGCGGTGGCCGCACCCGGGGCCGTGCCGGTGCCCGTGGTCGTCGTGTTCGCTGCAGGCCATGTCCGCTTCGCTGGAATCGTCTCGCCGCGAGGATCCGGAGTCAATCCTCTGGAGCGGAGCTAAGATATCGGCGGGGGTGTCGCATGAGCGAACTCGCTCACGACCTCATTCGAGCCCTCCTTTCCAGCGACGATCCCGAGAAGCTCCGAAAGGGGCTTGCCCTCGTCCGGGGGGAGATCGCCCGTGTCGGCTCACGCGCGGCCCGGCCGCTTTTCGAGATGGTTTCGATGCTCTTCACCATCGACCCGCTCGACCGGCCGGACCTCCTTCCCGTCCTCGACGAGGCGGTGGATCTCGTCGTCGGCTTCGGGGACCTGGTCATCCCGGCCCTCGTCGAGAAGCTCGACGCCGGGGACCTGAAGGCCCAGATGGCGGCCGGCCATGCCCTCGGCCGGATCGGCGCCGACGCGATCGCGCCGCTGATCGAGGAATACGCGGTCGCGGAGGACGACTCGCACCGGGCGTTCATCCTCTACGCCCTCGGGAAGATCCGCTCGCCGAAAGTGCTCGGCGCCGTGCGGCTGGCGCTTCAGGCTGCCTCGTCGCCAGACCTCGAGCTGCGCGACACGGCCACCCGCTCGCTCGGCCGTTTCACCGAGGCGGTCCCTCCGGAAGAGATCCCCGAGGGGTCCCGGCTCGAGATCCTGGCCCGCCTCCAGGCGAACCTGGCCGACCGGAACACGGGGGTCCGCGCGAAAGCGATCCGGGCGCTGGGAAAAATGGCGCGCCGGGGGCATCTCCGGGAGATGGAGAGAAAGACACTCCGCGAGGCGTGCCATCGGATCGTCGGCGACGACGAGGAGTTCGACTGGGACCGGGCATTCGTGATCCGGCGCGAGGCCGAGGAAGCCCTCCGGTATCTCTGAGCTCCCGGGCCGCGTCCAAAGCCGGCCGGGCGCTGTTTGAAAACGGGGGCCGACGCCCGACAATGCGGATCATGCCCCGCTTCGCGGTCCTCTCGCTCGCCCTGGCTCTCACGGCCTGTGCGGGGCGCCCGGCGGAGGATCGCTTCGTCGCCGCGGCGACGATCCCGCCGCTCGCGGACATCGTGTCACAGGTCGCGGGGCCAAGGTGGCGGGTGGAGACGGTCGTCCCGGTGGGCGTCTCGCCTCACGTCTTCGAGCCGACGCCGCGCGAAGCGCGTCTCGTCGCGCCGGCCCGGCTCGTCGTGACCGTCGGGGCCGGATACGACGGATGGGCCTCGCGCCTCGCCTCGGCCTGCGCATCGAAAGCGGCGCTCTTCGACGCGGGACGGGCGGCGGGCATCGAAGCGGCGGACGAAGAGGGCGGGCACGAGGGGCACGGACACGGCGGGCTCGGGCACGATCCGCACTGGTGGCTTTCGCCTCCGCTCGTGGCGAAGATGCTCCCGGCGCTCGCGGCGGAGCTGTCCGCCCTCGATCCGGCCGGCGCCTTGGGGTACCGCGAGCGGGCGGCGCGCTTCGCGGGGGAGCTCGTCAGCCTCGACGCCGAGATTCTCGAGACGCTGAGTCCCGTCTCCGGCTCCTCGCTCTTCACGTCTCACAACGCGTGGGTCTATTTCGCCGATCGCTACGGCCTGAGAGTCGGAGCCTCGATCGAGCCGGTCCCCGGCCGGGAGCCATCGCCGAAGGAGCTCCGTGCGCTCATCCTCGGCGCCCGGCGCGAGAACGTGAGGACGCTCTTCACCGAGCCGCAATTCCCGCCGGACGTGGCGCGGGTCGTCGCCGCCGAGGCTGGCCTCGCCGTGGCGACGGTCGACCCGATCGGCGGCGTCGCGGGGCGGCGAAGCTACGAGGAGCTGCTTCGGTTCAACGCCCGCGTCTTCCGGGCGGGGCTCGGGACGTCGTGAGCGTCGGCGTCCGGTTCGACGGGATCTCCGTCTCGTTCGGCGGCCGCCCCATGCTCAAGGACGTCACCTTCGGCGTGCCGCCCGGCCTCCGGACGGCGTTCGTCGGGCCGAACGGAGGCGGGAAGACGACGCTCGTCCGCGTCCTGCTCGATCTGCTCGTGCCCGAGCAGGGGCACGTCTCGTTCGTGGACGGCGAGGGACGCGAGGTGGCGCGCCCGCGGATCGGGTATCTCTCCCAGCGCTCCACCCTCACGCCCCTCGCGCCGGTCACCGCCCTCGATCTCGTCGGGCTTTCGCTCGACCCGAGGGCCGGCTTCGCCGGGCACGCCGCCCGGGAGCGCGACGCCCGAGAGGCGCTCGAACGGGCGGGCCTCGCCCCGGAGCTCCGCGAGCGGCCGGTCGGAAAGCTCTCGGGCGGGCAGCGCCAGCGCGTCCTCCTCGCGCGCGCCCTCGCGGGACGGCCGCCGCTCCTCGTCCTCGACGAGCCGGACACGGCGCTCGACGCCGAGGGGCTCATGACCCTCCGCCGCGTGATCGCGGAGGAGCTGGAGGCCGGGACGACGATCCTCTTCGTCTCGCACGACACCGATTCGATGGGAGGGACGGACATCGTCTTCCGGGTGGACGGCGGGGTGACGGAAGAGCCGTTCGAAGGGGCGCGATGATCGAATTCCTCGCCTTCCCGTTCTTCCAGCGGGCCCTCGCGGCGGGGGCCGTCGCGGCCGTCCTCTGCGGCGCCCTCTCGTTCTTCGTCGTCCTCCGGCGGCTCGCTTTCGCGGGCTCCGGCGTCGCCCACGCCGCCTTCGGTGGCGTCGCGCTCGCGACGCTGCTCGGCCTTCCGCCGGGCTTCGGCGCGCTCGCGGCGGGGCTGCTGGTGGCCGGGGCCGCGGCGCGCGCCTCGGGGGCCTCGGGAATCTCCGAGGACGCCGCCATCGGTGTCGCGACGGTCGCCGCCATGGCGGCAGGCGTCGTCGCCCTCGGCTTCGTCCGGACGAACGTCGACCTTTTCGGCCTGATGTTCGGGAACATCCTGACCGTCGCCCCGTCGGATCTCGCGCTCCTCGCGGCGGCGGCCATCCCGGTCCTCGCCGCGCTCGCGTTCTGGTTCCGCCCGCTTCTGCTCGCCTCCATCGACGAGGACGGCGCCCGTGCGGCGGGCGTGAAGACCTCCGCGATGCGCCTTCTCGTCCTCGTCCTGATCGCCGTGACCGTCGTGGTCGCCCTGAAGGTGGTCGGCATCCTGCTCGTCTCGGCCCTTCTCGTCCTGCCGGGCGCCACGGCGCGAACCCTCTTCGACCGGTGGCCGGGGCTGCTTCTCGGGTCGATCCTCATCGCCCTCGTCATGGTCCTCGGCGGGCTCCTTCTCTCCGTCCTTCTCGACGTCGCGCCGGGGGCGGCGATCATCCTGCTCGGCGTCGCGCTCTTCGCGGCGGCGCTGTTCGGCTCGCGGCAGCGAGACTGAATCTCGACTAGACTCGGGAGGAGCGATCTCTGCGAAAGGAGCCCCGATGATCGAACTTCCACCTCTTCCGTATCCCGACAATGCGCTCGACGGAATCTCCGCGAACACGATCTCCTTCCATTACGGGAAGCACCACAAGGCGTACGTCGACAACACGAACAAGATGATCGCCGGCACCGAGCTGGCCGACGCCTCGCTCGAGGCCATCGTTCGGGCCGCCGCCGGAAAGCCGGACAAGGCCGGTCTCTTCAACAACTCCGCCCAGGTCTGGAACCACAGCTTCTACTGGAAGAGCATGCGGCCCAAGGGGGGCGGCGCTCCCTCGGGGAAGCTGAAGGAGATGATCGAGAAGGATTTCGGCGGCCTCGACGGCTTCAAGAAGGAGTTCGCCAATGCCGGGGCGACCCAGTTCGGCAGCGGCTGGGCATGGCTCGTCCTCGACGGCGGGAAGCTGAAGTGTCTCAAGACGCCGAACGCCGAGACGCCGCTCACGACCGCGGCAAAGCCTCTCGTCACGATGGACGTCTGGGAGCACGCCTACTACCTCGACTGGCAGAACCGGCGCCCGGACTACATCACCGCGTTCCTCGAGAAGCTGGTCAACTGGGAGTTCGCGGCAGAGAACCTCGCGAAGACCCGCTGATCAGGCCCGGGCGGACCGGAGAGAGAAGACCCACCGGCCTCCGGCCATGAGGACGAGGGTGGCGCCGAAGGTGACGACGATGGCGGCGCCCGTCGGCAGGTCGAGAAAGAAGGAGAGGGCGACGCCCGCCGCCGAGACGGCGACCCCCATCGTCCAGCCGATCAGGAGGCGGATGCCGAGGCGCTCGGAGAAGAGCATCGCCGCGACGGACGGCACGATGAGGAAACAGAAGACGAGGAGGACGCCCGCGATCGAGACGGAACTCGTGACGACGAATCCGAAGGAGGCATAGAAAAGGAAGTCCCAGAAGCGGACGTTCCAGCCGCGCCGCTCGGCCTCCGCTTCGTCGCGGGAGATCAGGAGAAAACGCTCCCGGAAGACGAAGTGGAAGAGGCCGATGAGGGCGTAGAGGGCGGCCGTCTTCGCGAGGTCCTCCCAGGAGACCGAGAGGATGTTCCCGACCAGCATCTCCTTCAGGTGCTCGGTCTCGCGGGTCGCCTTCGACATGATGAGGACGGAGGCTGCCGCGGCCACGGCATAGACGATCCCGATGATCGCCTCCTGCGGAATCCGGGTCCGCCGGTGGACGCGCGTGAAGGCGAAGATGGCGGCCCCGAGGACGGTGAAGCCGAGAGAGAAGACGAAGGCCATCTTCGAGTGGAGGTCGTAGCCCGCGAGGTAGCCGACCGTCCCGCCGAAGGCGGCGATCTGGGCGAGCGAAAGGTCGACGAAGATGACGCCCCGCTCCACGACGTGGACGCCGAGATAGGCGTGGATTCCCGTCAGGATGACGGCCGCGACGAAAGCGGGGAGAAGAATCTGGAAGATCGACACGCTACTTTCCTCCGAGCGCGCGGGCGATGGAGTTCACGTCGACGTCGAAGAGCGAGATGTAGTCCTTCGCCTCGGGGACGCCGCCGACCGAGGGAGGGATCATGACGACCTTCGCCCCCGTCTTCGACGCCACGAAGTCGGGGTCCTTCCGGTCGAAGTAGACCTCCATCAGGATGAGGGGCACCTTCTCCTGGAGCATGAGGTTGATGATCTCGAGCTTGTGCTGTGGCGTGGGCGGGATCCCGGGCTTCGGCTCGAGGTATCCGACGATGTCGAGATGGAAGTACTTCGCGAAGTTGGGCCAGGAGGCGTGGTACGTGACGATCTTGGCACCGGCAAAGGGCGCGAGAGTCTTCGTCCAGCGCGCCTCGGCCTCCGTGAGCCGGGCCTCGAACGCTGCGAGGTTTTTCTCGTAAACGGCCCTGCCGTCGGGGTCGAGGGCCGAGAGCTTCGCGGCGATCGCACGGGCGATGATCCGGCCGTTGTTCGGGTCGAGCCAGAAGTGCGGGTTTCCGTACGGATGGACGTCCCCCATCGCCCGGGTGACCTGTCCCGTCGGCTTCTCGAGGATCTCGCAGCCGACCGAGGCGTCGAGATAGCCCGTGCCCGTCGGGCGGATCGCGTCGTTCCGCGCCTGGTCGAGGAGCGGCGGGAGATAGCCGATCTCGAGCTCCAGGCCCGCGACGATCAGGACGTCCGCGTCGTGGAGCCTCAGGATGAAGGACGGCTTCGGTTCGACGAAGTGAGGATCCTGGTATCCCTTCGCGAGCGAGGTCGCTTCGACCCGGTCTCCACCGATCGTTTGCGCCAGCGAGGCGAAGTCGGAGAGCGTCGTCACGACCCGGAGCTTTCGGGCGGCGCTGGCCGGCGAGAGGAAAAGGAAAAGGGAAAGGGGGATCGAGAGAAAGAGGGAGACCGCCAGAGATCTTCTTAGAAGGAAAATCCGGTCCACGGCGCGACGATTGTCCGCTCCTGGCTTCATTGACATCTTCTTTCTTTCTCTTCCTAGAAGCTATGCGCGCCGTGGGCGCCGATGGAAAACTGGAGCTGAACGATCAGCTCGGTGGCATTCGACTTTCCGGCCGCTCCGAGGTCGTACACGTTTCGCCGCACCTGCGTGCGGACCTGTGAGAACTCGGAGGGCCAGAAGGTGAGGATCAGGGAGTCGCCCCGGTCGTGGAGGGACGCGTCGTCGGCGTGGTCGGATTCGTCGTGCCGGTAGCCGGCGAACCAGCGGCGCCCGAGCTGGTACTGGGCGAGGGCGTAGATGCCCGTGGCCCGAACGGTTCCGGTGGGAGCGCCCTGCTCGGAGAGGTAGAGTTCGGCCCGGACGAGAAGCGAACGGTAGAGCCCGCGCTGGAGGGGCTTCCACCGGAACGTCGCGTCGATCCCGGTCAGGCTCGTGTGGAAGCCCGGCCCCTGGAGATTCGTCCCGCGCGTCCAGGATCCGCCGACCTCGAGGTTGCTCGATTCGGAGAGGTCGCCGTAGCCTCTCAGATGAAAGAGCGGCTCCACGTCGTTTCGCGTGTTGGCCTGGAACAGGTTCTCGGACGTCCCCCGGAAGAGCTGGGCCGTTGCCTCGAGGAAGATCCCGGCGGGGGCCGGTATCAGGTGTGAGAGCGAGAGGCCGGCGTCGTCGACTCCGTCCTCGCTTCCGAGAAGGTTCTTCATCGGCAGGGGCACGTCGGCGAAGAGGCGGACGTGCAGGTGCTCGGTGTTCAGCTTTCCGAACGCCCCTTTCAGCTTTCCGGCCTTCAGCAGGAAATCGCCGGGGAGATTCAGGAAGGTGATGTACGCCTCTTCGACTCCGACGTCCCCCTTTTCGGTCCCGAACGTCAGGAAGATGTCTCCGCGGGCGTAGGGGTCGACGATGGCCTGAAGCCCCACCTCGGCCTCGTGGAGGGAGAGGCTCGGGAGCGGGTCGACCGCGTTGTGCCCCGCGACCGCGAGGAAGTCTCCGATGGCCGAGATGTTCGGGTTGAAGACGTTTCCGGTCTGGGGCGTCTGGGCGAGTGACGGCAGGCCCACCGCGCCGAGAAGGGCGGCGAGGGCGGCCGTTCGAATCTGCATGCAGTCTCCTTGTGGTGCGTCCATCGGGTCCGTGCGGCCGGCACGTAGCGGCCCGCCATTGGAGCGTCTCTCCTCCGGGTGGGACGTGAGAAATGCGCGTCAGGCGGAGACGCCCGGAGGACTGCGAGGCGAGGCGCTCGAGATGGAGGGTGACGCCGCGATCCTCTCGACCGTGGGCTCGGGGGTCCGGGGGCGCGCCGGGTCCGGCGGGGAGACGAGGGGCGCGGCGTTCCGCGGTGCGTCGCTGACGTGCTGGCGGGCGGCCTGACACGCCGGGCAGCTGCGGTCGTCGACGCCGCTTGGGTGCCGGTGCGGCAGCCCCTCGAATATGAAGGCCACCACGACGGCGAGGAGCGCCGCCACGGTCAGGACCTTGCGCAGAGCCCGTCCGTTCACGCGGGAGAGGTTAGCATCAGTCCCCCCCCGCCCGTTTCCTATACTCGGCCCGTGGCGATCGTCGAGGCACGCGGCCTGACCCGCATCTACAGCCTCGGCGCACAGAAGGTGGCGGGGATAAGGGACGCGACGCTTTCGGTCGGACCGTCCGAGTTCGCGGTCCTCGCGGGCCCCTCGGGGAGCGGGAAGACGACGCTCCTGAACCTCCTCGGCCTTCTGGACCGCCCCGACGGCGGAACGCTCCTCTTCGAGGGGAGGGACGTCTCGGCTCTCGACGACCGGGAGCGGTCGCGCCTCCGGCGCGAGCGGGTCGGCTTCGTCTTCCAGGCCCATCAGCTCGTGCCGGTCCTCTCCGCGGCCGAGAACGTGGCCATGGCGCTCTGGA
>JBBIPB010000116.1:0-7966 GCA_037443065.1 Acidobacteriota bacterium | reverse complement strand
CCCTGGACGATCCGGCAGTTCGCGGGCTTCGGCTCGGCCCGCGACACGAACGAGCGGTTCAAGGCGCTCCTCGGACACGGCCAGACCGGACTTTCGACGGCGTTCCACCTTCCGACGCTCTACGGATACGACTCGGACCACCCGATGTCGGCGGGCGAAGTCGGGAAATGCGGCGTCGCGATCGACACGCTGCGCGACTTCGAGGTTCTTTTCGACGGGATCGACCTGGGGAGAGTCACGACGTCGATGACGATCAACTCGACGGCGCCGATCGCCCTCGCGATGTACCTCGCCGTGGCCGAGAAGCAGGGAACGGCCTGGACGAAGGTGGGCGGCACCCTTCAGAACGACATCCTGAAGGAGTACATCGCCCAGAAGGAGTTCATCTTTCCGCCGCGCCCCTCGATGCGGCTCATCACCGACCAGTTCTCCTTCTGCGCGAGGCACGTCCCGAGGTGGAACACGGTCTCGGTCTCCGGCTACCACATCCGCGAGGCGGGGGCGACGGCGCTGCAGGAGCTCGCCTTCACTCTCCGCGACGGGATGGAGTACGTGAAGTACGGGGTCGACGCCGGTCTCGACGTGGACGAGTTCGCGCCCCGGCTCTCCTTCTTCTTCAACGCGCATAACGACTTCTTCGAGGAGGTCGCGAAGTACCGCGCCGCGCGCCGGATCTGGGCGAAGGTCATGCGCGACCGGTACGGGGCGAAAAAGCCGGAGAGCCTGAAGCTCCGCTTCCACACGCAGACCGCCGGCGTGTCGCTCACCGCGCAGCAGCCTTACAACAACGTGGCCCGTGTCGCGATCCAGGCGCTCGCGGCGGTCCTCGGCGGGACGCAGTCGCTCCACCTGAACGCCCTCGACGAGACGCTGGCGCTCCCGACGGAGTTCGCCGCGAAGATCGCCGTCCGGACGCAGCAGGTCGTCCTCCACGAGACGGGCGTCGCGAACTCGATCGACCCGCTCGGCGGGTCGTACCTCGTCGAGGAGCTGACGAACCGGATGGAAGCGGGAGCCTTCGATTACTTCCGGCGGATCGACGCGTTCGGCGGGATGGTGGAGGCGATCGAGAGCGGCTTCCCCCAGAGGGAGATCATGGACGCGGCCTACCGGTTCCAGCGCGCCTTCGACGCGCGTGAGAAGGTGATGGTCGGCGTCAACGCGTTCACCGAGCAGGTTCCCGGGGACGAGGTCCCGACCCTCTCGATCTCCGAGGAGACGGCCGGGCAGCAGATCCGGCAGCTGAAAGAGGTGCGGCGGACCCGCGACTCCCGGTCGGCGCTGCAGAAGCTGACTGACCTGAAGGCGGCTTGCCGCGAAGGAGCGAACGTCATGCCGCCGCTCCTTTCGGCGGTCAAGGCCTATGCGACGGTGGGCGAGATGTCGGACGTCATGCGCGAGGTCTTCGCCGTCTACGAAGAACCAGCGGTTTTCTGAATCCGGGCGCGGATTTTGCGCGGAGGCCTCGATAAGATGTCATTTCGGCCGTTCGTCCTGCTCTTCCCGGTCCTGCTACTCGGTCCAGCCCTGAAGGCCGAAGCGCCGCCAGAGACGAAACCGGCTCTCGGCCCGGCCGAAGCGCGGCGGCGGGACGCCGTCGACTGGTACCTCCGGGGGCGCCTCCAGGCGCAGGAGATGGAGTTCGAGGCGGCCGTGAAGTCCTTCCGGAAGGCCGTCGAGCTGGACCCCTCCGACGCGAGCCTTCACGCGGAGTTCGCCGAGCTGCTCCGGGATCTCTCGATCCTTCCGGAGGCCGAGAAGGAAGCCCGGAAGGCGGCGGCGCTCTCTCCGGACGACCCCTACGTCCAGCGGGTCCTCGGGCAGATCCTCCTCCTCGGGGCCAAGGACGGGGCCCCGATCGACGAGGCTGCGGCCGCCTTGAAGAAGGCGAACGACGCCCAGCCCGGAGAGCCCTCCGGAGCGACGGCCTACGCGCAGGTCCTTCTCCGGCAGGAGAAGCCGCAGGAAGCCGTGACGGTTCTCGAGAGGGTCCTGGATCGGTCGCGCGGCCCGGCGATCCCCCTCCTATACGGTGAGGCGCTGGAGAAGAGCGGCCGCTTCGGCGACGCCGAAGAGGCCTTCCAGTCCATTCTCCAGATGGACCCGGAGAACCGCGCCGCGTCGCTGGGGCTCCTCCGGGTCTACGAGCGATCGCGCCAATGGGACCGGGCGATCCCGCTCGTTCAACGCTACCTCAAGGCGCAGCCGACGAACCTCGGGCTGAAGGTGCAATACGCCTCGCTCCTCCTTCGGGCCCGCCGCTTCGCCGATGCCCGGAAGGTCCTCGACCAGGTGCTCGCCGCCGATCCGGGTAGCCGCGAGGCGCTTCGCCTTTACGCGGGGCTCCTCTCCGAGACGCGCGAGATCGACAAGGCGGACGAGCTTCTCCGGAAGCTCGCGGCCCTCGACCCGGACGATCCGGATGTTCCGTTCCGTCGGGCCGTGAATTTCGTCGAGGCGCGCCGCCTCGACGAGGCCGAGAAGGTTCTTCGCGATCTGCGCGCCACGCTCGTCGCGCGCAAGACCAGGGGCCCGGAGCTCGGACAGGTGGACGGGCAGCTCGGCTACATCGCTTTTCTCCGGAAGGACTACGACGCCGCAGTGGCCGACGTCTCCCCCCACCTCGTGGACGCCGACGGCCTCAACCAGCAGGCGTTCAACCTCCTCGTCCAGATTGCGCGCGACCGCGAGCGGCCCGCCGACGGCCTGAAGGTGGCGCGCGAGGCCGCCGCGAAGAGCAAGGCCCCGGTCGTCCGGGCCACGCTCGCCGAGTTTCTCCTCCGCTCGTCTTCGGAGTCCGAGCGGACCGAAGGAGAGAAGGCGCTCGCGGCTCTCGCTGCCGAAAGCCGGGAAGGCGCGCTCGCCGCCGCGGACGCGTGGCAGCGCCTCGAGAAATACGGGAAGGCCGCCGACACGTCCCGGGCGGCCCTCGAGACCTACCGCGAGGACCCCGATCTCCTCTTCCGGCTCGCGGCCTCGCTCGAGCGGGAGAAGAAGACGGCGGAGTCCGTCGCGGCCTTCGAGCAGCTCCTCCAGGTCCGCTCCGACCACGCCCCCGGCCTCAACTACCTCGGCTACATGTGGGCCGAGCGCGGGGAGAACCTTCCGCGCGCCCTCGACCTGATCAAGAAGGCCGTGGAGCTGGACCCGGGGAACGGCGCCTACCTCGATTCGCTCGGATGGGCCTATTTCCAGCTCGGCCAGGTCGACCTCGCGGAGAAGAGCCTCAGGGAGGCGTCGGAGCTCACGCCGGACGACCCGACGATCGAGGAGCATCTCGGAGACGTCTGCGAGAGGCGGGGGGACGTCGCGGCCGCGCGGAAACACT
The DNA here is from genome assembly GCA_037443065.1 of Acidobacteriota bacterium. Taxonomy (GTDB): domain Bacteria; phylum Acidobacteriota; class Thermoanaerobaculia; order UBA5066; family UBA5066; genus DAOMFB01. Next base: position 4,638 of record JBBIPB010000116.1, on the reverse strand, counting down.
GGAAGCGGGCGCTGACCCTTAAGCCCGAGGACGGCGGAAAGAAGCTCGACGAGAAGCTCCGCCGGACCGAACCCGTCGCGGACGCGCGCGAGCCGAAGTGAGGCCGGCGGCCGCCCCCGGAATCGCTTTCGCGCTGCTCCTCGCCGCCTGCGCGACGGCGCCGCCGCTCCTGCCGCTCACGGCGGAGGAGGCCTCCGCCACGGTGAGGTCGTGGGAGGCCCGGCGCTCGGAAGCCTATGCTCCGCGCCGGCTCAAGGCCCTCTTCCGCGGAGAGGTCATCCCGAGGATCGGGGCCACGGTCCGCGGCTATCTGACCGTTTTCTGGGACGGGGCAACTCTCTCCTGGATGACCTCGGCTCCTCTTTCCGGGAGCGGTCGCGATGGGCGCCTGACCCTGAGCGCGGCGCCGGCGGGGGAGGCATCGCCCTTCCCGACGGGGCTCACCTCGGCGGACGTCATCGGAGCGCTCCTGGGGGTGCTCGACATTCCCGCCCCGGGGCGCCCGGTCGCCCGCGTCGCGGAGGGGATTCGGCTCTCGCTCGACGACGCGGGACGAATCGCGATCCTGTCTTCGGAGGGAACGGTGACGTCTCTCGCGTTTCCGGGCGGGACGCGCCTGACGCTCGAAGGGGCATCGCCGTTTCCGCTCCGGATCTCGGCGAAGGGCCCCCGGGGAACCGCGACGCTCACTCTCGAGAGCTGGGCGGAGTGGCCTGCCGGCGAGTCCGCGCCCGGAGGGGCGGCGTGACGTTCGCTCTCGAAGCGTTCGCCAAGGTGAACCGCTCGCTCGTCGTCCTCGGACGCCGTCCCGACGGTTTTCACGAGATCGACACCCTCTTTCAGACGATCGACCTTTCCGACGAGATCCGCTTCGGGGAGGACGGCGCCCTCTCGCTCTCGGCCCAGGGGATGGGACTGGCGGCAAACGCGGACAACCTCGTCCTCCGCGCGGCGCAGGTGCTCTCGGCGCATGCGGGAGTCGTGCGCGGCGCGCGGATCCGCCTCGTGAAGAGGATCCCGGTCGGCGCCGGCCTCGGCGGCGGGAGTGCCGACGCGGCGGCGACTCTTCTCGGCCTGAACGAGCTCTGGCGGCTCGGCCTCGACATCGAGGAGCTTTCCTGTGTGGCGGCGAGCGTCGGATCGGACGTTCCGTTCTTTCTCTTCGGCGGGCGGGCGCGCGGCACGGGCCGCGGGGAGCGGATCGAGCCGCTGCCGGACGCCCCGGACGAGACTCTCGTCCTCTTCCTTCCGCCGTTCGGGATGGCGACTCCGGAGGTCTATCGCGCGCTCGGCGCCGGAGCGGCTCCGGATCCGCTTCCGCCCCGGGTCGACGCCGGGATGCTCCCCGACCGAAATGACCTCGAAGCCGCCGCCGAACGGCTGCGGCCGGAGGTCGCGTCGCTCCGGTCGGCGCTCCTCGCCGAGGGGGCCGTCACGGCCCGCCTCTCGGGGAGCGGCTCCACGGTCTTCGGCGTCTTCCGGGAGGACGGCGCCGCCCGCGTCGCGGCTGCCGCGCTCGGGAGACGGGAGCGCGTCCGCACGCTCGTCGTCCGGACGCTCTCGCGCGCCGAATGGGGGCGGCGGGCGCTCCCTCCCGGCCGCTGGTGATGCGGGAGCCCCGAAAGCCGTAAGATCCGGACTACGGTGGGGAGTCGACAAGCGGTAAGTCAGCGGTCTTTGGAACCGCCATTCGGAGGTTCGAATCCTCCCTCCCCAGCCAGGTTCGTCGAGGAGAGGTGGGATGGACGGCTTCGGGTACGGTGAGCTGAAGGTCTTCGGGGGGCGCGCGCACCCTTCGCTGACCGCCGAGATCTGCCGGAACCTCGGACGCGAGGCCGGCCGCGTCACGCTCTACAGCTTCTCGGACGGCGAGAACTACTGCCAGATCGAGGAGAACGTCCGCGGCGCGGACGTCTTCATCGTCCAGCCCACCTGTCCGCCCGTGAACGCGAACCTCGTCGAGCTGCTGATCATGCTCGACGCCTTCAAGCGCTCCTCGGCCTCGCGTGTCACGGCGGTCTTCCCGTACTACGGATACGCCCGGCAGGACCGGAAGGACAAGCCCCGCGTCCCGATCACGGCGAAGCTGATCGCCGACCTCGTCACGGCGGCGGGGGCCGACCGCGCCCTCTGCATCGACCTGCACGCGGCGCAGATCCAGGGCTTCTTCAACATCCCGGTGGACCATCTCTTCGCGGCGCCCGTCCTCCTCGATGCGATCCGCGACATGAACGCCGATCCGATCACGGTCGTCTCCCCGGACGCCGGAGGCGTCGAGCGCGCGCGCGCCTTCGCCAAGCGCCTCGGCGCCCAGCTCGCGATCGTCGACAAGCGGCGCAAGGGGAAGAACGAAGTCGAGGTCCTCCACGTCATCGGCGACGTCAAGGGGCGGAACGTCGTCGTCGTGGACGACATCATCGACACCGCCGGCACACTCATCAACACGGTGATTGCGCTCAAGGACGCCGGGGCGAACCGGGTCTTCGCGGGGTGCGTCCACGGCGTTCTCTCCGGCCCCGCCATCGACCGGATCAACGCCTCCTCGATCGAGAAGGTCTTCTGCGCCAACACCCTTCCTCTCGAGGAGAAGCTCGCGCGCTGCCCGCTCCTCGCGCCTCTGTCCGTGGCGCCGCTCCTGGCCGAGGCGATCCAGCGGATCCACCAGGGCGCCTCGGTCTCGTCGCTCTTCGTCTGACTGGGCTATACTCCGTCTCCCGAAGGACCGGACCGTCCGCCCGGTGAGGAACGCCCCGGACCGGACGCCCGAAGAAAGGACGCCCCATGATCCAGGAGAACGTCGTCGTCGAGGTGGAGCGCCGCCACCAGACCGGCAAGAACGCCGCGACCCGGCTGCGCGCCTCCGGCCAGGTCCCCGCCGTCATCTACGGAGGCGGCAAGGGGATGGAGACCCTCTCCCTGCAGGTGGACCGGAAGACCCTCGTGAATCTGCTCCGGAAAGGACTCTCCGAGAACGCCATCTTCAAGCTGACGCTGAAGGGGACCGACCAGCAGCGGCACGTGATGATCCGCGACATGGCGATCGACCCCGTGTCCCGCGAGCTTCTTCACGTCGACTTCGTCCGGATCCTCCTCGACAAGAAGCTCCGCGTCGCCGTCCCCGTCGAGTGCGAGGGGATCGCGATCGGCGTCAAGAACGAAGGGGGCCTCCTGAACGTCGTCACGCACGATCTGGAGCTCGAGTGCCTTCCGGCCGACATCCCGGCGTCGATCCGGGTCGACGTCTCTCACCTCCACGCGCGAGAGGCCGTGCGCGTCGCCGACCTGAAGCTCGGCGAAAGACTCCGCATCCTCGAGGCTCCGGACCGCGTCGTCGTCCACGTCGGCGTGCCGCGCGCCGAGGAAGTGCCGGTCGCCGCGGTCGCTGAGGTCGAGGGCGCCGCCGTCGAAGCTCCGACCGAGCCCGAGGTGATCAAGAAGGGGAAGAAGGAAACCGAAGAGGCCGAGGCCGAGCCGGCCAAGGCCGAGAAGCCGGCCAGGGCCGAGAAGCCGGCCAGGGCCGAGAAGAAGGAGAAGAAGTAATCGGCGGACAGGAGCTCGTCCTCGTGGTGGGGCTCGGCAATCCCGGCGACCGGTACACCGGGACGCGGCACAACGTCGGCTTCGACGCCGTGGAGGCGTTCGCGAAGCGAGCCGCCGGGGGCCCCGTGCGCCTCGACCGCCTCGACTGCCGGGCGCTCACGGGGCGCGTCCGCGTCGGGGAGACGCCCGTCCTGGTCGCGCGCCCGCAGACATACATGAACCTCTCGGGGGAGTCCGTAAAGGGCCTCGCCACGAAGTACGAGATCCCGGCCGAACGCCTCGTCGTCGTCCTCGACGAGGTGGCGCTTCCCGTGGGGTCGCTCCGGATCCGGCGCTCCGGCTCCTCGGGCGGACAGAAGGGGCTGCAGAACGTCCTCGACTGCTTCGGATCGAACGAGATCCCCCGGGTGCGCCTCGGCGTTCGCGGCGAGAACTTCCAGCCCGATGAGCCGAAGGACGACTACGTCCTCTCCCGGTTCTCGAAGAAGGAGCGGCCCGTCATCGACGAGGTGATCACGACGGCGGCGGAGGCCCTGGAGGTCTTCGTGGCCGAGGGGATCGAAACCGCCATGAACCGTTTCAACCGTTCCCCGGAGGAGTCTCCGGAGGACTGATCATCAACCCTTGGCCCGGCACCGGACCCAGGCAGTCCAACGCCGTGCCTCGCGGGGCCTTCGGGCTCCCGCGATCCGGAAGGAGGTACCCCCGTGCCCCAGGAACGCCTCTACGACATGGTCTTTCTCGTGACGCCCGAGAAGGACGAGACGGGAACGGCGGCCGTCATCGACGAGTTCCGCAAGCTCCTGCTCGAGAACGGCGCGAACATCCAGAAGGACGAGACGATGGGCCGCCGCCGCCTCGCCTTCACGATCAGGAAGAAGAGCGAAGCGACCTACCACAACTTCCTCTTCAGCGGCCCGGGCGCCTGCGTCCGCGAGGTCGAGCGGAAGATGGGTCTTTCGGAGAACGTCCTCCGCTACCTGACCGTCCGCGTCGACGAGGAGATGCGGCACGGGCAGAAGGTGGCCAGGCGGACCAAGCCGCGCCGCCCCCGCGGGACCGACGCCCCGCCCGCCGAGGCCGCGCCCGCGCCGCCCG
>JBBIPB010000115.1:0-8021 GCA_037443065.1 Acidobacteriota bacterium | reverse complement strand
TGATCGACCGGACTCCCGGCGCGCGCGTCTCCGTCCGGACGCAGGAGCGGCGGCGCGACGAAGCGCTCAGGACGATCAAAGAGGCCTTCAAGGGAGCCGAGGCGTGGCTGAAGGCGAAGGGCGCGGAGGGACAGCCAGGCATTCCCGCACACGACGACATCGCCCCGATGGCGGCGCTCGTCCCGGCGCTCGAAGGGAAGATCCCCCTCCTGATTCACGCCGACAAGAAGCCGCAGATCGAGGCGGCGCTTCGCTTCGTCGACGAAGAGCTGAAAGGGTGCCCGGTCCGGGTCGTCCTTCTCGGCGGACACGACGCTCCGCTCGTCGCGGGAAAGCTCGCGGAGCGGAAGATCCCGGTCATCGTGGACGGGACGCTCCGCCTTCCGCTCAGGACGGACGAGCCGTACGACGCCTCCTACACGCTCCCTGGCGACCTCGCGAAGGCGGGGGTCGTCGTCGCGATCACCGACGGAGTCCGGAGCGCCGCGCAGGTGCGGGACCTCCCGAATCATGCCGCGATGGCCATGGCCTTCGGCCTCGACCCGCTCGAGGCGCTCCGCGCCATCACGCTGAACCCGGCAAAGATCTACGGCGTCGACGACCGGATCGGCTCGATCGCCGTCGGGAAAGACGCTTCGCTCGCCGTCTGGTCCGGCGACCCGCTCCAGATCACGTCGAATCTCGTGGCGCTCTACCAGAAGGGCGAGTCGCTCGACCTTTCCGACCGCCACAAGCGGCTCTGGGAGCGATACAGGAAGCGCCCGAAGCCGGCTGGGGCCGGCCTCTTGCCGGCGGCCGCACCCGTGGCTCCCGCGCCCTCGGCGAAGTGAGAGGCTCCGCGCACTAGACTCTCTCCGTGGCCCGGCTCGACAGACTCCGCGAGCGGCTCTCCGCGGCGATCGGCGTCGTCCGGCGGAACCCGCGCCCGGTCCTCTTCTTTCTTGCGGCGACGATCGTGCTCGTCGCCGTGGCGGGGGCGATCGTCGTCGCCTATTACGGGAGGATCGTCGAGGCGCGGATGGAGGGGCCGCGCTGGCGGCTCCCGGCGCGGATCTACTCGGCCGCGTGGGTCGTCCGGCCGGGAGACGCCGTCGGCGCCGACGACGTGATCCGGCGGCTCGTCCGTCTCCGCTACACGGACTCGGGCAAAGGGGAAATGCCGCCGGGGCAGTACCACCTTTCGAAGAGCCGGCTGGCCGTCTCGATCCGCGACCGGGAATCGGCGGAGGGGCTCGTCCGGGGCGGGAAGGCGTCGATCGAGTTCTCCGGGCGGCGCGTGGCCGCGGTGAAGAGCCTCCCGGCGGGAGCGCCGCTCGCGTGGGTCGTTTTCGAGCCGGAGGTCGTCGGCTCGGTCTACGACGAGAAGATGGAGGACCGGACGCTCGTCCGTCTCTCCGACGTGCCGCACGTCCTCGTCGACGCGATCCTCGCGACGGAGGATCGGGACTTCTACTCCCACTCGGGCCTCTCGTTCCGCCGCCTCGCGGGCGCGGTCGTGCAGAGCGTGTTCCGACGCCGCTCGGTTCGCGGGACCTCGACACTGACCCAGCAGCTCGTCAAGAACATGTTCCTCACCCCCGAGCGGACGTTGAAGCGGAAGGCCGTCGAGGCCTTCATGGCCGTCATCGTCGAGTCGCGCTACTCGAAGGACGAGATCCTCGAGGCCTACCTCAACGAGATCTACCTCGGCCAGAAGGGATCCGTCTCCATCACGGGCGTCGAGGAAGCGTCCCGCTTCTACTTCGGACGGTCCGCGTCGCAGATCGAGCTGCCCGAGGCCGCGCTCCTCGCGGGTCTCATCTCCTCGCCCGGGCGCTACTCGCCGTTCCGCCACCCGGACCGGGCGAAGGAGCGGCGCTCCGTCGTCCTGAAGGGGATGCTCGAGACCGGGAAGATCGACAAGGCGGCGTACGAGAAGTCTCTCGAGGCTCCGCTGACGCGCGTCAAGGGTCCGCCCGCCGGGATCGTCGCCCCGCACTTCGTCGACTTCCTGATGAAGCAGGTCCGCGCCGAGAGCCCGGAGGCGCGCGAGGACGGCCTCGCGATCTACACGACGCTCGATCCGGAGATGCAGGCGGCCGCGCAGACGGCCGTTCGCGGCGGCCTCGAGGAGATGGAGAAGGCCCACCCTCGCCTGAAGTCGGCGGACGAGGACCAGGCGTTGCAGGGTGCCCTCATCGCCCTCGACCCCGCGACGGGCGCGATCCAGGCCCTCGTCGGGGGGAGGGACTACCAGGTTTCGCAGTTCAACCGCGTCGTGCAGGCGAAGCGGCAGCCGGGGTCTCTCTTCAAGCCGTTCGTCTACCTGACGGCCTTCACGCGCCGGGACCTCCCGAAGCCGATCACGGCCGCGTCGCTCTATCTGGACGAGCCGATCGCGATCGCGTGGGGGGCGGGGGAGGACGAAGTCTGGGTGCCGAAGAACTACGACGGGCAGTTCCGCGGGAAGATGTCCGCGCGGGAGGCCCTGGAGCAGTCGATCAACGTCCCGACGGCCCGAATTGCCGTAACGGAAGTGGGACCGAAGCAGTCGCTCCTTTTCGACATCGTCCAGACGGCGCGCCGTGCGGGGATCACGTCGCCGCTGAAGCCGTATCCGTCCCTTTCGCTCGGGGCCTTCGAGACGAGCCCGATGGAGATCGCCGGGGCGTTCGCGACCTTCGCGAACGGAGGCTTCCGGGTGGAGCCGACGGCGCTCCTCGGCTTCGTGGGGCCGTCGGGGCGCCATGTGATGAGCCGCAACGCCCGGCTCGAGCGGGCGGTGGACTCCGACGCGCTCGCCGTCCTCGTCTCGATCCTCCAAGGGGCCGTGATCCGCGGGACGGGCGCCTCGGCGCGCAGGCTGGGCGCTCAGGGGATCTTCGCGGGAAAGACGGGGACGACGAACGACGGACGCGACGCCTGGTTCATCGGCTTTTCGCCGCGCCTCCTCGTCGCCGTCTGGGTGGGGTTCGATGACAACCGCGGGCTCGGTCTCTCGGGATCGGCGGCGGCCGTGCCGATCTTCGCGGAATTCGTCCGGAGGCTTCCCGCGTATTACTTCGAGGTGCCGTTCCCGAGCTCGCCCGGGGTCGTGACGGTCGACATCGACCCGGTGAGCGGGAAGTTCCGGACGGAGGCTTGCCCGCAGTCCTTCGCGGAACTGTTCGTCTCAGGCACAGAGCCGACGGAGCCCTGTCCACTCCACGGCGTCCCGAAGCCGGTGCCCGTCCCCGGGCCCGGCGTTCCGCCCTCCGCTCGTCCGGGAGCGGTGCCCTGACCGGCGCTCCGGCCCGGTTCGACTTCGACCTCGTCGTCCGGAGCCACGGCTGGTACGACCTCCCGCCCTTTTCCTGGGATGCCGAAGCGAAGAGATTGCGGTTTGTCTTCTTAGAGGGGGAAAACCCCGTCGCGGTCGAAATCACCCAGCGAAAGGGCGATCTCGAAGTCCGTTCTACGTCCGAAGAGAACGAATTCTCTTTCTGCTATCCGGCGGCTGCGAATGCAGCCGCCGATAGAAGCAAACCTGTCACCCGGCCGGGCGTTGTCAAGAGTCGAAGACCGCTACGCGGCGCGCGGAGCGCGCCCTTGACAACGCGCGCCCGGGTGCTACCGGTCATGTCTCGTGTCCTCGATCTCGATTCCGATCTTTCCAGTTTCCACGCCCTTTGCCGCGAGCGGGAGGGGGAGGGGTTCGGATGGATCGCGAAGCGGGGGGCGGGGAGGATTCTCCGGGCGCCGACTCCGTTTGAGGACGCCATAAAAGTCCTCCTCACGACGAACTGCTCGTGGGGGCTGACGCGAGCGATGGTCACAAACCTCGTCGACACCTTCGCGCGCGGCGGCGCGTTTCCTTCGGCTCCGTTCCTCGCCGCCTTCACGGAGAAGCGGCTTCGCGACGAGATCCGGTGCGGCTACCGCGCGGCGTACCTCCTCCGGTTCTCGGAAGCCGTCGCGTCGGGGCGGCTCGACCTCTCGCGATGGGAGGATCCGTCCCGGACCGACGGGGAGGTGGAGGAAGAGATCGCCGCGCAGCCGGGGTTCGGCCCCTATGCCGTCCAGACGATGTCGCGTCTCCTCGGACGGCACGGAAAGCTGGGCCTCGACTCCTGGTCCCGGAAGAAGGTCGCCGGGCTGCGCTTTCGCGGACGAAGGGTCCCGGATTCGCGGATCGAGCGCTTCTACCGCCCCTTCGGTCCGTTCGCCGGCCTCGCGTTCTGGCTCGACGTCACGCGCTCGTGGCACGACGGGCGCGAGCGGCTCTGGCCTTGAACGATAATCGCCACATGAAGCGTGTCGTCGTCGTCGGAGCCACGGACGGTCTCGGAAAGGCGCTCGCCGCGGAGTACGCCTCGCGGGGCTCGTGGGTCTGCGTCGTCGGCCGCGGGACCGAACGCGTCGAATCGGTCCAGGCCGAGCTCGCGGCGAAGTTTCCGGATGCGACGGTCCGGGGCGTTCTCTGCGACCTCAGGGATCCCGCCCGGATCGCACCGGCCTTCCGGGAGGCGATCGACTCGATCGGGCACTGCGATCTCTTCCTCTACAACGCCGGAGTCATGTTTCACGGTGACGGCGTCCTGTCGGAGCCGGAGAAGGACCGCGAGACGATGGAGGTGAACGCCGTCGCCGCCGTCGAGATGCTGGGGCTCGCGGCGAACTACTTCCGGGAGGCGCGGCGCGGGCAGATCGCCGCGATCTCCTCCATCGCCGGAGACCGCGGGCGGAAGGGGAACCCGGCCTACAACGCCTCGAAGGCGGCTCTTTCGACCTATCTCGAAGGGCTCCGCAACCGGCTCTTCCCGTTCGGCGTCACGGTCTCGACCGTCAAGCCCGGCTTCGTAGGGACGAAGATGACTGTCGGGAAGCCCGGCCTCTTCTGGGTCGTCCCGCCCGACGAGGCTGCCCGGATCATCGCGGACCGGCTCGAGCGCCGCCACGAGGTCTTCTACGTCTATCGGCGCTGGGGAGTCTTCGGCCTCGTTCTCCGGCACATCCCGCGATTCGTCTTCAAGAGGTTCGGCCCGCCATGAGCACCTCCGCCGATCCGCGCCTCGAGCGGGTCGAGGGCTTTGGCCTCTACAACTTTTCCATCTCCGAGGTTCACCGGCCGGCCTCCGTCCGGGAGCTGCGCGACGCCCTCGCGGGTCTTCGCGCGCGAGGGGAGCACCCGGTCTTCCGGGGGGCGGGGCGTTCGTACGGGGACGCGGCGATCAACGCGCACGGACCGGTCGTGGACCTCTCGGGCCTGAAGGAGATCCACTTCTTCGACGAGGAGACGGGCGTCGTCCGGGCCGAGGCCGGCGTGACGATCGGAGAACTCTGGCGCGCCTCGCTGCCGCGAGGGTTCTGGCCCCCGGTCGTCACGGGCACCATGCACGTCACCCTCGGCGGCGCCGTGGCCGTCAACGTCCACGGGAAGAACGGGTGGAAGAAGGGAACGCTCGCGGACCACGTTCTCGACGTCTCGGTCCTCCGGCGGAGCGGGGAGGTGGCGCGGATCCCGAAGGACGACCTCCGGTTCGCGGGCATCGTCGGGAACTTCCGCGCCGAGGAGCCGATCGTCGAGGTGGCGTTGAAGCTGAAGAAGGTCGCGACGGGGTATCTCGACGTGGAGGGCTTCGCGACGAAGGACCTTCCCGCGACGCTCGGGTCCCTCGACGAGGCGAAGGACGCGTGGGAGTACGTCGTCGCGTGGACGGACTGCTTCGCGCGGGGCGCTTCCCTCGGACGGTCCGTCGTCCACCTCGCGAACGAGCACACGAGACGGAACGGGGAGGGGAGCGGCCTTTCGGAGGCCGAGCAGCTGGCCGACGTGAAGACGGGCCCGCTCCCGGTCCCCCTGATGCTCCTCGGCCTTCGCCTGACCGCGAAGGGGCCGCAGATGAGGGCCGTCAACGCGGCGAAGTACCTTGCCGGGAAGCTCTCCGGGCGGACGCACTATCGCCAGTCGCTCGTCGCCTATTCGTTCCTGCTCGACTACCTCCCGGGCTGGAACGAGATCTACCGTCCGGACGGCTTCATCCAGTACCAGCTCTTCGTCCCGAAGGAGAGGGCCGAAGAGGCTCTCGGGCGGGCGATCCGCCTCCAGCACGAGCACGGGACGGTCTCTTCGCTCGCCGTGATGAAGCGGCACCGGGCCGACACGTTTCCCCGTGGCTACGCGCCGGACGGATTCAGCCTCGCGCTGGATTTCCCGGTGACGCCGGGAAACGCCCGCCGGCTTCTCGCGCTCTGCCGGGCCTTCGACCGCCTCCTCCTCGAGGTCGGGGGGGGCGTTTACCGGGCCAAGGACTGCGTCTCCAGCTTCGAACGGCTCGCCGCGGCACGCAGGGTTCCCGCGCCGTAGAATCCGCGCGGAGGCGCATGGGGCCCGGTGGCCCTCCTGGTCTTCAAAACCAGCGTGCTCGCTCCGAAAGGGGCGGCGGGTGGGTTCGACTCCCACACGCTTCCGCCAGTCTTTCCCGGCCCTCCGGAGGAGTTCCCTTTCCGCCTCCGCGCGGGGGTATGATTTCGCGACCTCATATGATTCTGCCAGCGACAAACCGAGCACGCCCGGGGCGTGGGGTTCTGCCGAAAGGAGCGTTTCGATGAACACGCTGTGGATCGTTCTCATCGCGGCCATCGTCATCTTCGCGGCCTACAACTACGCGCGCCGGGTGGATCGCAGCGTTATCCAGTCCGACGCCAAGAGAGCCACGCCCGCGAAAATGTACATGGACGGGGTCGACTTCATGCCGACGTCGAAGAACGTCCTGTACGGCTACCACTTCAAGTCGATCGCGGCGGCCGGGCCGATCGTGGGCCCGATCACTGCGGCGGCCATCTGGGGCTGGTTCCCCTCGCTTCTCTGGCTCGTCTTCGGCGTCACCCTCGTCGGCTGGGCCAGTGACTATTCCGCCATCATGGTGGCCGTCCGGAACGACGGGAACAGCCTCTCGGCCATCTCGCACAAGCTGATCGCGCCGCGGACGCGGCGGATCCTCTTCGTCTTCATCTTCTTCTACCTGATGCTGCTCGCGGGCGCCTTCGTCGGCATCCTCGCGGCCATTCTGTCGGCCCGCCCCGACGTCCCCTTCGGGATCATCATGCTGGCGCTGATGGGGCTCCTCGCGGGCCAGATGATGTACCGCTGGAAGATGGACCTCATCCTCGTCACGGTCGTCACGGTCGCGGTGACGATTCTCGCGATGGCGATCGGGCCATGGGGCCAGACCAAGAACGAGAAGGGGGCGCTTGTTCAGGGTCCCGTCGGTCAAGCGATCGTCTCCATGAACACGGCCGTCGACGACCTCAACGGCAAGCAGGCGATCCTCTCCATCGTAGACCCGACAGGGGCCGACCCTCGCGTTCCGCTCCCGGGGCCGGACGGAAAGCGGCCGACGACCGCCGTGTACGACGCGGCGACGGGACTGGTCAGGACGCTCCCGAACTACCTCTTCTGGATGCTCTTCCTCTTCATCTTCTCGTACTGCGGCGCCAACATGCCCATCTGGAGGTTCGCACAGCCGGTCAACTACATCGGCTTCTGGATCATGCTGATCACGATCGTCCTCTCGGCCGTCGGGATGTTCGTCGCGCCGCTCACCGGCGTGACGGACTCGGCTGGCAAGATCATCGGCACCTTCGCGCTTCAGGCGGTGAAGGACCTCGGGTTCTCGGCGCCGACAGCCGGAAAGGCGTGGCAGCCGCTCTGGCCGATGCTCTTCGTGACGATCGCCTGCGGGGCGATCTCTGGCTGGCACGCCCTCGTCGGATCGATCGGCACGGCCCGGCAGCTCGAGTACGACACCGACGGCCTCCCCGTCGGCGCCGGCTCGATGCTGGGCGAGTATTCGCTGGCGACTCTGTCACTCACGGCGGTCTCCATCCCCGGAGCGGGCGGCGGCGGCGGCCGGTTCGCGGCGGGCGTCGGGAAGCTGATCTATGCCGGCACCTTCGGAGCCATTCCCGAGGTCTACGGCACGGCCCTCGGCTTCGGCGCCTTCGTCATGATCGTCCTGACCGTCACGCAGCTCGTCTTCCGCGTCATGCGCGTGACGCTG
>JBBIPB010000114.1:0-8036 GCA_037443065.1 Acidobacteriota bacterium | reverse complement strand
TCTTCACGGACCGGCGCAAGCAGCTCGGCGTGCGGTCCGGGACCACGGTCGAGCTGACCCCCCACGAGCTCAGGGTCCTCGCGTCGGACCCCTCCCAGACCAGCGTCGTCGACAAGCTCCAGGGAAGCAGCTTTCTGACGATCCAGGCCGCGATGGAGGTCTTTCAGCGTCACAATCCAGACCTCGTGCAGTACCGGATCGAGGTCGTGCGCGACGGAGACCTCCTCGTCGTTGTCTTCACCGACAAGAACCGGCCCGTCGGCGCTCGAGGCGGCGGTGGCCGACCTGGGTTCGAAGTGGCGCTGGATCCGCGCGATCGACACGTCGTGCGGTCGAATTTCGTCCGGTAAGTCCGGGAGCGGCTTGCTACCGCCTGCGAAGCAGCTCCAGGACGTCCAAGTTGATCATGACGCCGTAGTTGGGGTCGTTGGGGGCACCGGGAAACTGGAGCCGGGCGGTTCCGGAAAGGCCGTGGCCGAGCGGGACCGTGACGGAGCCGCCCCGGTCGAGGATCTGGAAGGAGAGTCCGTCGACGCCCGGGATCGGGATGTCCCGGCCCTTGATGAGATCGAACGCGGCCTGACGCGTGGGCTGGTTCGCCACGATGATCCCGACGCTCGACGCGAGCACGATGCCGGCCATGCTCACCATGACCGTGCGGTCTCCGGGCGAGGCCCGATTCCACTCGGCGCGCAGCAGGCGGAGCTGGCGCAGGCCTTCGTCGTGGGCCCGTTCGACCAGGCTTTGGACGGGGGGAAGCTGGTAAATCGCGCTCGTGACGTCGGAAAGTTCACCGGGCCGCGGAGTGGAGGGTCCGGCGCCGGGATTGAACAGAGGCCCGGCGGGGTGCAGGACCGGCAGGGACATTATGCTCTGCCAGGTGGGCAGGGTGAAGTCGGGCCGAAGCCAGAGATTGACGATCTGCCTTGCCGCCAGCCGCGTCTCGAGCTCCCGGCCCAGTCGCTGGATCTCCGGGTCCAGGTGGAGCTCCTGATCGAGGAGGTGGAAGCGGGGAGGGCGGTAACCGAATCCATCCATGACAGTCCTCCTCGGTCTACTCGTTCCACCGTCCCGCGAGAGCACGCAGCGGCCTCGCGATCGGCTGGAGGCGCGCGATGCGAACGCTTTCGCTTCCCTTGAGCGACAGGACCGGAACGAGCCCGGCGTCGAGGATCTTCTCCGCGGCGCGCAACGTCAGGACGACCTCCGACGGCGGGGTGACGCGGGTTTCGAAACCGTCCTTGAAGACGTGCGTGGGCAGGCCCTGAATCTCCGCCGCCGTCTCGGGCCTGAGGTCCCACCCTCCCTGCTCGAAGGCGCCCACAAGGGCGAGGGCGCACGCGATCCCCGCATTCCCCCAGAGGTAGGCCTCGTGGTCCGGCACGCCGGGGATCTCCTCAAACGGGAAGGAGTCGATCGGATCCGTTTTCGCTCCGTACGGCTGACGCAGCATGAGGCGCGGCAATGCGAGCGCCACCCACGCGGCCTCCGGCAGGGTGCGAAGCTCCTCCCAGATCACCGCCCCGTCGTCTTCCGGCCTCTTCCAATCGTCGGGGTCCGGCGTCCCGGCAAGCGACGCACAGCCGACGAACTCCGCGCGGGCGCCGGCGAGGAACGGAGCGCCGGCGGCCTGGGCCAGCCTGGCCAGGCGCGCAAGGAAAGCCGCGTCCGCGATCGTCGGCCCGAATTCGTAGAGTCCGAGGACGGCGCCCCAGGGCTCGGCGCCCGGCGTATCGAGCGTTTCCGTCACGAGGCGCCGGTACAGACCGGAACCCGCGAGCCTGTCGTGACTCGCGAGGTCGGCGCGAAGAGCCTCTCGCGACGCGTCGAGAAAAAAGATCCGGATGGAATCGTCCCCGGCGCGGCGGACGAGAAGATCGAGAGCACGCCAGGCCGCCTCGACCTCCCGGAACCGGGGGTTGCGGAGAATCGCGCGGAGGAGGCCGGAGCGCGCCTCGTCCACCGCCTCCCTCAGGCGCGGAAGATCGGCGTCTCCTTCGGGGGCGAGATGAGGCCTCACGATCGCCCTCAGCTCGGCCTCGAACGCGGAATCGGGCTTCGCCCGCCGCGCCGCCCCCGCGAGAAGATCGCCCACGATGTCGTCCCCGCCGCCGGCGGTCGCGGCGATCTTGTCGTGTTTTTCGGGCGAAGGGCCGGCCCATGCCCGCACCTCGCGCGCCGCTTCTTCGAATGTCCGGGGATTCTCGAGACGCTCGCGCGTCGTGCGCCAACCAGCGAGGACGTCGACGCGCTCGAGGAGCCGGTCGGGATGGAAGTCGTCGAAATCGCGTAACGCGACCCTCGCGCGGCGGTCGTCTCCGAGAGGCACGTCCAGAGTCACCTGCAGGCGGCCCAGCTCCTCCTCGAGGACTTCCCGGTCGGCGGCATGCAGCGTTCGCGTGGCCAGCGGGCCGGCGCCCGAGCCTCCAAAATCACCGAGGACGAGGACACGAAAAGGCGAATCGGGGTCGAGCGGTTCGGGCGACGTGCGGCTTGCGGTCCCCAGCCTCACGTCGACGTCGCCGGACGGCGGGCGCTTGGACATCGCGGCCTCCTCGAAGCGAGCCCGAGTCTAGCGCGGGAAAGAACCCGCGAAGACTCCGTCTATGATCGCCTTCCCTCATGTCGGAAAAAGAACCGACCGCTTACGACGCGGTCACGTACCCCGGGTTGCCGTTCTCGCAGACCCATCCGGATCGCCTCGCGACGATCGCGGCGCTGTACGGCCTCCCCGCCGCTCCCCCCGGGAGCTGCCGCGTCCTCGAGCTGGGCTGCGGGGACGGGGGCAATCTCATCCCGATGGCGTACGTCCTTCGGGGAAGCACCTTCCTCGGCCTCGATGTCGCGCGCTCCGCCGTCGCGCAGGGACAGGAGCAGATCTCCGCCCTCGGCCTCACGAACGTGACGCTCCGCCACGCCGACCTGCTGGACGTGTCGGACCTCGGCACGTTCGACTATGTGATTGCACACGGCCTCTACTCCTGGGTGCCGCCGTCCGTGCAGGAACGGATCCTCGCGATCGCCTCCGAGACTCTCGCTCCGAACGGCGTCGCGTTCGTGAGCTACAACGCGCTTCCCGGGTGTCACGTGAGGAACGCGATGCGCCAGATGATGCGGTGGCATGTGCGGGACCTCGAGGAACCCGCCGAGAAAATCAGCCAGGCGCGGGGTCTCGTGAGGTTTCTCGCGGAGGCCTCGCCGGCGCGCCCGCTCTTCTCCGCCATCCTGAAGGACGCGCTCGAGCACCAGGGCAGGCAGCCAGACGCCGTCTTGTTCCACGACGATCTCTCCGACGAAAACGAACCTCTTCTGTTCGTCGACTTCGTGAAGCGCGCGAAAGGGCACCGGCTCAAGTTCTTGTCGGAAGCCGATTACTGCGACATGACCGTCTGGGACGCCGGCAGCCCCGCCGGCCGGTTTCTGCTCGAGGTCGGAGCCGAGAGCCTCGTCCTCCAGCAGCAGTACCGGGATTTTCTCATCTTCCGGCGCTTCCGGCAGACTCTGCTCTGCCGCGAGGACGCAGCCGCCGCGACGCAGCCCGACCCTGAAGTCCTGCGGTCGCTCTGCGTGAGCGCGAACACGCGGCCGGAGCTCGCGAATCCCGATATCGCGTCCGACCAGGCGGTGACGTTCAGGACCGAAAAGGAAGGGAACGTGACGACCCCTCATCCCCTTTCAAAGGCGGCCTTCCTCGAGCTCGGATTGCTCTGGCCGCGGTGGACCCGGGTGCCTGAGCTCCTCGAGGCCGCCCGTGCGCGCGTCTCGGCGGCCGGGGGCCGGCCCGTCACGACAGAAGACGAAGCGCGTCTGTTCCGGTTTCTCCTCGACGCCTACGGTGCGAACGTGACCCGGCTCCACCGCGCGGTCTGCCCCTTCGTCACGGAGATTTCCGAACGCCCCCGGGCGAGCGCCCTTGCCCGGCTCCAGGCCCGCTCGGTAACGAAGGTCACGAACCTCAGGCATCAGAGCGTTCAGGTGGATCCCCTTGTCGCGACCTTCCTCGAGCTTCTCGACGGCGCGCACGACCAGCCGGCGATCAAGCGGGAGATGGCGGCGGCCCTTCGAGCGGCCGGCCCCGAAGCCGCGAAGCTCGCGGAGGACATCGAGGCGGCCGTCACCCTGAACTTCGACCGCGTGAGCCGGCTCGCGCTCCTCGAGAGCTAGATCGGCCGCCGCCGGGAGGCCCGTGGCCGGCCGGCGTCAGCCCTTCAGGGCCTCGGGGGCGTTCTCCTTGATGACCTCGAGGAGCTTTTCGCGGAAGGGGTCCTCCATCTCCACGATGTCCTCGGCGTTCACGACTTCCTCGAACGCGTTCAGGCCGGAGATCTCCGTGCTCTCGATGAGGACATCATCCGGCGGCCTCACGGTCCGCACGCTCGAGGAGACGCACGTGACCGGCAGCTCGCCGAGGCCCGGGAGCTTCTCCGTGACGACGGGAAACCGGAGTGCCTCGAAGACCGCGAGGAGCCCCGGCTGCCTCGTGAGCACGGTATCGAGGACGAGCGCGTGCAGGATCACGTCCTTCACCTGCGAGGAGTCCGGGATCTTCGCGGACAGAAGCTCTCGCAGGCGCGTGGGCGCGAGGCCCGTGTACGTGAGAATCCACTTGAGCGGCTGCGTCACGGTCACGGTCTTGCTCTCCGAGCCCGACTTCGCGACGTGCGGATACTCGAGCGGAACGAGCTCGACGTTGGAGGTCAGGATCTCGATCGGGGGATTCAGCTCCTTCGAGAGTCCGTACGGCCGTCCGCCCGCCACAGCCTCGTACCGGCTGCGCAGGTCACGAAACGCCGTGTCCGAGCCCTTGACCTCGCCCTTGGCGCTGCCCTCGACGAAATCGCCGAGGACCGTGCGAGGGCGCAACAGGATCGTCACGGTACCCAGATGCTCCTTCAGCTCCGAACGGAGCGATTCCGCGATCGCCCGCGTCAGCTTCCGGAGCGACCGGAGTTTCTGGAGATCGTACCCTTCGTCCATCTAGATCAATCCTCCGTTCGGTCGCGGCGCGCTTCAGGCGTCTCCGCCTGACCCGCTCTTCTCGGCTTCGAAGATCTCGAGCAGGCGCGCGCGGCGGGAGTCGACCATTCCGGCGACGTTCGTGACGCGCACGATCTCCTCCGCCGCATCCACTCCCGACAGGTCCGTGCTTTCCAGGATGACGGCGTCGGACGGGCGCTCGGTCCGGACGGCCGACGTGATGATCGTCAGAGGCAGCTCGCCGAATTCCGGCACCGTCTCGGTCTTCGCGGGGAAGTTCAGCGCCTGAAGAAGACCGCGCAGCCCGTTCTTGCGTTCCAGGACGACGTGCAAGAGAAGGTGGTGCGTCAGAACGCGCTGAAGCTCGTCGCGCGAGCGATTCGGGTCCGCGATGAGGGCGCGGAGACGAGCGAGCGAGAACCCCGCGTACGTCACGATCCACGTGAGCGGGGCCGTGACCATCACGCGTTTCGTCTGGCGTTCCGAGCGAGCGACGAAAGGATAGTCGAAGGGGAGGATCTCGAGAGCTGACGTGTTGATGGGAAGCGGAGGCGTCAGGCCGACGCCGAGATCGTAAGGTTTCTTTTTCGCCACCGAGCCGTAGAGGCTCTCGAGATCGTGGAAGGCGCGATCGGCTCCCTTGACGGCCTCTTTCAGGGAGATGTTCGCCTTCGCGTACTTCCGCGCGTCCTGGAGCTCCTTCACCGTCGGGGGAAAGGCCGCCTCCCTCTTGATGACGAGCTCCGACCCGCGGCCCCATCGGTCAGGACCGAGCTGACCCCGCGGGCCGGACTCCGGGTCGGGCTTGACCGACAGGACGCTCTTCTGGACGTAGTCGCCGAAGACCGTCTCGGCGTGAAAGAGAGGAGTCAGTGTCTCGAGAACCGCCTCGAGCTGGGAACGCAGATGAGCCGTCACCGCCTTGGTCAGCTTCCGGTAATGGCGCAGCCGGGCGAGCGTGACAGGCGGCTCGACGGGAAGCTGCAGAGCCGCAGCTTTCGCCGGCGGAGCCTTGCGGTCCTCCTTCGAGACCGACCCGGTTTCACGTTTCCGAGCCAGATGCCTACTCCTTCGAAACCTCCGGCCCGCCGAGGCGGTGCGACGGAGCGCTCAAAACCGTCTTGAACTGGCGAATTGTAATCCATCGGCTTTCGGCCCCCTGGCCGGGCCGCAACCTCAGGCGCCCCAGCGCCCCGCGAACTGATTCAGGACGCCGCGAAAAACGTCTTCGACGGGACGCGGCTCCGAGGGGTCGGGATGCGTCGCCGCCCAGTCGGGTGCGAGGACGAGGGGCACCCACGCGATGAAGCGTGACGACCGGCCAGCCGATTCCGCCCGCGCCAGGGCCGTCCAGACCTTTCCGGGCAGCTCCACCATGTCGATGACTCCGGGCTTCGGATCCGCGCAGTCGGCCGCCGGCGACGTGACGAGGTATTCACGGCAGGCGATCGGCCGGTCGGCATGGATGGAGCAGCTCTCGTCCTCGAGGAACGGACAGGGAATGCCGAGGTGGAAGTACGCGAGTCCGAACGAAGCGCTGTCTCCTTCCGCGAAGCTCTCCCGGGTCTCGAGCTTCGGGAGCAGCCCTGCCTCGGCCAGCCGCTCGCGGGCCCTGACAAAACGCGCGCGAATCTCCCCTCGCCGCGGCTCGGGAAGCTCCTCCACCAGCCGACCGACATGCCGCGCCTCGACCTCGGAGATCGGCACGAGCTGACGGCAGCACGCCCCGCACCCCTTCCGGCACGAGACGGTTCGTCCCTCGGCGCCGGCGCGCTGCACGGCGATGTCGACGAACCCGTCCGCGACTCTCTGAAAGGCCGGCAGCAGACCCTCCAGCCGTGTCTGGCCCGCGGGGAGGGTCAGCTCCATTTCGACCTTTTTGTCCCAGACGTTCATGCCGACGCGCACGGTCACCTGATCCATGAGCCGCGAACCCTCCGCCCGAACGTGTAGCGCCGGCGCCCGCGGGACGCAAGGGAAATTGCCGGGTCGTCCGGCCGGCCTAAGATCGCGGGCACGATGCCCTCGTGGATTCCGGGATACCGGCTGCTCGACGGGCCCGAGCGGACCGGTCTGCCCTTCCGCTACCGCGCGGTGCGTGAGACGGACGGAGTCGCCGCGTGGATCCGCGTCGACGGCTTCGACCCGTCGTCGCGCTCCGCGGCGGCCGCGGTGGACGCGATCTACGCCGCGACGGCCCACTTCGACCATCCGCTGCTCCCCCGGGTCCTCGACTTCGGGTCGACCGAAGTGGCCGGGCGATCGTTCATCGCGTTCCAGACTTCCGAGCCCGTGGCCGGCGGCGGTCACCGCACCCGCCGCGGCACGATCGCGGCCCTCGCCGAGGTGCAGATCGCAGCTCTCGAGTGCGGCACCGCCGGCGTTCACATCCCCCTCCACGAGCTGAAGCGACTGCGCGAAGGAGCGCGCCTCGACGCGCGGCACCTGAGCGTGAACGAGTTCCTCTGCGAGCCGCGGCCCGGCGACGACGGCGCGTCCGGACTTCGGGGCCTCGACGCCGCGGAGGAAGAAGGGTCGCCGTTCGTCGCCCCGGAGATGCGCGCCGGGGCGCGCGGCCGCTCGCTCCGCGCCGCGCTCGCCTACCGGCTGGCCGCGCAGGTCCACGTGCTTCTCGAGGGCCGCCTCGCCGGGGACGGGGCGCCGGAGGACGCCGACAAGACCGTCGCACTGTCCGTCCTCGCCGCGCCGTCCCGGCCGTCGGCCGAGACCGACGTTCCGAGGGAGCTCGTCCGTCTCGGCCTGTCGTGGCGCCCGGAGGAGCGCCCGGACCCGGAGCACTTCGCGGCGGTCCGGCTCCCGCCTCGGCCGGCGGTGTGACGCGTCTCGCGCGCCTCCGGCGTATCCTCGTCGAAACCGGACGGACCGATCGAGGGACATTGACGATGCGCAATGGACGCAACTTCGTGAAGCGGATCTTCCTCGCCGCCTCTGCCGCCGTCTTCCTCCTGTCGCCGGCCGTGGCGGGCGCGCAGACGCCGATTCCCACTCTTCCGCCGTTGCCTCCTCTGCCTGCGGCGGGCGGGGCGCCGACGCCGGCG
>JBBIPB010000113.1:0-8065 GCA_037443065.1 Acidobacteriota bacterium | reverse complement strand
CGGAGCTGCTCGAAGGGGAATCGCTCTCGGAGCGGCTCAAGTCCGGCCCGCTTCCCTGGCGCAAGGCCGTCGAGTTCGGCCTCGCCGCCGCCGACGGCCTCGCGGCCGCCCACGCCCGCGGCGTCGTCCACCGCGACGTCAAGCCCTCGAACATCTTTCTCACGTCCGACGGCCGGGTGAAGATCCTCGACTTCGGAATCGCGACCGTCTCGTCCGGGCCCGCCGTCGACGGCGTGACGCTCGGCTCGACGGAGCTGACGGCGACGGACGCCCTCGTGGGGACCCCGGGCTTCGTCTCGCCCGAGCAGATCCGTCACAAGCCCGTCGACGGCCGGTCCGACATCTTCTCCCTCGGCTGCGTCCTCTACGAGATGGTGACGGGAAAACGCGCCTTCTCCGGCGAGACCGCGGCCGAGGCGCTGACGGCGACGCTCCGGCACGACGCGACCGACCCGGCCGATCTCGCCCCCGGGCTCCCGGAGGACGTCCGGCTCCTCACGCTCCGCTGCCTCGAGAAGTCGCCGGACCGTCGCTTCCAGACCGCCGGCGATCTCGCCTTCGCCCTTCGGGTGGCGCTCTCGGGGCCCGGGGTCCCGGAGAGCCCGCATGCCACGCCCGCTCCCGCCCGCCCCGCGCCTTCTCCGGCGGCGCCGACGCGCGCGCTTCCCCGAAATCGGACGCTCGTGGGGGGCGTCCTCTTCGCTTCGGCCGCGGGCGCCCTTCTCTTCGTCGCACTCCGCGGCCCGCACCGCGAGAGCATCGAATCGCTCGCCGTCCTCCCCTTTGCGAACGAGACGGGGAACCACGAGGACGACTATCTTTCCGACGGGATCGGGGACTCCCTGCGCAACAGCCTTTCGATGCTTCCGCGCCTCACGGTCAAGTCGCTCCCGTCCGGATCGCGAGGCGCGAGCCCTGCCGATCCGCAGCGCTCGGGGCGCGACCTCGGCGTTCAGGCCGTCGTCACGGGCCGGCTGATGCGTCGAGGCGCCGACCTCGTCGTGCAGGCCGATTTCATCGACGTCCGGAGCGGCACGCAGATCTGGGGGGAACGGATCGTCGACCGGCCGAACGACCGGGTGACGACCGAGTCGGAGATCGCCCGGCAGATCGCGCGCTCCCTTCGCCCGCGCCTCACCGGCGAGGAGGAGAAGCGGGTCGTCGGGCCTCCTCACGACGCTGTCGCATGGGACCTCTGCCTCCGGGGGCGCTACGCGCTCTCCCGTCGGAGCGCGGACGGTCTCGAAAAGGCGGTCCGGCTCTTCCAGGAGGCACTCTCCCGCGACCCGAACGAGGCGGTGGCCTGGCTGGGCCTCGCGGACACGTGGAACCTCATCGCCTATTACGGCGCGCTCCCGCCACGCGAGGTCTTCCCGCGCCAGCGCGAAGCCGCCGAGCGCGCCCTCCGGATCGACCCCTCCCTCGCGAGTGCCCACGCCTCCCTCGCGGACCTCTCGTACCAGTACGAGCACGACTGGTCCCGCGCCGAAACGGAGTTCCGCCGTGCCCTCGAGCTGAATCCGAACGACGTCCAGACACTTCAGTGGTACTCGAACCTCCTCTCCGCCGCGGGACGCCACAAGGAGGCGCTCGAGCGGATCCGGAAGGCGCAGGAGCTGGACCCCCTCAACCACGTCGTCGCCGCCGACGCCGCCCTCGCGTCGTACTGGAAGGGAGACAACGAGACGGCCTTCTCGGGCCTGACGAAGGCTCTCGATCTGGCGCCCGGGTACGAGCTGGGGCACGCGTATCTCGGCCTCGTGGACTGGCGCCTCGGCCGCACCGCGGAGATGCTCGAGGAGTGGAGGGCGTTCGTCGAACTTTCCGGGCGCCATCCCGACGCGCTCGCTTTTCTCGGGTTCGGTCTCGCGATATCGGGGGACCGCGCAGGGGCCGAGGCGCTCCTTGTGGAGATCCGGACGCTCGGAGCCGAGCGGTTCGTCTCCGCGTTCCCGGTCGCGATCCTGAATCTCGGCCTCGGCCGCCGGAAGGAGGCGCTCGACGCGCTGGAGCGGGCCTTCGACGAGGGGGCGGGGCGGCTCGTCTACCTCAACGTCGAACGGGCCTTCGACGAGATCCGGAGTGACCCGCGCTTCGCGGCGCTCGTCCGGAAGCTCGCGATTCCCTCCCCCGGCTGAGCGCCTCCGCGCCCGTCAGCCGTTCGGCACGTCCCAGAGGTCTCGGACCGCCGGATGGTCCCACGCGATCCGGTATTCGTCCGGGTCCTTCGCGTCGAAGGTCCGCGTGACGATGTAGAAGAGGGCACAGGGATTCGTCAGCGGACGGTATCCGTGGGCGACCCCCTCGGGAATCGCGACGAGGAGGTCCTGTCCGTCCCCGGCCACGATCACCTGGCTCTTTCCGAACGTCGGCGACGCCTTTCGGACGTCGAGGAGGACGAACTTCGCCTTCGACGGATGCGGGCAGAACCAGACGTCCTGCTGCCTGAGGTGATAGTGGAGTCCCTTCACGTGACCCGGAACGTCCACGATCGTGAAGTTCATCTGGGCTATCGGGACGCCGCGGAAGAACTCGGCGAGCGCCTCGCTCCCCGGGTGGTCCGCCTTCGCCCGGTAGATCTCCTGGAAAAAGCCGCGGTCGTCGACGTGCCGGGCGAGGCGAAGAACCTTCACCCCGTCGAGACCCGTCTTCGCCGGATACTCCTTGACCTCCGACCGGAACTCTTCGGCGATCGCCGAGAGAGGGAGAACCGGTGTCTCGGGACTGCTCATTCGCGCTCCTTCCGCGTCACGATTCTATGCGCCTGGTGTATCGTCTCGCGGTCCCGGACACCCGGTATCGCAGACTGAAGGAGGTCGACGCGTGTCCCAGAACTCCCTCTTCGCGACGAAGCCGATGTCGCAGCTCCTGGCCGAAGGCGCGGAAGAAGGCGAACAGAGCCTGAAGCGCGCCCTCGGGCGCTGGTCGCTCGTCGCAATCGGAATCGGCGCCATCATCGGAGCCGGAATCTTCGTCATGACGGGGATCGGGGCGCACGGCTCCACGAACCCCGACGGTACGGTGAAGATTCTCGGAGCCGGCCCCGCCCTGACGCTCTCGTTCGTCCTTGCCGGGGTCGCCTGCGTCTTCGCCGGCCTCTGCTACGCCGAGTTCGCTTCGATGATCCCGCTCGCCGGGTCGGCCTACACCTATGCCTATGCCACGCTCGGCGAGCTTTTCGCGTGGATCATCGGCTGGGACCTCGTCCTCGAATACATGATGGGAGCCGCCACCGTCTCGGTCGGCTGGTCCGGCTACCTGACGAAGTTCCTGAAGCTCTTCGGGATCCACCTCCCGGAGTGGCTCACGAACGACTGGATCACCTACAGCCGCGCGGCCGCGGCCGCCGCAGCCGAAGGCCACCGGTGGACCGCACCCCCAGAGTTCTTCGGGATCCCGATCGTCTTCAACCTGCTCGCCCTCCTCGTCGCGATTCTCGTCACGAGCGTCCTGGCGATCGGGATCCAGGAGTCCGCCCGCGTCAACACCACGATCGTCGCCGTCAAGGTGTCCGTCGTCGTCATGGTCATCCTCGTCGGCGTCTTCTTCCTCAAGCCGGCCAACTGGGGCGCGAGCTGGGCCGATTTCGCGCCGAACGGCATGGGGGGCATCGCCTCGGGCGCGGCCTACATCTTCTTCGCGTACATCGGCTTCGACGCCATCTCCACGACGGCGCAGGAGGCGAAGAATCCGCAGAAGGACATGCCCTTCGGGATCATCGGGTCGCTCCTGATCTGCACCGTCCTCTACATCGCCGTGGCCGCCGTCCTGACCGGGATGGTGAAGTGGAACCAGATCGACCTGAAGGCGCCTCTCGCCCAGGCCTTCGAGAGCTACGGTCTCGGATGGGCCGTCTTCGTCATCACGGGCGGCGCGCTCGCGGGGCTGACGTCGGTCATGCTCGTCATGCTCCTCGGCCAGACGCGCGTCTTCTTCGCGATGTCGCGGGACGGCCTCCTCCCGCGAAAGATCTTCGGGGAGATCCACCCGCGCCACCGGACGCCCTTCAAGATGACGTGGATCGTCGGCAGCGTCTGCGCCCTCCTCGGCGCGTTCACGCCGATCGACGACCTCGGCCAGATGGTCAACATCGGCACGCTCCTCGCCTTCGTCATCGTCTGCCTCGCAGTCATCATCCTGCGCCGGACCAACCCGGACGTCCATCGCCCCTTCCGGACGCCCTGGGTGCCGGCCGTCCCGATCCTCGGCGCCTTCTCGTGCGCCTACCTGATGGCGCAGCTCGGTGCCCCGACGTGGATCCGCCTCTTCGTCTGGCTGGTCATCGGCCTCGTGATCTTCTTCAGCTACAGCCGGAAGCACTCGAAGCTGACGGCAAAGGCGTCGTAACGGGGACGGGGCGCCGGACCACGCGATGAAGCGGGCGGCGCTCCTCCTACTTCTCTTCGGAGCGCCGCTTTTTCTCGCGCTCTTTCCGCGCCTCCGCCGCGCGCTTTTCCGCAAAGCGCGGCTCATTCTCCTCCTCTATGCGGGCGCGATCCTCCTGACCGGTTTCGCGACGGGGCTCTGGTCGGGCCGTGTCTCGACGCTCTCCGGAGCGGAAACGGCCCTCGCCCTCGCGGGCGTCGTCCTCGTCCTCGCCGCCTTCGCCTCGGTCGCCCGCGACGCGCTCCGGGACCGGTCTACTCGAGACTGATCCGCGTCAGCCCGACGCCGAGCGGGCGGTCGTCGTTCCCCATTCCGGCGCTCTTCGGAACCCACGAGGCCGAAGAGAGGGTGATGACGACGGGCTCCACGCCGCGGATGGCGAGACGCACCTCCGGGGGCAGGTCGAGCCCCCGCTCGTCGAAATCCCCGGGCGGCACGAGGATCTCCCCGCACGGGATTCCTGCGACCCGGACGCGAAGCAGCACGGCATCCGGGCCGGGGGGGCGGACCCGCAGAACGAGACGCCGAGGGACGAAGCCGGAGACGGGCGAGAAGAAAAGCGCCGCTTCTCCGGAGGTCCAGCGCATCTCGAGGCCCGTCTTTTCGTTTCGCTCCCGCGCGTGGAACCCCGTAAGGCCCGCCCGCCGGTCCGACGAACCCCCGACGTCCAGCTCGTACCGCTCGCCCCTCCGGGCCCAGATCTGCTCCGGGGGAACGGAGAAGGTCGACTCGAGAATCCGGAAGCAGCCGAGGGCCGGACGCTCGGTTCCTTCCAGCTTCGAAAGCGGCACGGGGCGGTCGCACGAGAGGACGTAGACGACCGGACGGGGGAGAGGACCGAAGATCGTTCGCGGGACGATGGCGACCTCGAAGGGCCCCGGCGCGATCCGCCGCGAAAGTACCGTCTCGCCCGTCGAGGCGTCCCGGACGCGCAGCGTGGTCTCTCCGGCGACTCCGTCGCGTTCGCCGGCCAGGAGCGCTACGGGCGGCCCCTCGAGTCCCGGGACGACCAGCCGCGCTTCCGGGCCGGCCCAGTGAAACGCCGGCCGCCCCGGCTCCTCCTCCGTGACCCCGAAGCCCGGCCCGAAAAGCGGCGGGGCCGGGTCCCGGACTCCGACGAAAAGCAGCCGCCCGTTCCCGAGCGACTCTGCGACCAGTCCCTCCCGCCGCCAGGTCTTCCAGCCCGGATCGCTCGCGCTCTGGGGCTCCGGGTCGTCCGTGAAGTCGGCGAGGCGGACGAGACGCTTGTTCGTCTGGACGAAGCTGGAGACGAAATCGGTCGTCGTGTAGCCCCAGACCGCGAGGCGCCCTTCCCAGATCTCCGTCCGGAGGAAAGAATGGAAGGGCTCGTCGGCGACGACGGTCTCCCGCCCGGGATGCGTGTAGCGCTCGAGGAACTCGATGGCCGCCATGGGAGGAGTGGTCTCCTCCGCCTGCCTGAGCACCTCCGCTCCGTTCTCGACGACGAAGAACCCGGCGGCGGCCGCGGCCGCGACGAACGCGAGCGCGCGCCGCCGGAAGATCGCCTCGAGGCCGGCACCGAAGAGGAGGGAGGCCGCAAGGGCGAAGGGGACCGAGTAGCGGGACATCGTCCGGTTGTGGAGCCACCAGAGCGAGACGAAGAGCGGAAGGAGGACGGCAAGAAGATCCAGCACCGCGCGGCTTCGCCGCTTCACGAGCGCGGCGACACCCGCCGCGGCCACGAGCCAGAAGACGAGAGCCTGCCAAGGCGAGACGAAGTCGCGGACGAGAAAGGAGTCGAGAAGGCCGCCGATGTGCGCCGTCGCGAGGGCGTGGGCGCGGAACCCGGCGCGCTCGGTCACGCTCCGCCAGAGCCCGCCAGGTCCGCCCGCCTCGGCGAGGATCCAGAGGGTCCACGCGAGCGACCCGGCGACCGCCGACCCCAGGAACGTCACCCCCGCGTCGCGGCGGTCCACGCGAGAAAGGAGCCGGAAGGCGAGAATCAGATAGATCAGTCCGAAACCGAGAACGAGGTGGGGCCTCACGCCGAAGCCCGCAGCCGCGGCGAGCCCCGCGAGAGCGGCGAGGATCCGGGCCCGCCGGGCGGCCACGTACTCGCGCCACCGCGTCGGCTCCGTGCCGCGGCGCTCGAGCGTGAGGGAGAGGAGGCCGGCCGCGAGGAGACAGAACGCCGTCCCCGGCGTGTCCGCGAAGGCGCGGCCGCCGTTGACCCAGACGACCGGGAGCGCGGCGGCGAAGACCGTCGCGCCAAGCGCCGCCCAGCCGCCGACCGTCCGCCGTCCCCAGAGGTAGAGCGCCTGGAGCATGACCCCCGCGAGGATCGTCGAGGCCGTCGCGAGGGAGTTGAACGGCGTGACGAAGACGGGAAGGAGGGCGCGGCCGATCAGGATCCAGAGCGGAAAGCCAGGGCCCTGCGGGGAAAGCTGAAAGAGATCGAACCGGGAGACCGCTCCGGCGAAGATCGCCTCGTCGATCTCGCCCGGCGACCGCGCGAGCGCCAGGATCCGGGACGCGACGAGCACGCCCAGAACGACGAGCACGAGCACCGCCGGCGGGTCCCCGCGGCGGTCGATCGGCCCGGAGAGACGGCGGAGCGGCACCGGCCCTGCGATCTTACGGTGCCCGGGGGCCGGACGCACGGTGACGTCGGCTACAATCCCGCCGATGCGTCTCGGACATCCTCCGGGATGACCATTCCGCGGATCATCCCTCGCGCCGAGCACCCCATCTCGCGCGGCTACATCGATCCCGACGCCCTGCGCGTCCTCTACCGCCTTCACCGGGCGGGCTACAAGGCGTACCTCGTCGGCGGCTCCGTCCGCGACCTGATGACGGGAAGAACGCCCAAGGACTTCGACATCGGAACCGACGCGAAGCCGCAGGAGATCCGGCGGCGCTTCCGCAATTCCAGAATCATCGGGCGGCGCTTCCGCCTCGCACACATCCTGTTCGAGGGAGGGAAGGTCGTCGAGGTCTCGACGTTCCGGCGCACTCCCGAGCGGGAGGAGGTCGAGCCGGGGGTCGAAGGGGAAGCCGACCTCCTGATCCGCTCCGACAACGTCTTCGGCTCGCCCGAGGAGGACGCGTACCGCCGCGACTTCACGATCAACGGGCTCTTCTACGACATCGCGACGTACGGCGTCCTCGACTACGTCGGTGGCGTTCAGGACCTCGAGCAGCGGCTCGTCCGGACGATCGGCGACCCGCTCGTCCGTTTCCGGGAGGACCCGGTCCGGATGCTCCGTGCCTGCGAGTTCGCGGCGCGGCTCGATTTCCGGATGGACGCGGCCCTTCTCGCCGCGATCTCCGAGCTGAAGACGGAGCTCCGCAGGAGCGCGGCCCCGCGCGTGACGGAGGAGCTCCTCGACCCGCTCCGGCGCGGATGGGGACACGACACCTTCCGCCTCTGGAACGAGACGGGCCTCCTCGGCGTCGTCCTGCCGGAGCTCGAGGGCGCCATCTCCCCGCACGGTGCCGAAGCGCCCTTCGCTCCCCTCTTCTGGCGGATGCTCCACGACCTCGACGCCCGGCGCGAGAAAGGCGAGAGGCTCGAGGACCCCGTCCTTCTCGGCGTCCTCTTTCTCCCCCTGGTCCTCGCGGCGATCCGCGCCCGCGGCGCGGGGCGCGGCGTCGACGCCTCGCAGATCCTCCTCGTCCTCGACGCCGTCGTGAACCCGCTCGCGCTCCGGATGTCGCT
>JBBIPB010000112.1:0-8111 GCA_037443065.1 Acidobacteriota bacterium | reverse complement strand
GCGCTCCTGCTTCTGTTGCAGCACCCTCTCGAGGGCGGAGCAATTCGGCCCGAGCCTTTTCTGGCTGCAGGCGTCCGGCGAATAGTGGCCGTTCGAAGAAGTTCCGAAATTCGGCGGAGTCGGCGCGAAGTCGAATTTGTGCGGTGCTTCCTGCCGGCGCCCCCAAGGTCCGGGTGTGACGCGGAAGTTCGCCTCTTTCTTGGGTCGCTTTCGGCTCCTGAACGACGTCTCGGAGAGCTTCTCTTGCAAGGCTGGACGGTACGTGAGATCGCTTCGAGGCTTCAAGTCACGAGATCGGCAGCCCACCGGCGGATGTTCTCTCTTCGAAAGAAATCGGCGGCGTGAGCTTCGGCGCATCAGGCCGGATCGGATTAGTCGCCGACGAACCGCAGGTCCGCCACAATTCCTTCGGCTCCGAGTTCCAGGGCCTGAGAGGCTGAGCGGTCACTCCCGCCAGACCGCGTCGAACATCAGGAAGGCGGCGGTCGTCACGACGCCGTCGTAGGCGACGAGGAGGCGGACGAAGTCGATGCCGGCGGAAATGTCTGACTCCGTCGCCGCCACCCGCGTCCCCAGGACAGCCCCGACGAGGGGGGGTAGAAGGAGCGGAACGGCAAGGACGGCGAACATCGTCCCTTTCGCAGACGCCTTCGAGACGATCGCCGCCGTGAAGGTGCAGGCCGACGCGAGGCCGATGTTCCCGAAGACGAGGAGAAGGACGAAGAGAACCGGGCTCCTGATCTCGAAGGACATCATGGCGAGGAAGAGCGGGACGACGAAGAGCGTCACGACGAAGAGGAGCGCGAGGTTCGCGAGGAGCTTCCCGAGGAGGACCGCCGGCGGCGGGGCCGCGAGCCGGAGGGCGGCCGCGGTCCCGGCGTCCTCCTCCTTGACGAAGACCCGGGAGAGGCCCGTCATCGCGGAGAAGAAGAGGACGATCCAGAGGAGGACGGCGTTCACCGTGGGGCGGTCTTCCGGCGAGAGACTCGCCGGGCCGACCGCGTAGCCGACGAGGACGAGGACCGCGAAGGCGAAGAGGAGAAGGGCGTTCGTCGAGACGCGGGTCCTGAGCTCGGAGAGAACGTCCTTCACGAAGACTGCCCGCGCGGCGGCGAGGATTCCGGGCCGTTCTTGAGCCGCGCTCACAGCGTCACCCGCTCGTCGGCCAGGGCGAGGTCGCCCGGATCGTTCGAGGCGAGGACCGCCACGCCCCGCGCGCGCTGCCTCGCGACGACCGCCGCCACGACGGCCCGCCCGGCCTCGTCGAGGTTCGAACTCGGCTCGTCGAGGAAGAGGACGGCCGGCTCATGGAGCGTCGCGTAGACGAGCTTCACGCGCTGCCGCTGGCCGGTCGAAAGAGCGTGGAGCGGCGTTGCGGCGATCCGCTTCGGGTCGAGGCCGACTTCCGCGAGAGCCGCGTCGGCCCACTCGGCCCCGGCCGGGCGGCCGTGGAGCCTCGCGAAGAAGCGGAGGTTCTCCGAGGCCGTCAGCTCGCCGTAGAGCGAGAGGTCGGGAGCGACCCAGCCGATCGACCCGGAGGCGTCGCGCGGGGCGCGTCGCGTCCCCGCCTCGTCGAGGAAGACGGCCCCCGTGCTGGGGCGGAGGAGGCCGGCGAGCGTCCTGACGAGCGTCGTCTTCCCGCTCCCGTTCGGCCCGGCGACGCCGAGGACGGTCCCCGGCGCGACGCGCAGCGACAGCGGGCCGACGATGCGCCGGCGGCCGAAGGAGCGGGTCAGGTTCTCGGCGATGAGGTCCACGCGACCCGGGGAGAATACAGAACGCCGCCTTCATAATCCGGAAGTCGTGAGGTCCCGCCTCCTCGGATTCGCCCTCTTCGTCTTCATCGCGCTCTGGCGAGCGACGCTCCGGATCCGAGAGGTGGGGGCCGCAAATCGTGCGGCGCTGGCCGCCTCGGGGACCCCCGTTCTCCACGCCCTCTGGCACCAGCGGATGGTCGTCGGGATCTACGTGAACGGCTTCCGGCAGATCGTGACGATGGCCTCGCGGAGCGCCGACGGCGAGGTGATCGCCGCCTTTCTCCGCTACTGGGGCTTCCGTGTCGTCCGGGGCTCCTCGTCACGCGGGGGGAGCGAGGCCATGCGCGAGATGATCCGCGAGGTCCGGAAAGGGAAACCCTGGGCCGCGCTCACGACGGACGGCCCACGCGGCCCCGCGCGCCGGTCGAAGGCGGGCATCGTGGCGCTCGCCGACGCCGTCGGAGGAGCGGTCCTTCCGATCGGATCGTCCTCCACCCGGCCGAAGTTCCTCCGGTCGTGGGACAACTTCCTCCTCCCGCTCCCGTTTTCCCGCTGCGTCTGCGTCTATGGAGAGCCCCTGACGCGCAGACCGGGCGAGTCGGACGAGGCCTTCATGGAGCGGATCGACCGGGCCCTGGACGCAGCGACGGACGAGGCGGACCGGCTCTGCGGCGTCGCCGGGGCCCCTCGCGGACGGAAGGAAGTTGCAGGAGGGGAGGACGATGACGCCTGACCGCCTGACCGTTTCTCCCGAGGACGTCCGCGCCGCGCGGCTCCGGATCGCACCCTACGTTCACCGGACGCCGGTCGTCACGTCGCAGACGCTCGACGCGCGTGTCGGGGCGCGCCTCTTCTTCAAATGCGAGACGTTCCAGAAGGTCGGCGCGTTCAAGGCGCGCGGCGCCTTCTCGCGTCTGTTGCTCCTTTCCCCCGGGGAGCGGCGGCGCGGCGTAGTGGCGTTCTCATCCGGGAACCATGCTCAGGCCGTCGCCCTTGCCGCGCGGACGCTCGGTCTCCCGGCGACGATCATCATGCCGTCTGACGCGCCGGCGCTGAAGCTCGCGGCGACCCGGGGCTACGGCGCCGAAGTGCTCCTCTACGAACGGCAGGAGGAGAACCGCGAGGCGATTGCGAAGAAGCTCGTCGAGGAGCGCGGCGTGCTCCTCGTCCCCCCCTTCGACGACGACGCCGTCATCGCCGGGCAGGGGACGCTCGCGCTCGAGCTGCTCGAGGACGCGGAAGGCCTCGACGTGATCGTGACCCCGTGCGGCGGGGCGGGGCTCCTCTCGGGCGTCGCCGTCGCGGCAAAAGGGGTCGACCCTGCCCTCCGGCTCTTCGGCGTGGAGCCCGAGGAGGGGGACGACGTCCGGAGGTCCGTGGCGAAAGGGGAGCCGGTCTCGATCCCCGTCCCGAGGACGATCGCCGACTCGCTTCAGACGACGCGTCCTTCGGAACGGACCCTCCGGATCGTCCGGGCTCTCGTGGAGGAGGTCGTGACGGTGACGGACGACGAGCTGCGCCTCGCGATGGCGGTGGCCGCCGTGCGCCTCAAGCTCGTCGTCGAGCCGGGAGGCGCCGCGGGCTTCGCGGCAGTCCTCGCGGGGCGCGTCCCGGGGATTGCGGGGAGGCGCGTCGGCATCGTCCTCTCGGGCGGGAACGTCGATCCGGAACTCTTCGGGCGGCTCGTCTCCGGGATGCCGGTCTAGAGTCCTTGATTTCTGAAATCTCGGGCAGATAGGTCGAGTTTTCAGGCGGCGAGTCGTAGGGTGCTGCAGGCGTGAGCGATGGCGGCGTCGAGATGACGAAAGGCTTGCGGCAAGTCGGCGGTTCCAGGTGGAGCGGCCGGGGAAATCACTGAGAGGCTTGGACGGAGCAGACGAGCGTAGACGCGGTTGAAGAAGATCGCGATGCGGCGACCGAAGGGGGTGAGGCGGTAACGGTGGGTCTTGGGGATGCGCTCGCCGAGGCCGTGCAAGCGGAGGCGGCGCAAGTCGCAGGTCATCCGGCCGGGGGTCAGTGTGTCTGGGGCCAGGCCCAGCAGGCCAGTCAAAGACTGACGCAGCTCTCGATGAGAGAAACCCCGAAGCTGGTAGACGAAGAGGACCAGAGCGGCCATGAGGGCTTGAGCACGGGAATCGTCGAAGCGAAGGGCGGAGGCGTGCTGACCATCGCGATCGAAGGGATGGACGACCTGGGAGAGGGCGTCTTCGCCGATGGTGGCATCGTGGCTGAGTCGTTGGACGTCGAGCAGACGTCGGTTGGCCGTAAAGCCGATGCTCCGCAGAGCGGGCAGGTTTCTCGGCCTTCGCCCGACGGCGAAGTCACGGGGGTCGTTGATCGTGGTCTCGGTACGCAGGGCCCGACCTTCTTTGTGGTACTGCTTGAGGCGGGTCTTCTTGTAATCGATGTGAAGCGAGGGGACGACGCCATCGGTGAGCACACGCGTGCGGAAGCGCCCGGGAGTCCTGCGGGTGACGGAGCGGTCGAAGATCAGCTGAATCTGATCCGGCCGGCCCAGGTCGAGGTTCTCCCGGATGATCTCCTCGAACAGAACGCGGCCGGAGAGCGGCCGGTTGAGGACCTGAGTCAGCGACAGCTCGACCTGCCAGATCGAAAGGTCGTAGCGGTACCCGGCTTTGCGATCCGTCCGGTCGAACGGATGCGGGAGGATCCGCAGCCACTTGCGGAAGAACCGATCGATGGTCTCGGGGGAAAGTCCGTCGCAGATCTTCTGCGCCCGCCTCACGTCGTCGCACGAGAGCAGGCCGTTGTCGAGGGACTCGAAGGCGATGCCGCGCTGGCTCAGCTGCCGCTTGAGATACTCGTGGCCATTGATGCAGAGCTTGGCGTTGTAGGGGAAGTACGAGGAGAACTTCAGGAAGAACGGCCCGAAGTCGGCGTCGATGGCGTAGACGTAGTACTGGTTGACCATCGCCGTAGACGGCACGAGCCACGGATAGGTCGCCCCGGTCATCGGATTGCGCCGCTTCTGGGTGCGGAAGACCCGGACCTTTTCCTGGGCCTTGCCGATGAACAGCACCCCCTCGCGGCCCGTAAAGCGGCTCCGGAACTCAGCCGCAACGTCGTCCTTACGCTGCCCCTTCTCGAAGGTCAGCATCGGCACGCCGCGCTCTCGGACGAATCGTTCGAGCTTCTCGATGAACGCCTTGCTGATCGGGTCCATCAGGACCGACGAGGCGAACCGGTGACCCCGATGCTTGATCAGGAACGACGCCACCCCCACGTCGGTCTGAAGACGGGGCATGTAGGCGTTCAGGTACATCCGATCAATCCCCTCGAGCTCCAGTGTCACGTGCCGGCTGAGGATCTCCCCAGCGCTTCGCCTGCCTGCTACGCTTTCAAGGGGCTCCGACCGACGTTGTCCTACGGGACTCACTGCCGCTTGACGGCTCATAACGGCCTCCGGACTCGCTCCGGAGGTTACCGCTCGGTCGGGGCCCCCTTTCAACCCTCAGCCTTCCTCCCCATGACTCGTCGGTCTGAGGCGGAGCCTCGTTAGAAGTAGACGTTCAGGCCGAGGCCCGTCTGCCAGCTCCAGGAGCTGAGGCCCAGCGTCTTGACTGCGTCGACGTCCAGAAAGACGTAACGCCCGTCGAGCCGGAGGGAGGCGCCTCGGGAAATCCGGACGTCCACGCCGGCCCCGGCGTGGAGCGCGAACTTGTTCTCGATGGAACGTCCCTGGGCCTCGAGCGCTCCTTCGCCGCTCGCCCAGATCCGGTAGTAGCCGATCCCGCCGAGGAGATAGGGCTGGGCGCGGAGGTTCGGGAGGAGGTAGGCGAGGAGCGAGAGCTGCACCGGGACCTGCCGGACATGAAGGACCGTCGCTCCCTCCTGCCGGTAATCGTCGATCCGGTGTCCGATGAAGAGCTCGACGCCGAAGACGCCCGTGAGCCGCGTGATCCCGAGCGCCCCGCCGACGAACGTGGCCCGCTGGCCGTCCCCGGCCTTCGCAACGCCGCCGAGAAATCCGGCGCCGGTTCCGGGGTCGGCGAACGGCTGGGCCCTCAGCGAGCGGGACGGAAGAAGAGCCCCGAGAAGGAGAGCGAACGCGAGGAGCCGGACCCACCGCATGGCGCCCGGCGAGTCTACGGGGAAATGGTCGATAATCGCGACCTCCGGTGAGACGACGCGCCTGGAAGGACGAACTTGCGACCCTCCTCATCGCCATGGGTGCGCAGTTCGTCGTCCTCCGGGTGGCCGACTGGGCGAAGGCCAGCCGGGGAGCCGACGACCTGGCGGCGCAGCTCGTCGAGTACCGGTTCTTCTTCCTGCCTCAGATCCTCGCGGTCGCCCTCGTGCTCTTCTTCGTCCGGCTCGTCCGGAGCGTCCTCGACTTTCGAGGGGTGCGTCTCGGCGAATGGCTCCGCTCCTCGGCGGTCCTCGTCGGGCTCGCCGCCGTCCTCGTCCCGGTGGCCCATCTCGACCAGCTTCTCGGCCTCCTCACGGGAACGTTCCGGCTCTCCGGTCTCGATCCGGAGTTGCAGGCAGTCACCTCCTCGACGTTCTACGTCCTCCTCGGGCGGAACGCGGTGCTTCGTCTCGCGCTCGACGTCGTCGCCGTCCTCGTCGTCCTCGCTGCGCTCCGGTTCGTCCGCCCGGGGTCTCCCGACGTCGTCGCGGCCCACGAAGCCGCGCGGTCCAGAGACTTCGCGCGAGCCGGAGACCTCTACCTCAAGGCGGGCGACGTCTCCCGCGCCCGGCAGATGTTCCGGAAGGGGGCGAACTGGGGGCGCCTCGCGGCGCTCGCGCAGCGCGACGGTGACGAGCGCGAAGCGGCGACCCTCTACGAGAAGGGGGGAGATGCGTTCGCCTGGGAGGCCGCGCGCGCCTGGGAGGCGGCCGGCGACCCGGCGCGCGCGAAGACCCTCTTCGAGGTGGCCGCGAGCGTGGCGCGGGCCGGGGCCCGCTGGGACCGGCTCGCGGAGGTGGCCGAGGCGATCGGAGACCAGGTCGTCCTCGCCGAAGCCTGCCGCCGGCTCGCCGAGGGGCAGCCGACGGGTCCTGTCCGGGCGACGCTTTGGAGGCGCTCGGCCGAGGCGTGGCGCGCGGCGGGGCGTCCGGTCGAGGCTGCGGAAGCATTCCGGCAGGCCCAGGAGTTCGAGAAGGCCGGGGAGATGTACATGGAAGCGTCGCGCCCGATCGAGGCCGTGAAGGCCTTCGAGCGGAGCGGCTCCCTCAACCGCGCCGCCGCGGCCGCCGCGGCCGCGGGGGACAGCCGCGCTTCGCTGGAGCTCGCGGCGCGCGAGGCCGAGTCCCGGGGAGACTCCGTCGCAGCCGCGGAGGCGTGGCGGAAGGCCGGGCAGTTCCTCCGGGCGGCGTCGCTCTTCGAGCGAGCCGGGGACTTTCCGAAGGCGGCCGAGGCCTGGCAGGAAGCGGGCCGGGCCGACCGCGCGGCGTCGCTCTGGGAGAAGGCGGGAGAGACGTCTCGCGCCGCCGCGGCGTGGGAAGCGGCGGGAAAGCCCGACGCCGCCGCGGGTCTCTGGGCGAAGGCCGGGGACTTCCAGAAGGCGACCGCCCTCTACAAGGCGGCGGGGCGCCTGCCGCTCGCCGCGGACACCCTTCGTGCCGCGGGGCGAAACGAGGAAGCGGCCGTCATCTACTCGCGCATCGGCCGGAATCTCGATGCGGCCCGCTGCCTCATCGCTGCGGGACGCCGCGAAGGGGCGTGGGACGAGCTCGTCACGGCGCCCCGGAACGAGTCGGGCGTCGCGGACACGTTCCACGAGCTGGCCGAGGCCCACCTCGCCATCGGGGAGGCGCTCGATGCGGCTCATGTGATGCGAGAGCTTCTCGGGCGGAGTCCCGTCACCGTCGCGAACATCGGGTATTACCGGACGCTCCTCCGGGCGCTCCGGGAGTCGGGAGACCCCTCGGAAGGGGCCGAGCTGGGACGGGTCGCGGCGTTCGACCCCTCGGTCCTCGAAGGAAACCCGATGGTGCCGCTCCCGTACCCCGGCGACGGGGCGGGGGAGGAGCTCTCGATGCCTCCGGCCCTCCTTCGGACGCCGCCCGTGCACGACCGGGCGGCCGGGAAGATCTCCGTCCGTCCTTCGGGGAGCACGATCCCGGCGTTCGAGACTCCGGCCGAATCCGCGCCGCGCCCCGCGCTCCCGCTCGGCGTGCCCGAGCGGGTCGAGGACCGGTACGAGATCGTCGCCGAGCTGGGGCGGGGGGGGATGGGTGTCGTCCACAAGGCGCTGGACCGGAAGCTCGACCGCTACATCGCCCTGAAGATCCTGCCGTGGCAGCTCCGGAGCGACGAGACGGCGATGCGCTACTTCATCCGCGAGGCCAAGGCGATCGCGGCGCTCCGCCACCCGAACATCGTGGCGC
>JBBIPB010000111.1:0-8297 GCA_037443065.1 Acidobacteriota bacterium | reverse complement strand
TCGTCCCAGGCCTTCGAGCCGGATTCCATCGCGACCATCGCCGAGGCGAGCTTCCCGTCCTTCGCGATGACGGCCTGGACGACCGTCTTCTTCCCGACGGCCGGGAGCCTGTCGGGGACCCTCCAGCGCTTCGCCACCCTGTCGAAGACTTTCTTCTGATACGCCGTGTCGGTGAGCGTCTTCTGGAAGTAGACGTTCAGCGAGGGCTTTCCTGCCGCGCTAACCTCGCGGGATGCGACGAATCGCGATTCTGGCCGTTCTTCTCCTCGCTCCGCCCCTTGCCGCCGCCGGCGAGCCGCGCGTCCCGATCCCGCCCGACCACTACACGAAGGCGGAGCTGTCGGCCTTCCGGTCGATCGCGAGCTACGAGGAGGTGATCGCCTTCTGCGAGCGGCTCGCGAAGACGTCGCCGTTCCTCAAGCTCGACTTCTACGGGACGAGCGGCCAGGGGCGGAAGATGCCGGTCGTCTTCGTCTCGAAGGAGAAGGCGTTCTCCCCGGAGTCCCTCGTCAAAGGCAGGAAGCCGCGAGTGCTTCTTCTCGGCTCCATTCACGGTGGCGAAGTGGACGGCACCGAGGCGATCCTCGAGCTCCTGCGCGACATCGCCCTCACGAACCGGCCCGGGATTCTCGAGACGGTCGACCTGATCGCCGTTCCCGTCTACAACGTCGACGGCTACGCGCGCGTCTCGAAATGGAACCGGCCGAACCAGAACGGTCCGGCGGACGGGATGGGTTTCCGGACGAACGCTCAGGGCCTGGATCTGAACCGCGACTTCGTGAAGGCCGATGCCCCCGAGACGCGGGCCCTCCTCGCCCTCGCGTCGGCCTGGTCCCCCGACCTCTTCGTCGACAACCACGTCACGGACGGCGCCGACTTCCAGGCGACGCTGACCGTCGCGTTCGGACACGAGCCCGTCACTGCCGCCCCGCTTCGCGCCTGGCTCGGCGCCGTCGTGCCCCGGGCGCTCGCCGCGGTCGAGAGCTGGGGCTTCGGGACGGCGCCTTACGTGGAGTTCGCCGAGCCGCAGAACCCGCTCGCCGGGATCGCGGCCGGCCCCTTCGGCCCGCGCTTCGCGACCGGGTACTTCGGCCTCCGGGGCGTGCCTTCGATCCTCGTGGAGAACCACGCGATCAAGCCGTTCGGCGACCGCGTGAAGGCGAACCTCCGCTTTCTCGCGTCGCTCCTCGAAGAGACGGGGAAGGACGGAAAGGTCCTTCTCGCGGTGAGGGAGGCGGCCCGGAAGGAGATGCGCGGCGCCCTGGCCGGCTCGAGCGTCGTCGTGGAGGCCGCGACCGACCGGGAAAGACCGGAGCCAGTCGAGTTCGCCACGTTCGTCTGGCGCGACGAGGTCTCCCCCGTGACCGGGAAGCCCGTGGTCCGGTACGACCGGTCGCAGAAGACGACGGTGCCCCTTCCCGTCTTCAACCACGCGAAGGCGGTGAAAACCGTCCCCCGGCCGGCCGCCTATCTGATCCCCGCCGGCTGGCCGAGCCTTGCGGAGCGGCTGAAGGCACACGGCATTCCGTACGCTGTCCTGCCGAAGCCGGTGACGCTCGAGGTCGGGACGTATCGAGCGTCGAATCCCCGCTTCGCGCCGCGCACGTTCCAGGGGCGAACACGCGTCTCGGCCTCCATCGATCGGAAGACCGAAACGCGTGAGATCCCGGCGGGATCGCTCTACATCCCGCTCGACACGGATCTGGCGCCCCTGATCGTCTGGATGCTGGAGCCGGAGGGGAGCGACTCGCTCTTCGCGTGGGGCGAGATGTCGGCAGCCTTCGAGCAGAAGGAATGGATCGACCTTCGCGTCCTCGACCCTCTCGCGTCGGAGATGCTCCGGAACGACCCGAAGCTGAAGGCCGAGTGGGAAGAAAGACTGAAAGACCCGAAGTTCGCCGGGGACACGCGTGCGCGAATCGAGTTCTTCTACCGCCGGACGCCCTACTGGGACGACACGGTGGGCCTCCTCCCCGTCTACCGGCTCGAGAAGCCTCTCCCCGGCCTCACCCCCGCCGCGCCTTCGGGCGGCGCAGCAGAATGAGGCGGGCGGGGCGGCCCGCATGTTCGCAGGAGGCGCAGAGTCGTGCGCGGCCGAAAGGAGTCCGGCGCGTCCACTCGTGACCGCAGCCCAGGCAGCGGTAGGCATAGCGGGCGTTGGCCGCGCGCACCGCGTGGAGGCGCTCCGTCTCCGGGGCGGCTTTCCGTCTCACGCCGAGACGGCGGGCCACCTTCCAGAAACGGCGCGAGTGTCCTTCCTCCGGCCCCCACCGGTCGTGACAGATGGCGTGAGCCGCCTCGTGGAGAAGCGTCTGGAGGCGGTCTTCCTCCGACATGTGACTCGAGATCCGGATCACGTGAGGGGGGCCGTACGTGATGACGCCCCCCGTCGCGCGCCGCGACGACAGGATGACCTTCGCGGGCGGGAGACGGAACGCCTCGGCCAGCTCGTCGTACCCGCGCTGGAGGACCCGTTCCTCCGCACGCAGGATCTCCCGGGGCTTCGGGGGGTCGTCGAAAAGGAGCATCTGCTCCGGCTCGCGCGTCATCCGAAGAGTTCCTCTCGCCACGGAGCGAGCGGCCGGGCGAGGACGAGCGCCATGGCCAGCGGCGTGAGCCACGCGGCCGCGAGCTCCATCATCGGGACGACCCCGCCGCGGAACGACAGAACGAGGCCGAAGCGAAGTCCCCAGAGAAGCCCGTAGGCGATTGCGCCCGGAAGCGTTCTTCCCGTCCCGAGGGCGAGAAGAGCGAGAGCGAACCCGAGGCCGGTCTCCACGAGAAAAGCGTGTCCGGCGAGGACGGGAAACGGAGCCGGGCCGCGTGGAAGAAAAAAGAGCCGGAGGAGGGCCGGAAGGAGGGCGCCGAGAAGGGCGACAACCGGCGCCGCGGCGCCGACGGGAAGCGCCCGCTGAAAGATCCCGTAGAGAGATCCGCGGACGAGACGCTCATACAGGAGCGCCGCAGCGATGCCGCCCGGCACGAGGAGCACGAGCGCGATCCCCCGCCCGGAATCTCCGACGCGCACGTATCGGAGAAGCCGTGCGACCGGGACGAAGGCGACGGCGACGAGAAGAAACACCCCTGCTGCCGCCGCCGCGCGTCCCCGTTCGCCCGTTGGCCCCACGGAGAAATGTTAGCTCAGATCCTGAGCAGCACGCCGGTTGACCCCCCGCCCGCCGCAGGGAAGACTCCGGTCTGCCATGACCAGCACACCTCGCCTCCGCGTCGCCTTCGTCGGCCTCGGCACCATGGGACAGGGAATGGCCCGGAACCTCGCAAAGACCGGCTTCCCGCTCGTCCTCGCGACGCGGACCGCCCCGAAAGCCGCGGCGCTCGCCGCCGAGCTTTCCGCCATGGGCCATGAGGTCCGCTCCGCGCAGACTCCGGCGGAGGCCGCGCGGGGAGCGGACGTCGTCGTCTCGTGCGTCCCCGACGCGCCCGAGGTGGAGGAGGTCCACCTCGGCCCGGGAGGAACGATCGCCTCGGCCTCGGCCGGAGCCGTCGTGGTCGACTGCTCGACGATCGCGCCGGACCGGGCCCGGGGCGTGGCGGCTCGCCTCGCGGAAAAGGGGATCGCCTTTCTCGACGCACCCGTCTCGGGCGGCCAGAAAGGTGCGGCCGAGGGTACCCTGACCTTCTTCATCGGCGGCGAGAAGGCCGCGCTCGAGAAATCCCGTCCGGTCTTCCTCGCGATGGGAAAGCGGCTGACTCACCTGGGGCCCTCGGGCGCCGGCCAGCTCGGAAAGGCCGTCAACCAGATCATCGTGGCCGGAAACCTCGTGGCCGTCTCCGAGGGGCTCGCCTTCGCGGAGCGGTCCGGCCTGCCTCTCCCGGCGCTCCACGAGGCCCTGACAGCCGGCGCCGCGACGTCCTGGGCGCTCGAAGTCCTCGGCAGGAAGATGATCGAGCGCGACTTCAAGCCGGCCTTCGCGATCAAGCACCAGCAGAAGGATCTCGCGATCGTCCTCGCGACCGCCCGCGCATGCGGCGTCCCGCTCCCCGCCGTCGCCCTCGTCCACCAGCTCCTCTCGGCCCTCGAGGCCGAAGGGCGGGGCGAGGACGGGACGCAGGCCCTCCTCACTCTCTACGAGAAGCTCTCGGCGGGAGCCGGAGCGGCAGGGCGGGAATAGAATCGCGCCACACATGTTCCGGAAACGGAGGCAGCAGATGAAACGGATTCTCACCATTGGCATCCCACTCGCCGTCGTCCTTCTCCTCGCGGCCGCCGCGGCGCCGGCCGCCGACGTCCCGGGAGACGCGAAGAAGCTCGAGAAGACGCTCCCCTTCAAGGAAGGGCCGCAGAAGGTCGACGTCAAGTTCGAGAACATCACGATCGACTACGTCGACATCAAGAACTGGCCCGACGCGGACGACTTCCGGAAAGGCGAGATCGACCCGAACGACACGAAGACGATGTGGGTCGTCTTCACCTACTCGAACCGGGGCGACCGGGACTACAAGTGCCGGTACTCCGTCACCATCCCCGACCCGAAGGGCGGGGAGGCGTGGGCCAGTGACGACTCCGTGCGGACGCTCGACGCCTGGAAGATGGGCGACACCAACCGCTTCGGCGTCCGGATGAAGACGCACCAGTACAAGCTCGCCCGGACGATGAAGCTCACCTTCGAACTCTGGAAGAAGTAGCCGATCACATCCCCGGCCCAACGTATCCTCAGGAGGTGTTCATGAAACGAGCCGCCCTCAACGGAGCCCTTCTTCTCGGCCTCGCTCTTTGGGCCCTGCCGGCGCCCGCAGCCTCGGGTGCGGCCGTGAAGTTCGAGAAGACCTTTTCCCTGGTTCCCGACAAGGAGCAGAAGGTCACGGGCGTGAAGGTCGGGGAAGCGACCGTCGATTCCGTGAACATCGTGGAGTGGCCCGACCCCGACGACTTCATCAAGGGCGAGAAAGACCTGAACCATACGAACTCGATGAAGATCGTCTTCACCTACTCGAACCGGGACCTCGAGAACGACTACAAGTGCAAGTACACGGTGACGATCCCGGACCCGAAGGGGGGCGCCCCGTGGGGCCAGAACGACACGACGGCGACTCTCGACAAGGGGAAGGTGGGAGACACGAACCGCCTGAGCGTCAAGTTCCGGACGTACCAGTACAAGATCGTGAAGACGTTCAAGGTCACCTTCGAGATCTGGAAGAAGTAGCGCCCCGCGGGCTCCGGCTCCTCAGGACATTCGATGAAGACGGTGGGAAGGAAGACGACGGCTCCGATCCTGAAGAAGAGGGCGGCTTTCCGAGCGAGCGAGCGAGAGGGGGGACCCACCCGCCGCCGAGCGACTTGATCAAGGCGACGGCCGCCGTCGACCGCTGGCCGCGCGAGCGGACGACGGCCCGGTCGCGCTCGAAGGCCAGCGTCTCCGCCGTCACCACCGGGAGGTAGCTGACGAGACCGTGTTCGTAACGGGTCCTCGCAATCTCCGCCTGCTTGCGGGCTGACGTCGACGCCACCACCAGCCGCTCGTACTCGTCGGCGAGGAGGCGCTGCGCCGCGAGGTTGTCCTCCACCTCGGCGAAGGCAACGAGGACTGTGTCACGGTAACGCGCCACCGTCTCGTCCCAAGCCGCTCTCGTGGCACGGACGTTGGCCCTTAGCTGGCCTCCCTGGAACAGGGGGAGCGCCGGCGAGGCGCCCAGCGCCCAGAGTCGGCTCGGCGCGCTGAAGAGACTGCTGGAGTCGATGCTCTGGGTGCCCCCGAGGGCTCCGAGGCGCAGTGACGGGTAGAAGGCCGCCTCGGCCACGCCGATGCCGGCGTTCGCCGCGGCCATCCGCCGCTCCGCGGCGGCCACGTCGGGCCTCCGCTCGAGAAGCTCCGACGGGAGGCCAGGGGGAAGGACGGGCGGCTCGGGCGGGACCGGACCTTCCGGGAGGCGAAAGAGAGGAGCCGGTTGGCCGGTCAGGACGGCGATGGCGTGCTCGAACCGCGTCCTCGCGAGGGCGTTGGGCGGCAGGAGGGCCTCTGCCGTCCTGAGAGCGGTGTCGGCCTGGGCGACGTCGAGGTCCGAGACGAGGCCGGCGCCCCGCCGGGAGCGCACCAGCTCGAGCGCCCGTCGATAGGCCTCCACGCTCTGGAGGAGGAGCTGCCTCTCGTCGTCGAGGGAACGCAGCGCGAAGTAGTCGGCTGCCAGTTCGGCCGTAAGCGCGAGCCAGACCGACTCGATCTCGGCGGCCTCGGCCTCCTCGCGGGCGCGTGAGGACTCTACCTGGCGCCGCACGCGTCCCCAGAGGTCCGGCTCCCAGCTCAAGTCGAACGGAACGGTGAAGCTGGGGTAGGTAAAGCCCTTACCCGCGGCCTCTCCCGTTGAGTTGAGCGGCCGGTTCGCGGAGTCGTGCTGGCGCGTTGCCACGGCGCCAGCGCCGATCCTAGGGAAGAGCCCGGAGCGGGCCACGTCGGCCGCGGCGCGGGCCTGGGCGAATTTGGCGACGGCGGCCTTGAGCCGCTGGCTCCCCTCGACGGCCTCGGCCTCGAGCCGATCAAGCTCCGGGTCGCTGAAGACCTCCCACCAGGCACCACGAGGGATCTGATCCCGCGGGACGGCAAGCTTCCAGACATCGCTCGCGCCTGCGAATGTCTCGGGCATGATGGTCGTCACTTCCGGCCGGACGTAATCCGGACCCACCGTGCAGCCCGCCATGACGGAGAAGACGAGGAGAATCGACGTCCGGCGGGCCATCTTCATTTCCCCTCCTCGCGGCCGCTGTCGGCGGCGACGCGCACCGTCGCACCCTCCGTCAGGGAGTCCGAAGGGTTGAGGATGACTTTGTCCGCAGGGCCCACCCCCTCGAGAACCTCGATGGTCCTGCCGAAGTCGCGGCCGAGACGCACGGCCCGCAGCTCGACGCGGCCGTCCGCGCGGACGACGCCGAGACGCGGCCCTTCCTCTCGGAACAGGAGCGTGTTGGCCGGAAGCGTGAGCGCGGCCGGGCGCTTCGTGTCGAGAAGCCGCACCTCGGCGAAGCTCCCGGCGAGGATTTCCCCGCGGGGGTTGGGCAGCTCCAGCTCGACCAGGAGCGTGCGCGAATCGGCGGAGATCGCACCCGCGGTCCGCGCCACGCGGGCGGGGAAGGCCTTGCCCGGCAGCTCCGGGATCAGCACCTCGGCCGGCTGCCCGGGAGCGACCTCG
Source organism: Acidobacteriota bacterium (assembly GCA_037443065.1). Taxonomy (GTDB): domain Bacteria; phylum Acidobacteriota; class Thermoanaerobaculia; order UBA5066; family UBA5066; genus DAOMFB01. Next base: position 1,154 of record JBBIPB010000111.1, on the reverse strand, counting down.
AGGGCGGCGGTCTGCGGCACCCGGATCGAGACACGCAGCGTCCCGGTCTGCGCGAGCCGGAACAGCTCCCGGCCGCCCCCGGCGACGACCAGCTCGCCGATGTCGATCCGGCGCGCGGTGACGGTCCCGGCGAACGGAGCGGTGACACGCGCGAACGACCGGAGCTCCTCGAGCCTCCGGACGTTCGCGCGCAGGGCTTCGACAGCTGCGGTCTTGACCGTCACGTCCGACTGCTTCTCCCTCGTCTCCTGCTCGCTGACGCCCGAGGTGCCGACGAGCCCCTCGTAGCGCTCGGCGGTGCTCCTCGCGAGCGCAAGGGCGGCCTCGGTCTGGACAAGGTCGTGCCGTGACCGCTCGAGCTCCTGGTCGAGCTCGGGGGTCTCGAGCTCGGCAAGAAGCTTTCCGGCCTCCACGTGCCCGCCGATGTCCGTGGTCCAGCGCTTCACGTAGCCGGTCGCGCGGGCCAGGATCGGAGCATCCGCCCAAGGCTTGATCTCCGCCGGAAAGAGAGGCGGAGCCGCTGCCTTGCCCGGCGCGGGGGACACCACCCGGACGACCGGGACGGCCAGCTCCCGCGTCTCGGCGGCGAGCGCCGTCCGCGACCGCCAGCGTGGAATGGCGCCCGCGAGCGCGGCGACGACGATGAGCAAGGCGAGAGCACCCACGACGTGGCCGAGACGTAGCCGGCGAGGGGAGTCGCCTGAAGAGTCGGGTGGGGTGGCGACGGGGTCGAATGGAGGGGGCTGAGTCATGGGGGTCCTCACTCGGCGGCCGTTGGGGAGGAAACGGACCCGGGGCTGCCGGAGCGGCCGCGAAGCAGCCCGAACACGACGGGAACGAAATAGAGCGTCGCCAGCGTGGCCAGGACGAGGCCGCCGATCACGGCCCGGCCGAGAGGGGCGTTCTGCTCGCCCCCCTCTCCGGCGCCGAGAGCGAGCGGGAGCATCCCGATGATCATGGCGAGGGCCGTCATCAGGACGGGGCGGAGGCGGACCGTTCCGGCCTCCCACGCCGCGGCGAGCGGGTCGAGCCCGCGCCGGAGGCTGTCCCGCGCGAAGGTCACGACGAGGACCGAGTTCGCGGTCGCCACGCCCAGGCTCATGATCGCGCCCATCAGCGCGGGGACGCTCAGCGTGGTGAAGGTCAGATAGAGC
>JBBIPB010000110.1:0-8332 GCA_037443065.1 Acidobacteriota bacterium | reverse complement strand
GTCCTCGTCGTGGACGACGACGCCGGCAGCCGGAAGGCGATGGCGCTCGCCCTCGCGACGGACGGCCTCCGGGTGGAGGAGTTCGGCGACGCGGCCTCCGCCCTCGTGCGCGCGACGGAAGATCCATCCGTCGCCCTCGTCGTGACGGACCTCAAGATGCCGGGGAAGACGGGGCTGGAGCTCGCGACGGACCTCGCGGCGGCGCGGCCCGACCTCTCGGTCGTCCTCGTCACGGCCTTCGGGGACGTCGAGACGCTTCTCGCGGCGCGCGCCCTCGGAAATGTCGACTACGTGGCCAAGCCGGTCGCCAAGGACGACCTGCGCCTCCGCGCGCAGGCGGCCCTTCGACGGTCGCGGCAGGCCGGGGAGATCCGGGACCTCCGCGAGCGGCTCGACAAGCGCTACGGCTTCGAGGCGATCCTCGGCATCTCGAAGCCGATGGAGCGGCTCTTCGAACGGCTCCGGGTCGTCGCGCCGACGAAGACGACGGTCCTCGTCACGGGGGAGTCCGGGACGGGGAAGGAGCTCGTGGCGGGCGCCCTCCACCACAACTCCCCGCGGCGCGGCCGGGCGTTCGTCCCGCTCAACTGCGGCGCGATCCCGAAGGAGATCATCGAATCGGAGCTGTTCGGCCACGAGCGCGGCTCCTTCACCGGCGCGCTCACACGGCGGATCGGCCGGATCGAACAGGCGCACGGCGGCACGCTCTTCCTCGACGAGGTCTCCGAGATGCCGCCGGACCTCCAGGTGAAGTTCCTCCGGGTTCTCGAGGAGAAGCGCGTGACGCTCGTCGGAGGAAACGAGACGAAGGATGTCGACTTCCGCCTCGTCGCCGCGACGAACCGCGACCTCTCGAAAGAGATCGAGGCGGGACGTTTCAGGCAGGACCTCTTCTACCGGCTCTCGGTCGTCACGGTCGACATCCCGCCGCTAAGGGAGCGGACGGACGACATCCCGCTCCTCGTGGAGCGGTTCCGCGACGTCTTCGCGCGCGAGCACGGACGCGCCGTCACCGGCGTCACCCCGGCAGCGCTCGCGGCGCTTGCGGCCTACGCGTGGCCCGGAAACGTCCGCGAGCTGAAGAACGTCGTGGAGAGCGCCGTTCTCTTCACGCCGGGGCCGAAGATCGACGTCGCGGACCTCCCGCCCGCCATTCGCGCCGGGGCGCCCGGAGGCGCCGGCGAAGAAGGGGCCCGGACGCCGGACGGCGTGCCCTCCGGAACCGGACTCGTCGGCAAGACCATGGCCGAGATCGAGAAGGAGGCGATCCTCACGACCCTCCAGGTCTCCGGCGGGAACCGGCGGCGCGCGGCCGAGATGCTCGACATCGGCCTCCGGACTCTCCAGCGGAAGCTGAAGGAGTATCGCGGCGAGGCGCCGGGAGAGGACGACGAGGAGATGGGCGAGGACACGGCGACCTGACGGCGATGTCGTCGAAGTGGGTCCTCCTCCTCGTGGCCGCGCTTCTGGCCGCCGGCTTCGTCTTCTTCCTCCGGTCCTTCGCCCGCGTCCTCGCCTTCCCCGGCTCGGCCATTCCCCTCCGGGACGCCGGGGCGCTCGGCGAGAAGGGGCGGATCGTGACGTTCCGGACGTCCGACGGCCTCACGCTCCACGCTGCTTGGATCGCCTCCGGTGCTCCCGCCGCGAGAGTCGTCGTCTTCTTTCACGGCAACGCCGAGTCGGCGGCGCAGAATCTCCCGCTCGCCTCGGCGCTCGCGTCGGGAGGCGTGGACGCCGTCCTCGCCGAGTACCGCGGCTACGGGGGAGAGCCGGGGCGGCCCGACGAGGAGGGGCTTTATGCCGACGGAACGGCCCTCCTCGAGGCTCTCGCGCGAGAGGGGGTGACGCCCGAACGGCTCGTCCTCGTCGGCCGGTCGCTCGGAACGGGCGTCGCCGTCGAGCTGGCACGACGCTCCCCGCCGTGGCTCCTGATCCTCGTCTCCCCGTACACGTCGTTTCCGGACCTCGGCCGGTCGCTCGTCGGCCCGCTCGCGCCCCTCGTCGTTCCCGACCGCTTCGACAACCTCGGGAAGATCGGATCGCTCGCCTGCCCCGTCGTGATCCTCCACGGGACGAAGGACGAGGTCGTTCCCTTCCGGATGGGAGAGGCGCTCGCGAGGGCCGGGAGGAACGTCCGCTTCCTCCCGCTCGAGGGGCGGAGCCACAACGACATCCCCGACCTTCCGGCCCTCCTCCTCGGCGAGATCGCGAGGCTCCCGGCCCGCTAGCTCTCCGGAGCGATTGAAGCATCGGCATCAGGTCTCGCTCCGCCCGTCCGAGGAAGCATCGCCCGGACCGGAAAGGAGAGATCCGATGAGCACCTCGACGAATTCGAAAACGGCTGTCTGGAGGGCGGTGGCTCCGGTGGTCGCGGGGATCGTTCTGGCGGTCCTTCCGGTCCCCTCCGGCCTGAAGACGTCGGCGTGGCTCTACTTTTCGCTCTTCGTGGCCGTCATCGTCGGGCTCGTCCTGGAGCCGCTCCCGGCGGCCGCGACCGGGCTGATCGGCGTCGCGGTGGCTGCGCTGGCGGGCCTCGTCGAGCCGAAGCCGGCCGACTCCGTGAAGTGGGCCCTCGCGGGCTTCTCGAACGGGACAGTCTGGCTCATCTTCGGCGCCTTCATGTTCGCCCTCGGCTACGAGAAATCGGGGCTCGGTAAGCGAATGGCGCTCCGGCTCGTGAAGGCGCTCGGGAGGCGGACGCTGGGACTCGGCTATGCCGTCACGTTCTCGGATCTCGTCCTCGCGCCCTTCACCCCATCCAACACGGCGCGGAGCGGCGGAACGGTTTTCCCCGTCATCCGGAACATCCCCGGCCTCTACGGCTCCGAGCCCGGGACCGCGAGTACCCGGAAGTCGGTGCGTACCTGATGTGGACGGCGCTCGCGACGACGTGCGTCACGAGCTCCATGTTCCTGACGGGGCTCGTGCCGAACCTTCTCGCCCTCGACCTCGTGAAGAAGACGGCGAATGTCGAGGTCTCCTGGACGGCCTGGCTCGTCGGGTTTCTGCCGGTCGGAGTGCTCCTCGTCCTTCTCGTGCCGCTCCTCGTCTTCTGGATCTATCCCCCCGAGATCCGCGAGAGCCGCGAGGTGCCGGCCTGGGCGGGCACCGAACTGGCGAAACTGGGGGGGATCTCGCTCCGGGAGATCGAGATGGCGCTTCTCGCCCTTCTCGCCCTCGCACTCTGGATCTTCGGGAGCCGCGTCGTCGATGCCACGACGGTGGTGCTCGTCGTCATCTCGCTGATGGTGATCCTCGGCGTGGTGACCTGGGACGACGTCCTCGCGAACAAGCCGGCCTGGAACGTCCTCGTCTGGTTCGCGACGCTGGTCACGCTGGCCGACGGCCTGAACAAAGTGGGATTCGTCGGCTGGTTCGCGAAGAAGGCCGCCGCGCCGCTCGCGGGCCTGCCGCCGACGACGGTGATGGTCCTTCTCGTCTTCTTCTTCGCCATCCACTACTTCTTCGCCAGCCTGACGGCGCACACGACGGCCGTCCTCCCCGTCATCCTGGCGGCCGGCGCCGCAGTCCCCGGCATGGACGTCCGGGTCTTCGCCCTGCTCCTCTGCTACTCGCTCGGGATCATGGGGATCCTGACCCCCTACGCGACGGGCCCGTCGCCCGTTTACTACGGAAGCGGCTACGTCCCGCCGAAGGACTTCTGGAGGTTGGGGCTGATCTTCGGCCTGATCTACCTCGCGTCGCTCCTCGCCATCGGCGTGCCATGGCTCCTCATGGTCCATCCGTGAGCGGCTAGAATCGACCCCAAGCCGAAGGAGGTCGTGATGGACGTGCCGACGAAGGTCTACGTGACGTGCCCGATCGCGGAGCTGAAGCAGATCGCCGGCACTCTCATCGCGATCTCGCCCCACGGCTACTACGAGCTGCACGTCGCCTTCGGCGCGAACACCCACGTCGTCCTTCTGCCGATCGAGTCGACGACCCTGACGGTGGCGGAACCCGTCCTCAGCCCGCCCGCGGGCTTCGAGCTCGAGCGCTAGAGGGACGCCTTCGGGACCGCCGATGACGTCGGAACCCCTCTCCGCCGTCGACACCGCCTGGCTCCACATGGAGGACCCGAAGAACCTGATGATGGTGACCGGGGTCCTCGTCTTCGACGAGGTCCTCGACTTCGGCCGCCTCACGGCGCTGCTGAAGGAGAGGCTCCTCCGCGTTCCGCGGCTCATGCGGCGGATCGTCGACCCGCGGATCCCGTTCGTTCCGCCCCGATGGGAGACCGATCCCACGTTCGACCTCCGGGCGCACCTTCACCGAGTCGCGCTCCGTCCTCCCGGGGACGTCCTGGCGCTTCGCGAGCTTGTGAGCGACCTGATGTCGACGCCGCTCGACTTCTCGAAGCCGCCCTGGCAGCTCCACCTCGTCGAAGGGTACGGCCGGGGGAGCGCTCTCGTCTGCCGTTTCCATCACGCCCTGGGCGACGGCGTATCGCTCGTGAGGCTCGTCCTGGCGCTGATGGACAGGGCCGTGGAGGCTCCGGCACCGGCGCACGAGGAGCCGCACGCCCGGGAGGGGATCGTCTCCCGGACCGTCGCCGTCACGGGGAGTCTCGTCCGCGAAGGGGTCGAGACCCTGATCCACCCGGAGCATCTCCTCGACCTCGCGGCGCGCGGGGCGAGCACGGCGGACGCGCTCGCAAAACTCCTCTTGATGCCCGACGATCCGCCGACCCCGTTCAAGGGTCCGCTCGGCGTCGCCAAGCGCGCGGCCTGGTCCGAGCCGATTTCCCTCGGGGAAGTCAAGGAGGCGGGGAAGGCCCTCGGCGCCACGGTCAACGACGTCCTCCTTGCAGCCGTAGCGGGGGCGCTCCGCTGCTACCTCGAAGCGCACCAGGCGCCGGTCGACGGCCTCGAGTGCCACGCCGTCGTCCCCGTCAATCTCCGCCGGCCCGAGGAGGAGTCGGCGTTCGGAAACCGCTTCGGACTCGTCTTCCTGGCGCTCCCCGTCGGCATCGCGGACCCGCTCGAACGGCTGCTCGAACTGAAGGAGCGGATGGACGAGATCAAGAGGACTCCGGAGGCGGTCGTCGCCTTCGGTCTTCTCGGCGCCGTCGGTGCGGTCCCGGCCGAGGTGGAGCGCGTGGTCATAGATCTCTTCGGGCGCGGCGGGACCGGAGTCGTGACGAACGTCCGCGGACCGTCGGAGCCCATCGCGCTCGCGGGCGTCCCGGCACGCGAGGTGATGTTCTGGGTCCCGCAGTCGGGCCGCCTCGGCCTCGGCGTCAGCATCCTGAGCTACGCGGGAGGCGTCTCCCTGGGCGTCGCGACCGACGCCGGCCTCGTCCCGGACCCGGAAGCCGTCCTCGAGAGCTTCCGGGCGGAGTTCGATGTGCTGGCCGCCGCGGCACGCCGGGAGCGGCGGGCCGGTGTCAGCCCGGGTCAGGCTGGACGGAAGAGTTCCTCGCGGCTGCCAGGCAAGAAGAGTCACCGCCCTTCCGGTCGGAAACGGAAGCGGCCGTCCTGACAGAATGATCTCGGGGATTCTCAAACGAAGCCATGATCCGCAAACGAGACCTGGCATGCGACCCCAAGTACAGGTGATTCGCACATGCGCAGGAACAGCGGTTTTCTGCTCGTCGCTTCTGCTGCCGCGACCGGCACTTGCAGTAGACGTCTGCTACGACATCAGCAGGTACCCCGCTGTCCATTGGCTTGATGAAAGCGACGGCAACCTGCGCATCTGGATTCGGGGGAAGTTTTCGACGCGGGGTGGAGTGAATGCGGCGAGTGCGGAGATGGCCGAGCGGTTTCTGTCGTTGGGTCCGGACGGCCGATTGTCCGCCTCCGGGGTGCTGCCCATCGATGACTGCTTTCGGGCGCGCCAAGCCTTCAAAGAAAAGGTGCGCTGCCCAGCCTCTCCGCCGGTGCCGTTTTCCTGGCACCGACGACTCTATCCCGAAGCGCAGCAGTCGAAGATCTCCTCGAGGGTCACGGGATGCTGGGGTCGTCCCGGGGCGCGCTTCTTCGAGGCATGGGTTGGGGACGACACCGAGGACTGTGACTTCGGGTGCCCCGGGAAGGTCGCCCTCGGTCGCGAGAAGAAGGGCCGCATCGAATGGCGATCTCCACCCGAATTACGAGATCTCTGGATTGTCAGTGCCGAGATGTTCCATGGCTCGCTCTGGATGGGCACGACGGACCCCTGCGGGGGGATCGGGCCCTCCCCTGCGCTCGGTCTCGTCCGTTACGATGGAAACGCCCCGTCGTTGAACACGTTTCGCGGGGCGGAGGATGGTCCTTGCGGTTTCGTTCCGGCCAGCCTCCTTGCACGGCAGGGAGTCCTCTGGGTTGGTACTGAACTCGGTCTTTCGAGATTCGACCCGTCGAAGAACCGTTGGACGAACTACCTTCTGGACACAGATTCGGTTCCTCCCGTCCGCGAAACGGACTGCCGTAGCCTGTACCGCCAGCTGAAGCTGGAGGCTGAGCGGGAAGGTCGTCCGGACTTGGTGGAGCAGCTGATACTCTCGCTGAAGAAGCTGGGGCGCCCCGTTCCCTGACGAACCTGCAGAGAAGGAAACGCCCATCCTGACCGGACGGGCTCAGGGATTTCCGGTCTCGGTTCTTTCGACTCCGTCAGGGTCCGGCGCGTCCGCCTCGCTTCCCCGGACGATCCGCTCGGCTGTCCTCTGCATCCGGCGCCGCGCCTCCTCGAGGAAGGCGGCCTGCGAGTCGACGGCCAGAGCGTCCGGCGCCGGGCGGAGCCGCTCGTAGCGGCCGTCCGGCCGGAGCTCCCGCGCCCGGACGTTGTCGGCGAGCGAGAGCTCCAGCGCCCGGACGACCTCCGCCGAGGCGGCGGGGTCCTCGACAGGAAAGGCGATCTCGACGCGCCGGAAGAAGTTCCGGGGCATCCAGTCGGCGGAGGAGAGGAAGACCTTCCGGTCCCCCCCGTTCTCGAAGACGAAGATCCGGCTGTGCTCGAGGAATCGTCCGACGACGGAGCGGACGCGAATCGTCTCCGAGAGGCCCGGGACGCCCGGCTTCAGGCAACAGACGCCCCGAATGGCGAGGTCGATCGGGACGCCGGCCCGGGACGCCTCGTAGAGCGACAGGATCACCTTCGTGTCGACGAGGGCGTTCATCTTGGCGCGGATACCGGAGGGACGGCCCGCGCGCGCATGGGCCGTCTCCCTTCCGATCCACTCGAGCGCGGCACGGTGCATCTCCCGCGGGGCCGTGACGAGTCTCTCGTACTTCACGCGCCCCGCGATCCCGGTCAGGGCGTTGAAGAGGCGGGTGGCGTCCTCGCCGAACTCCGGACGGCAGGTCAGGAGGCCGAAGTCCGTGTAAATCCGCGCGGTCACGGGGTTGTAGTTGCCGGTCCCGAGGTGGACGTAACGCCGCATCTCGTCCTTCTCGCGACGGACGACGAGGGCGATCTTGCCGTGCGTCTTCAGGCCCATGACGCCGTAGACGACATGGACGCCCGCCTGCTCGAGCGCCTTGGCCCAGACGATGTTGTTCTCCTCGTCGAAGCGGGCCTTCAGCTCCACGAGGACGGCGACCTGCTTGCCGTTCTCGGCCGCGCGGACGAGTGCCGGGATGATCGGGGACTCCGCGCCGGCCCGGTAGAGCGTCATCTTGATGGCGAGGGTCTTCGAGTCCTCCGCGGCACGCTCGACCAGCTCGACCACTGGGCCAAAGGAATCGTAGGGGTGGTGGAGGAGGATGTCGCCGGCTCGGATCTCCGCGAAGATCGACGGGTCCGTGCTGGACCGGACGGTCGGGAGCGCCGGCGTGAACGGCGGGTCCTTCAGCTCGCGCCGGTCGAGCTTCCAGAGAGCCATCAGGTCGCCCCCGCCGAGCGGGCCGTCCACTTCGTAGATCTCCTCCTCGGTGATCTCGAGTTGCTTCAGGAGGAGCTTCCGGACGCGCTTGGGCGTCTTCGGGACGACTTCGAGCCTGACGACGGCGCCGAAGCGGCGGCGCCGGACCTCCTGCTCGATCGTCGCGAGGAGGTCGGAGGCCTCGTCCTCCTGGATCTCGATGTCGGCGTCGCGCGTCACACGGAAGAGGTGCGACGAGAGGATCTCGAAGCCCGGGAAGAGCTCGCCGAGGTTCGCCTGGATCAGCGACTCGAGAAGCACGAAGTCGGCCTTTTCCGGCTTCAGCTTCTTCTTTCCCTCCTCGATCTCACGCAGCGAGACGAGACGAGGGAGCGCCTGGGGAACCTTGATGCGCGCGAAGCGGACGTCGCCCGTCTCGGGATCTCTCACCTCGACGGCGAGATTGATCGAGAGGTTCGAGAGGAAGGGAAAGGGGTGCCCCGGGTCGACGACGAGCGGCGTCAGGACGGGGAGGACGTGCTTCCGGAA
>JBBIPB010000109.1:0-8403 GCA_037443065.1 Acidobacteriota bacterium | reverse complement strand
CCTACTTCAGGAGCGTCCGCTCGAAGAACTCCACGAGCCGCTGGTCCCGGTAGTACCGGGCTTCCGGGTCGCGCGGGCCGTGCGGCTGACGCGGGAGCGGAACGAAGTCGAAGTCCTTCTTCGCCTTCATCAACTCGTCGGCGAAGACCATCGTGTTCTGCATGTGGACGTTGTCGTCCGACGTCCCGTGCAGGATCAGGAGCTTCGTCCCGAGCTTTCCCGCGGCCTGAACCGGCGAGGAGGTCTTGTACCCCTCGGCGTTCTCCTTCGGCAGCTTCATGTACCGCTCGGTGTAGATGGAGTCGTAGAACTTCCAGTCGGTCACCGGCGCGCCGGCCACGGCGGACCGGAAGGTCTCGCCCGCATGCGTCGCGGCAAAGAGCGTCATGTAGCCGCCGTACGACCAGCCGGTGATCCCGATCCGCTCCGGGTCGACGTACGGGCGCTTCTTCAGCTCCGCGATCCCCTCGAGCTGGTCAGCCAGCTCCCGCGCGCCGAGGTTCTTCAGGATCGGCGTCTCGAAGGCGTGGCCGCGCCCCCACGAGCCGCGCCCGTCCATCGTCCAGACGAGGACCCCTTTCGACGCGAGGAGGGCGAGGCTCCCCGGGGGGGTGAAGCCGTTGCGGACCATCTGGGCGTGCGGCCCGCCGTAGACGTAGACGAGGACGGGATACCTCCGCGACGGGTCGAAATCCGGCGGCTTCAGGAGCGACGTGTAGAAGAGCGTTCCGTCCGCGCCGCGGAAGGAGCCGAGCTCGACGGCCGGGAGAGCGTAGTCGCCGAGGGTGTTCGCCGGCTCGTCCAGAACCGCAGCCACCGAGCCGTTCGCCTTCCGGAGGGTCGTCCGGGGCGGCGCCGTGACGCTCGAGAAGGCCGACACGAAATGACGGCCGTCGGGCGCGAGGATGAGCCCGTGCGTCCCCTCCTCCTTCGTGACGCGGGTGAGCCCCGTCCCGTCGAGCCTCGCCCGGTAGACGTGCCGCTCGCGCGGGTCCTTCTCCGTCGCGACGAACCAGACGGCTCCCCCCTTCTCGTCGACGTCCCACGGGCCGTCGATCATCCACGCTCCCGACGTCACGGCGTTCTTCTTCGTCCCGTCCAGGGCGTGGCGCGAGAGGTGGAGGAAGCCGGTCGTCTCGGAGAGGAGGAGGAACCCCGAGCCGTCCTTGAGGAACCGGGGCGCGTCGATCGCGTTGATCCAGGCCGGGTCGGTCTCGGAGAGGAGGCGCCTCGGCTCGCCCCCCGAGCGGGGGAGGAGGAAGAGGTCGCGCCGCGTCTGGTCCCGGTCGAGCGTCACGAACGAGACGGCCGCGGAGTCCGCCGTCCACGAGATCTCGGGGGAGATCAGGACGTCGTCGGGGACGGGGGCGTATCCGGCCGTCTCCCGGCCGTCGAGGGAGACGACGCGGATCGACGGGATCGCGTTCGGGTCCCCCGCGTTCGGATAGCGCTGGCGCGTCAGGGCTCCGTTCGGGGGGAGGAAGTCGACGATCGGGTACTCGGGGACCCGGCCGCCGTCGAGGCGGAGGTAGGCGATCGACCGCGAGTCGGGGGACCAGGCGAAGGCGCGCCCGCGCCGGTTCGAGAGCTCCTCCTCGTAGACCCAGTCGAGCGTCCCGTTGCGGAGGGTGTCGGTGCCGGTCGCCGTCAGGCGGGTGGCGGCCTTCGTCGCGACGTCGACGACCCAGAGGTCGTGCCCCTTCGAGAAGGCGACCTTCGTCCCGTCGGGCGAGAAGAGGGGCTGCTCCTCGGCCTCCTTGTCGTTCGTCAGCCGGACGAGCGCCTCCCCGCTCTTCGCGTCGAATCGCCAGAGCCAGAGATCGGAATCGGCCGCGAGGAGGATCGCCGTCCCGGCCCCGTTCCACCGGTAACCGGAGAGCGGGAAGGGCTTCGCCGTCCCGGGGAGGTTCGGCTTCGTGATCAGCGCCGTTCTCGTGCCGTCGCGGACGTCGTACTGCCAGAGCGTCGCGGCGGCGCCGGGGCCGGTCCCCTCCGTCGCGAGCCACGTGACGCGCGAGGCGTCGCGCCACGCGAAGCCGGAGGCGCTCCGGGAGACGATCGGCCGGTCGGCGTGGAGGGCCTCGAGCGTCAGCGGCTTCTTCGCAGGCGGGGCGTCCGCCGCCCTGCCGGCCGTGGCGACGCCGAGCGCCGTCGCCGCGAGAACGGCGAGGAGGCCGGGGGAGCGCCGGGTCACTTCGCCTCTCCCGTGAGGGGCTTCATCGTCATCGGGTCGCGGAGGGGAAGCTCGGTCAGCTTGCCCCCCGTCAGGTCGGCGAACTTCACCGGGTGCTTCGGGTCGGGGTTCAGGAGGTCGGCCTTCTTCCCGACGACGAGGAGGGTCACCTTCTCCGGCGTGATGAGGCGGACGGCGGCCTTCTGGACGTCGTCGGCCGTCACCTTCTCGACGTTCGCGCGGAAGTTCGCGAAGTACGCGGGGTCGGTCCGGTAGCGTCCCGTGAACTCCTCGTCGAGGAGGGCCGAGACGATCTGGGCCTTCGTCGCGAAGCGGCGGGGGAAGGTGTCGACGATCGAGGCCTTCGCCGTCTTCAGCTCGTCTTCGGTGACGCCGTCGTCGCGGACCTTCGTCATCTCCTGAAGCACGATCTCCGAGGCGTAGGCCGCCGTCCGGACCTTCGACTGGAACGCCGCCCGCCAGAGGCCGGGGTACCAGACCCCGCCGACGAGGGAGGAGCCGGCCGAGTAGGCGAGCCCCTCGTCGGAGCGGACGCGGTTCGTGATCCGGCTCGTGAACCCGCCGCCGCCGAGGACGTCGTTCATCACGAGAGCCGCGAAATACCCCGGGTCGTCCCGGAGGATCCCGGGGAGGAGGATGGAGACCCGCCCCTGGTTGACGTCCTTGTCGACGAGGAAGGTGCCGGAGGGCAGCCGGTGGTCCGGCTTCGGGACGGGGGGCGACGACTCGCCCGGAGACGGCCAGCGGGCGAAGAGGTCCTCGAGCTTCCTCAGCATCGCCCCCCTGTCGACGTCGCCCGAGACGGCGACGAGGACGTTCCGTGGGTGAATGGTCCGCTTCTGGAAGGCGACGAGGTCGTCGCGCCCGATCGCGTCGAGCGAGGCCTTGGTCGCGTAGCGGTTCGTCCAGAAGCCCTCTCCCCAGGCGAGGAATCCGCGCTCGCGCGCCTCGATCGAGGCCGAGTCGTCGTTCCGCTGCTTCATCTCCGCGAGGAGCTGGCTCTTCCTGAGGGCGATCCGCTCCCCGGCGAAGCGGGGCTCCGTCAGGACCTCGCGGAGGATCGCGAGCCCCTCGTCGAGGTCCTTCGAGAGGAGGTTCAGCGTCACGGTCCCGCGGTCGCTCGCTTCGGAGGGGCCGCCGTATCCCATCGGGCCCCGCACCTCGCCCCACGTCGATTCGAGCCGGGCGGCGAGAAAGGCCAGCCGCTCCTCGAGCTGCTCGGGCGTCCGCGTCTTCGTCCCGCTCCGGGTCAGGAGGTAGCCGGCGAGCTCGGAGAGCCCCTCCTTGCCCGGCGGGTCGAGGTAGGTCCCGCCCCGGAAGACGAGCGAAACGTTCACGAGGGGGAGCTCGTGGTTCTCCGCGAGGTAGACGACGACGCCCGAGGGGAGGACGGCGCGGTAGTCCCTGGCGGAGGGGGGCGTGAAGGTCATCTTCGGGTAGGTGAGCCGGCTCGGGTGGTCCGGGATCTCCGCCGCCGCGAGCGTCCCGGCGAGCGGAAGGAACGCGGTCAGGAGGAACAGGCGCGCGGCGCCCGTCATCGTCGGTCTCATCGCGGCACCTCCCCGCTCATCCCGTGCGGCCGCGAGCGTGGGGGAGGGGGAACGCCCCCCTTGCGGCTGACGAGGAGGACGGCCTCGTTCTCCTTCGTCAGATACTGGCGCGCCACACGCCGGACCTCCTCGGCGGTGACGGCCGCGGCCTTCTTCGGTCCCTCGTTCATCTCCCGCCAGTCGCCGTACCCGTCGTAGATCATCAGCTGCATCAGGATGAAGAAGTTGCTCGAGAGGCGCCGGAAGGCGGAGGCCGCGACGTTGTTCTTCACCTTCTCCAGCTCCTCGGCCCCGACGAGGTCCGCCCGGAGCCTCGCGACCTCGGCGTCGATCCCCTTCTCGACCTCCGCGAGGCTCTTCCCCTCCTTCGCCTCGGACTCGATCGAGAAGGAGCCCGCGTACTTCTGCGGGCTCATCAGCTCCCCCGCGGACGCGCGGGCGCTCGTCGCGACGGCGTCGGCGGGGAGGACGAGGGCCTTCTCGAGGCGCCCCGTCCGGCCGTTCAGGAGGCCCGCGAGGATCTGGAGCGGGTAGGAGTCCCTGTGCTCGAAGGGGACGGTGTGCCAGCGGAGCTCGATCGCGGGGTTCGTCTCGGCCTCGCCGAGGACCCGCACCTCCGCGTCCCACTTCGGCGCCTCCGTGACGATCTCCGGCGGCGGGACCGCTCCGCGCGGGATCCGGCCGAAGTACCGCTCCGCGAGGGCGGCGGCCGCCTTCGGGTCGACGTCGCCGACGAGGATCGCCGTCACGTTGTTCGGGGCGTAGTAGGTTGCGTAGTAGGCGTCTGCTTCCTGCTTCGTGATCGCCGGCAGGTCCGACGGGTAGCCGATGACGGGCCAGGCGTAGGGGGAGCCGTGCCAGAAGATCTCGTCGAAGGTCTCGTCGAGGCGGCCGGTCGGCGTCGACTCGACCCGGAGGCGCCGCTCCTCGTAGACGACGTCCCGCTCCGCGTAGAACTCGCGGAAGACGGGGTTCTTCAGCCGGTCCGACTCGAGCCACATCCAGAGCTCGAGCTTGTTCTTCGGGACGTTCACCCAGTAGCCCGTCAGGTCGTTCGTCGTGAAGGCGTTCATCCCGGAGCCCCCCTGCGACGAGTAGATCCGGTCGAACTCGTTCTTCACGAGGAGGTCGCGCTGGGCCTTGACGAGCGCGTCGAACTCCTTCTCGAGCGCCTTGTAGCGCTCCGTCTTGTTCTCGGGCTTCGTGAGGTCGTCGATCTCGCCCCGGCGCCAGGCCGCGCGCATCTTCGAGACCTCCTCACGCATCGCGGTCCGGACTTTCTCCTGCCCGGCGATCAGCTCGAGGTCCTTCTTCGGGTCCTTCGTCCCGATCGTCGGCGTCCCTTTGAACATCATGTGCTCGAAGAGGTGGCTGATGCCCGTGATGCCGGGGCGCTCGTTGGCGCTCCCGACGTGGGCGACCCAGCCGCCGGCGATCGTCGGCTCGTCCTTCCGCGGGAGGACGAGGAGCTTCATCCCGTTCGAGAGGGTCGTCTCCTCGACCTTCAGCTCCTGGGAACGGGAGGGGCCGGCCGAAAGGAGAAGAGCGGCGAGAAGGCCGAATCGGGCGGTCAGGGCGGGCCGCCGGGGGCGGGGGGCGGACGGATTCATAGACACCTCGGGCTCGGAGGAGCCGGGGAGAGTGTACGGCGCAGCCTCGAGCTTGTTTCCTGCAGGCGGGAGGGCGGTGCGTGGGCGAGCAAATTGGCCCGGTTCGTCGCATGATTGGACCGGATGGAGTCCTTCCAGGTCGGCCGAGAGATCGAACTCCCCGAGCTCGCTCAGCAGCAGGGGCTGGACAGCCCGACCCTCGTGATCGAGAAGGTCGTCCGGGGCGGGATGAGCGTCTGCGCGCTGGTCCGCCCTCGCGGGCTCGGCGCCGGCTATGCACTCAAGGTGCCTGCGGCCGAGCTCGCGATGGATCCGGGAGCCATGGAACGGTTCCTCGACGAGCTCCGGGTCTGGCTGACCCTGTCGGCGTGCGAGGGGATCGTCGAGGCGCTCTGCGTCTTCCGGTTCGAAGGGCGTCCGGCGGTCGTCTCGCGGTGGATGGAGGGGGGAAGCCTCCGGCACAAGATGAAGCGGCGCGACCCGGAGTTTTTCTATGGGACGATGCTCCGCCTCGTGGGGGCGCTCGAGTGGGCTGCGAAGAAACGCGGCGTCCTCCACCGGGACCTGAAGCCGGAGAACGTCCTCTTCGACGACCTCGGCCGGGCCCACCTCTCGGACTGGGGGATCGCGGACATCCTCGAGGAAGGGACGGACGGCCGCCAGCGCGCTCCCGCCGGGACGGTGCTGAAGGGAAAAGGCGTCAAGGCGCGGCTGATTCTCGGCACCGTGACCTACGCATCGCCGGAACAGCTCCTGGGCGGCGTGCCCGTCGATCACCGCGCCGACATCTACTCCCTCGGCACGATCATGTACGAGTGGGAGTCGGGGGACGTCCCCTTCTCCGGCGGCTCCTGGGAGGAGATCCGCAAACGAAAGCTCTTCGGGAGCGCCAAGACGCTCGGCGGGTTCCTCCACCGGACGACCTTCGGGGCCGAGGAGGTCATCGCGCGGTGCCTCGCGCGTGAGCGTGGAAACCGGTTCGACGACTACCGGGCCCTCTCGGACGCCCTCGTGGTGGCCGCCGACTCGCGCGGCGTGCAGGCGGGGCGGCACACGCCCCGGATGCGCTACCAGACCGACCTTCTCGACGCGGCGGAGCTGAAGGGGCGGATGGCCGTCCATGGATTCGTCTCGTCCGGCGGCACGGACGGGCGCAGGGCCTCGGTGGCTTGGGAGCGTGCGCGGGAGGCGGTCGACAAAGCGCAGGGGCTCGAGCGCGAGGAGAACTGGGCGGAGGCCCACGAACTCTACGCGCGCTTCTTCATGCCCTCGCTCGTGAAGGACCTTCCGGACGACCCGCTCCAGCAGACGTTGGCGCTCGGCGTCGCCCGGACGCTCCTCCGGCTCGGCCGGTCGAAAGAGGCTCTCCGGAGTCTCGACGCGCTCGCCGGAGCGTCGGTCCGCCCGCGCGAGGCGACACTTCTCTCCGTGGAGGCGAGCCTGGAATGCGGCGATCCGGCGCAGGCCGAGCGGCTCGCCTACGCGGCCGTGGCCAGCCGGCGGGACGACGGCGAGCTGCTCGACCTGCTCTTCCGTGCGCAGCGGGCGCTCGGACAGGACGAGGCCGCTCTGGAGACCGCCCGGCACCTTCTGGCGGTGGAGGGGCCTGTCCCATCCGTCCTGGTCGCGCTCGCCGATCTCCTCGTCCGGACGGCGTCCGCGCGCCCCGAGGCCGAACGGCCGGAGGCGATGCGCCGCCTCTCGGAGGCCGTCGCGCGCCTCTCCGACCCGAATGTCCGGGAAGCCGAGCCCGAGGCGACGCTGATGACGACGGTGCGTGCTCTGACCGCCGCCGGCAAGTGGGACGAAGCGCTCGCCGCGCTCGGCGCGGCGCCGGATCCCGGGGGAGACGCCGCCGAGACGCGGGCCGAGCTTCTCGCCCGCGTCCTCGTCGACGCGGAGCGGTATGAGGAGTGTCTCTCGCATGCGCAGGGCTGGCTCACCGCATGGCCATCGAACGGCGCGGTGCGGCGTTCGGCGGCTCAGGCCCTCGCCTTCGCTCTCGCGGAGGGGCTGTCGGTCCCCGTGGGGGAGAAGACGGCCGAGTCCGCGCGGCGCGCCCTCGAGAGCGGCCTTCGGAGCGCACCCGAGCCGAGGATCCTCCTCGCGCTCGCCCGGTACTTCGAGTGGGCGGGAGACCGGGGTAAGGCTCTCGACCTCCTCGAAGGGGGACGCTCGATGTTCGCCGGAGACGTCCGGGTCCGGATCGCCCTCGCTCGCGCCCTCGAGCGGGAGGGACAACTCCCGAGGGCCCTCGCGGTCGCCGAGGAGTCGTCCTCGGCCGGTCCCTTCCGGCCCGAGGCGTGGAGGACGGTGGCGGGGATCCGCGCGGCCCTCGGGCAGAAACCGGAGGAAGCGGCCGCGCTCCGGAGAGCCGCCGACGTCGAGCGTGAGCTGGCCGCGGCGTGGCAGGGCGGCGCGGCGAGGGCCGGGGAGACCTCCGGAAAGCCCTCGGCCCGCTAGAGGAAGCGGCGGATGGCGTCGTTCCAGAAGGGCCAGTCGTGACCGAAGACGCCCGGCCAGAACTCCGCGCGGCAGGGAACTCCCTTGCTCTGAAGGAGGCCGGCGAACGCGCGGTTCTCGGCGATCAGCGAGTCGAGCTCGCCCGTCGCGACGATCCACTCGACCTCCCGGAGCCGGGCGCACCAGGCGTCGTCCATGCTCGCGATGTACGCGGCCGGGGAGTGGAAGTAGGCGAGGTCGTCCCAATAGCCGTCGAGGTACCGGCCGATCTGGTAGAGGCCGGAGAAGCAGATCGCCTTCGTGATCCTCCCCGGATAGCGCCCGGCGAGGTTCGCCGCGTGGTACGCCCCGAACGAGGCGCCCGCCACGGCCACGTTCCCCCCGGTCCGCCCCTCGATCAGCGGGAGCATCTCGTCGCGAAGATAGCGGTCGTACGCGTCGTGGCGGAGAAGGCGGTCGTGCGGCGGGACCGCCGTGTTGTACCAGCTCTCGGCGTCCACCGAGTCGACGCAGACGATCTGCAAGAAGCCCGCGTCCACCTTGTCCGCGAGCGCGCCGACGAGGCCGAAGTCCTCGTTCTGGTAGA
>JBBIPB010000108.1:0-8506 GCA_037443065.1 Acidobacteriota bacterium | reverse complement strand
GGCGGAGGAAACCCGCACCTCGTTCTGGACGTGACCGGCTACTACAAATAGCGGGGCCCCCTCACCCCTCCGCCTCTTCCGTCCGCGGCGTCTCGTCGCGGAGGGGGAGATTCGTGACGGCGGCGGCTTTACGCCCGAGGTCGAGGGCCACGGCGACACTCGGGTCGTGCGAGAGAAAGAGAGAGGTTTCGTTCTTCCGGACGAGGTGGACGGTCGCGAGCCAGATCGACCGCCCGTGCGAAGCGCTTCCCGATCCGCCGCTCTCCTCCCAGCGGACGAGGACCTCGCGGAAGGCCGAGAAGGGCGTCCTCTTGGCGCTCTTCGTCAGGAGGAAGTCTTTCACTTCCTCGACGGTTTGCGTCCCGGCGTCGAGGGCGACGTAGCGCCGGAGAGAAAAAATCAGGAAGCCCGGCAAGCCGAAGACGGCGGCCATGAAGAGAAGAGCGAGGAGGCCGGCCGCGGAGTCGTCGAAGGGAACTTCGCCCTTCAGGACGCGCATGGCTCCGCCGAGAAACTGCATCAGGAACCAGAGGCCGATCAGGAGGAACGGGAGGCCGAAGAGGCGCGCGACGCCGATCCTGCCCTCGATCCGGAGGCGCCCCGGGGTCTCGGTCACGTGGTCGTGCGTCACGCGGGGCTCCTTTCGAATGTCAGGGACCGAACGTCAGGACGTCTTCTTCTTCTTCTCCGAAAGCTCGAGGAGGATGCCACCGGTCGCGGCGGGGTGAACGAAGGCGACGCGGCAGCCGTGCGCGCCGTCGAAGGGCGTCTCGTGGATCAGCTTCACCCCGGCCGCCTTCAACCCTGCGAGGACGGCGTCGACATCGGCCACCTCGAGGCAGAGGTGGTGGATGCCGGGCCCCTTCTTCTCGAGGAACTTCGCGACGGGGCTGTCCGGCGAGGTCGGCTCGAGCAGCTCGAGGTGGGACTCTCCGACCGGACGGAACGACGTCGCGACCTTTTGCGACTCGACAGTCTCGCGGTGCTCCTCGAAGAGGCCGAGCCGCTCCCAGAAGGCGCTTCCCTCCTCCAGCGACCTCACGGCGATGCCGAGATGGGAAATTCGGAGGACCGGACCGGATATCTTCTTGGAAGGTGAATCGGGCGAGGGGTGGCGGCCGTCCGTTTCGTGAAGGTGCAACGCGAGCCGGCGGGCGGAGGTGATCGGGTCCTCGCGGCGGCTTTCGACGCGCTCGACCGCTTCCTCAAGTGCGCCGCTGTCGCCCCGCAGCCTCTCGACCTTTCTCAGAAAATCTTCCTTCACCAGTCCTTCGATTCGCATGCGCGTTCGCTCGCGCCGCCTCTGTTTTCCCTGCGGGCCGTCCAGGAACGCCCGGTGCTCGTGCAGCTTCGCTTCGAGCCCGTCCAGCCCGTCACCGCGCGTCGCCACCGTCTTGACGACCGGCGGCAGCCACGCGCCGTGCTCGCCCAGCTCGAGCATCTGGAGGATCTCCTGGACGACGCGATCGGCTCCGTCGCGGTCGGCCTTGTTGACGACGAAGAGGTCGGCGACCTCCATGAGCCCGGCCTTGAGGGCCTGGATGTCGTCCCCCATCCCGGGCGTCAGGACGACGACGCAGCTCTCGGCGAGGCGGAAGACCTCCACCTCGTCCTGCCCCACGCCGACGGTCTCGACGAGAACTTCGTCGTATCCCGCGGCGTCGAGGACGTCGACCGCGTCGGCCGTCGCGCGGGCGAGGCCGCCGAGGTGGCCGCGCGTGGCCATCGAGCGGATCAGGACGCCGGGGTCCGTGTAGAGGTCCTGCATCCGGATCCGGTCGCCGAGAATCGCCCCGCCGCTGAAGGGCGAGGACGGGTCGACGGCCACGATCCCGACGCGGCGCCCCTCGGCGCGGAACCGCCGCGCGAGCGCGGCCGTGAGCGTCGACTTGCCGGCA
Organism: Acidobacteriota bacterium; assembly: GCA_037443065.1. Classification (GTDB taxonomy): domain Bacteria; phylum Acidobacteriota; class Thermoanaerobaculia; order UBA5066; family UBA5066; genus DAOMFB01. The sequence continues at coordinate 6,608 of JBBIPB010000108.1, read as the reverse complement.
CCGGGCGAGCCGGTCAGGCCCGTGACGCGCGAGCGGCCCGTCGACCCGAAGAGGCGCGAGAGAAGCTCCGGGAACCGCGGGTCGTTTCCCTCGGCCCACGAGATCGCCCGGGCGACCGCGGGGACGCGTCCTGCGAGGACTCCGTCTGCAAGCTCTCCGATCTCCCGGCCGCCGCCCATCGGCCGCGAGTCTAGCGTGGGAAAGAACCGTCTCGAGAAGTTCGGGCTGGGTTAACATTTCACTCTCCATGGACAGCGGCGGCGGGCTCTTATTCGCGCTTGCGGGGGCGGCGGTATCGGTCGGGTCGCTCCACTCCCTCGCACCCGACCACTGGCTCCCGTTCGCGGCCCTCGCCCGGGCCCAGGCGTGGCCGGCCCGGAAGACCGCCCTCGTCACCTTCCTCTGCGGCTTCGGCCACGTCACGGTCTCCGCGCTCCTCGGGGTCCTCGGTCTCCTCTTCGGACGGCAGGTTTTCGAGAGGATCGGCCAGCGGATGGAATCGGTCGCTGGGCTCCTCCTGATCGGGTTCGGCCTCGCGTACGGCCTCTGGGGGATCCGGCGCGCCGTGGGGAGGCGCGTTCACGGGCACCCGCACGCGCACTACGACCACGTCCACGACCCCTCACGCGCCACGGCCTGGTCGCTCTTCCTCCTCTTCTCGGCCGACCCGTGCGTCGCCGTGATTCCGCTGCTTTTTTCGGCCGCCCCGCTCGGCACGGGCCAGACGCTCGCGATCGTCCTCCTCTACGAGGCAGCGACGATCGGAACGATGATCCCGCTCGTCCTCTCCGCCCGCGCCGGCGCCGTCCGCTTCCGCCTCCCCTTCCTCGACCGCTGGGGGGACGCCGTCGCCGGAGGTGTGATCGTCGTCACGGGCGTCGTCGTCGGCCTCCTCGGCATCTGACGGCTCGCCCCGCCCGCCCTCGACGCCCCGTTTCGCCGAGGCGTTTACCATACGCGGCCGGAGGACAGACGTGACCACCCCCCGCCGACTCGCTCTCGCCGCCTTACTCGCCCCCCTCTCCTTCGCCCTCGCGGCGGCGCCGCCGAAGGAATCGCCGAAGCCCGAACCGCCGGCCGCCTCGAAGGCCGACAGGACGCTGGAGGAAGGGCGACGCCTGACGCAGGCGCTCTACCGGGACGAGCTTCTGGAGATCCTGAAACGGCTTTCTCCCGCCACCCGAGCCCTCGTCGAGGGCCCCTCCCGCCTCAAGCTCATGCGCGACACGTGGCTGAAGAGGATCGGCCGGGAGACGAAGGTGCTCGACGAGAAGACCGACGGTCTCGCCGGCGTCCGGCGATACCTCCGGACCGCGACGTTCGAGACGTCGAAGAAGCCGATGGAGGTCGTCTGGAACTTCGACCAGAACGACCAGATCTCGGCGCTCGGCGTCCGTCCCCGGGCGATTGAGGCGCCGGCTCCTCACGCGGACGAGCCGCCGAAGGTGACGCTCCGCCTCCCGTTCGACGGTGAATGGACGGTCTGGTGGGGAGGGCGGACGGTCTGGACGAATTTCCACGCCGTGAATGCCGACCAGCGGTTCGCGGCAGACTTCTTCGTCGTCAAGGATGGCCGGACCTTCTCCGGCACAGGAATGAGGAACGAGGATTTCCACGCCTTCGGGAAGAGCGTCCTCGCGCCGGCCGCCGGTACCGTGGTCGCCGTGGAGGGAAGCCGCCCCGATGCCGTCCCGAGGACGTTCGACCCAGAAGCTACCCCGGAGGGGAACTTCGTCGTCCTCGACCTCGGCCAGAACGTCCGGGCCTTCTTTCTCCACCTCAAGAGCGGAAGCCTCGCCGTCAAGCCGGGCCAGAAGGTGAAGGCGGGCGACGTCCTCGCACAGGCGGGCAACAGCGGCCACGGAGGCGAGCCGTGCCTTCACGTCCACCTTCAGGACGCCGCCGAGGCGGGGAAGGGAAACGGCTGGCCGCTCGTCTTCTCGGGAGTCCTCCTGAACGGGACGCCCGCCGCCTCCGCCGAGCCTGTCCGCGGCGAGCGACTCGCCCCGCTCCCCTGAGCGCCGCGTCATGAGCGCGGCCGACCTTCTTCGCGGCGTCCTCGGTGCCTCGCCGTGGGAGATGCTCGGCGCGGCAACGGGGTTTCTCTCCGTCTACCTGATGGCGCGCCAGAGCGTCTGGGGGTGGCCCGCCGGGATCGTCTGCGTCTCGGCGTATTCGTGGGTCTTCGGGCAGTCGCGTCTCTACGCGAACATGGCGCTTCAGTTCGTCTTCCTCGCCCTCCAGGTCTACGGCTGGGTCCACTGGTGGAAGGGATCCGGCCAGCGGCACGACGCGCTTCCCGTCACGCACCTCTCGCGCCGTACCGCAGTGCTCTGGGCGGTCGCCGGGGTCGCCACGAGCCTCGCCCTCGGCGCCTTCATGGCGGCCCGGACCGACGCATCGAATCCGTGGCCCGACGCCACGCTCACCTCGTTCAGCCTCGTCGCCCAATGGCTCCAGGCGCGGAAGGTCTTCGAGTGCTGGGTCGTCTGGATCCTCGTCGACGTCGGCTACGTCGGCCTCTTCCTCGTCCAGCGGCTCCACCTGACCGCGGTTCTCTACGCCGTCTTCCTCGTCCTCTGCGTCTACGCGCTCCGGGAATGGCGCCGTCCGCCCGCGCCCGCCGCCTCGTGAGCGCTCCGCTCGTCCGCGTCGCCATCGTCGGGCCCGAGTCGTCGGGGAAGTCGACGCTCGCGGCCGCGCTGGCGGAGCGCTACGGCACGCGCTTCGTCCCCGAAGCCTCGCGCGCCTACTACGACGTCAAGGGGGTCGTCTACGAGATCGCCGACATTCTCCCGATCGCCCGGGCCCAGAAAGCCGCCGAGGACGAGGCGGCGCGGTCGGCCCGCGGCCTCCTCTTTCTCGACACGGACCTCCTGACGATCACCGTCTGGAGCCATGTTCTCTATGGCGACTGCCCGGCGGAGGCGGAGGAACTCGCTGAGGCCCAGCGGCTCGACCTGGCGCTGCTCCTTTCGCCCGACCTCCCCTGGACGTTCGACCCCCAGCGCTGCCATCCCGAACCGGCCCAGCGAGAGAATTTCTTCGACCGGCTCCAGAGCGGCCTCACGCGGCTCGGACGGCGTTTCACCGTCGTCGCGGGCCAGGGACCAGAACGCCTCTCGTCGGCCGTTGCGGCCGTGGACGCGTTCCTCGGCCGACACTGAGACGGTCCGCCCGGTCAGTCCTTCAGGCGCTTGCGGCGCGGGAGGAGGTCGTTCAGCTCGCGAAGCGCGAGCGCGAGACCCTTCTCCACCCCTTCGGGCTCCTCGCGGCGGAGGGTCTTCATCGCGTACTCGTCGCGCAGGCGCGCCAGGCGGTGTCCGAGCGCCCGGAGGATCGTCTCGACGGCCTTCTGCTCGCTCTCGGAGCGGTCTTTCGACATGCCCCGCATTCTGGACCAAGATGCCGTCCCGATGCCGCTCGTCGCCGTCCTCGTCCGGACGCACAGCCCCGGGAACCTCGGCGCCGCCGCCCGCGCCGCGAAGAACTTCGGCGCGGAGATACTCCTCATCGATCCGAAGGTCGATCCCCTTCATCCCGATGCCGTCGCGTACGCCTCCGGCGCGGAGGATCTTCTTAGAAAGAAAGACCTCCAGACGGAATGGCGAGCACTGCGGAAAAACTGCTCGCGAATTGTCGCGTTGTCTTCTCTTCGAGGAAGAATCACGAGGGGGCTTCCCCCCGCCACGACTTTCGCGGCGATCCGGCGGGACCTCGGCGCGGGGAGACGCGTCGCGCTCGTCTTCGGCCCCGAGCGTTCAGGTCTTTCGACGGAGGAGCTGCGGGAGTGCGACGCGCGGCTCCGGATTCCGACCTCGCCGGCGTTCCCCAGCCTGAACCTCGCGCAGGCCGTCGCTATTGCTCTGGCGCTTTCTCTTTCTCTTTCTCTCCCGATCTCTCTTCCTTTCGAAGCACCGCGCCGAAGGCGCGGAACCAGCGACTCTCCCGAAACGCCGGCTTCATCGAAGGAACTGACCCGACTGAAGGATGCCCTCCGCGCGTCTCTTTCCGCCGCCGGACACGGCGGCGCCGGACGCAACGCGTCCGTCGTCGCCGAGCTGGAGTCTTCGCTCCTCCGCGCGAGGCCCACCTCGCGCGAGGTGACGCTCTGGCTCGGGGCCCTCGCCGCGCTCGGCCGCCCGCGGGCGGGTCAGCGGCAGAAGACCCGGTAGTCCATCTCGCCGAACGGGAAGATCGTGTCGGCGTCCTCGAGAAGCTGGAGGTACGTCTCCTCGATCCGTCCCTCCTCGGCCTGGCGCATCAGCTCCTTGGCACGGTCGAGGTGCCGGACGATCTGCAGCTCCGAGTAGCGCGTCGCCTGTCCCGTCGAGATCAGGAATCCCCAGTCCGAGGCCCCCGCGAGGAAGAGCGCGCGCGCGGCCTGGTTGAGCGCGCGACGGATCATCGGGTCCGGCTCGTCGCGGCGGCTCGTCGCGAGGTCCGACATCCGCGACATGAGCCGAAAGAGGTGCCGGTAGACCCAGACGTTCGGCTGGTAGGCGCGCTCCTCGACCCACGTCTGGAAGTAGTCGCCCTTTCCCCACGACCCGGCGTTCGGGACGAGCCGCTGGTGGTGCGGCTGCTCGGAGAGGTACTCCGAAGGGGTGACGGGACGCACTTCCGACTGGTCGTGGAGCATCTTCCGGAAGACAGACTCGAGGAACGCCGGCCCTTCCTCCCACCAGTGCCCGAACAGCTCCGCATCGTAGGCCGAGACGCGGCACCCCGTCCGCCCGCCGCTCGTCTCCCGGTCGTAGTTCGCCTGCGCGCCCCGCTCGAAGACGAACTCCCCCGCCTGCTGGTGAACGGCCTCGTTCGCCCAGGCGGGGACGTAGTACGCCTTGTCGCCGAGGTCCACTTTCTTTCCGGTGATCCGGTAGTACTTGATCCCGGTGTTCCTTCGGACGTTCGCCGTCCGGAAGTACGGCGGAAGGTAGTCCCAGTCCGCCTCGTAGCCGAGGTCGCGATACCACTCCTTGTAGTTCGGGTGGCCGGGGTAGCCCCCCTCGCGCGACCAGATCTTCTGCCGCGTCTGCGGATCGATCGGAAAGGCCGCGAGCCCCGAGGGGGTGACGACCGGCTCGGAGGAGCCGAAGAAAGGGTGCGTGTCCCCTTCGAGGACGGTCTTGTCGTTCAGGAGAAACCAGTGGAGCCCTTCTGCCGCCAGCATCTCGTCGAGGCCGGGGGTGAAGGCGTTCTCCGCAAGCCAGATCCCGCGCGGCCACCGCCCGAAGACCCGCTCGTACTGCCGGCAGGCCGTCCGGATCTGCGCGCGGGCCGTCTCCGGCTGGTGCGCGAAGAGCGGAAGGATCATGTGCGTGGCCGGGCAGGTGATGATCTCCAGCTTCCCGGCGTCCTGGAAGTCGCGGTACCCGCGCGTCAGGTCCCCGGAATAGGCCTCGAAGACCTCCTTGGCGATCCGGATCCGGTCGTGGATCTGCCACGCCGTGTCCTGCCACGGCTTGCCGATGGAGTTCTCCCCCTCGCGACGCGAGAGATGGAGAAGCTCCTCGATGTGCCGCGCCGCGCGCGTCCGGAGGAGCGGGTCCTTCATCATCGAGAGGAGCGGCGGCGTCAGGCTCACCGTGAGGCGAAAGTCGACCTTGTCGTTCGAGAGCCGCCACATCAGGTGGAGGAGCTGCGTGTAGACCGAGACGACCGCCTCGAAGAACCACTGCTCCTCGAGGGAGACGTCGTATTCCGGGTGGCGGACGAAGGGGAGATGCTGGTGGAGGACGAGCGACCAGCAACCCTTCTCGGGCGGGGCCGGGTGCGTCCGCCGCTTCCAGTAGAGATACTGGTTGTACCGCCACTCGTGCGCGCCGACGGCGACCTCGACGTCGGACACCGGGACCGCGGCCGAGCCCCACGACACGTATCGCTCAGCCTCCTCGGCCTTCTCGCGCGGCGAGAAGACCGTGTTCGACCGGGCGATCTTCTCGAAGAAGGTCGTCCCGTGCGCCCGATACCCGATCTCGGCCACGAAGCTCCGCCCCGGCGGGGCGGCGACCCAGTAGGCCACCTTGTCGTTCAGGAAGTCATCCACCTCGAAGACCACGTTCGCGTTGAAGCCGTCGAAGACGATGTCCGTCACGTCGTAAACGCGGAGGATCAGGCTGTTCGTCGAGAGGAATCCGTCGCCGAAGCGCTGCACCATCTCCTCGCGCATCCCCTGCCCCACTTCCCAGAGGACGTAGAGCTGGCGGGGGCCGGACGGAAGGAGGTAGAGATACGTCTCGTTGTAGTAGTCGGTGAGGACCGGGACCTCCGTCAGAGGCATCCATCGCGGGTCGGTGAGCCCAGCGAGGGCCGCGAGGCGCTGCTCCTCCGTCTCGGCCGCCGGACGGTCGATCTGTGCGTGACCGTCGATCCCGTCCGCCTCGTCCGGCTCCGGAATCGTGACGCCGGGGGCCTTTTCGTCCATCCGACCCTCCTTCCGGGGGCCAGAAGTCATTCTAGGCTCCTCATACGTCGAGGCCGTCGGCGGTCCGGGCGCTTTCGGTGATGAAGCGGTAGCGCGCCTGCGCGTCCCGCCCCATCAGCTCGCCGAGCGTCCGCTCGGCCTCGAGGACGTCGGGGACGGTCACCTTCACGGCGCGGCGCCG
>JBBIPB010000107.1:0-8533 GCA_037443065.1 Acidobacteriota bacterium | reverse complement strand
GGGCGGATTCCCTCCTTCTCGAAGAAGGGAGTCAGGGCCGCGTTCAGCTCGGGGAGGCGGTAGAAGGGGACGGCGGGGAAGTAGTGGTGCTCGATGTGGTAGTTCGACCAGAGGAAGACGAACTCCCAGAAGCGTGAGCGGGCCATCCGGGTCGACCACTTGGCCGGCTCGCCCGGGACGATGTCGTAGTGCTGGCCGAGCCGGTTCAGGGCGAAGGCGGGAGGGAAGACGACGAAGACCGGGATCGCGTAGAGCCAGAGGAAGCGCGAAAGACCGCCAAAGATCCAGATCGCCGCGCCGGCCGAAAGATGGAGGCCGATGGCCGCAAGGCGCTCGTGGCGGATCACCTTCTGAACGTCGTCGGGATAGGTGGCCGTCTCCTTCCGCGCGGCCCGGAAGTAGATCGCAAAGAGCGCGGGGGTGGCGTAGAGAAATTTCAGCCACCGAGCGTTCTTCTTCGGCGACAGGTGCGCCCGCTTCGGGTCGTCGCTGCCGGATCCCAGCTCGTTGTGGTGGTCGAGGTGCCAGCGGGTGAACTGCGTCGGTGAGATTCCGGAGGGGAGGGCGTAGAGGAGGCCGAGGAGCCGGTAGGCCCGGGGACGGTCGCCGTCGAAGACCGCCTTGTGGACGACCTCGTGGAGAAGGACCGTCCCGTCGAAGACGACGAAGCCGATGACGAGAGCGCACGGGATCCGGACCCAGAGGGCATCCAGACTCCAGCCGAGCGCGAAGGCGGCGAAAAGAAGGACGAGCTGCCGAAGGGCGACGGCGAAGTGGCGCGCGGGGTCCTTTCTATGAAGCGCCTTCAGAGCCTCGTGCGGCACGGCCTCGCCGAGGCGCCGCTTGAGGTCCCCGATCGACCGCCAGTAGAAGCCCCCCTTCATCGGGCCAGAGAGTACGCCACCGGGCTGAGAACCTGTATCAGCCCGGCGCCGCGGGGGTCAGTTTCCGTACCGCTTCTTGTAGAACTCGTCGATCTTCTTCCGGTCCTCGGGAGAGAGCCCCTTGCGCCAGGCGTGGAGCGGGTCGTCCTCCACGGCCTTGATCGCGGCGAGAACCTTCGCGTCGCCGTGCGCGGCCTCCTTCGCCTGTGGGAGGAACTTCATATAGAAGGTCTCGGCCACCTCGAAGAAGCCGTGCCACTGGACGAAGTCGGGCCCCTGCATCGAGGCTCCCATTCGGGCACGCCGCCCCTCATGGTGCCAGAGGCGGTAGAAGGTCCACTCGATCTCCTCGTCGAACGGCGTCGGGGTCAGTTTCCCGGCCTCGCGCAGGGCGGTCATGATGCTCTGCGCCGGCTGGGCGAACTTCGTGTTCCAGAGGTCGATCGTGTCGTCGAACGTCTTGTAGAACGAGTCGACGAAAAGCGTGCCATGGCAGGCCGAGCAGACGGACTTCATGTCGGCGCGCTTCTTCTCCCAGTTCTCCAGCTTCTTCGAGACGACGGGACGGAGGGTCCAGGAGATCCGGGCCCCGACGTCGTGCGTCAGCGGGAGGGCGGCCGTCGCGGACATGTGGCAGGTGGCGCAGGTGGGCGCCGCCGTGTAGTCACGCCCGACGACCCACGTGTCCGAGTCCAGCTTCATCTGGTCCTTCTGCGTCCGGTAGGCGATGCCGTGCTTGCTCTCGTCGTAGATCTCGGCCTGCGGATGGTCGGGACCGAGGTGGCACTTGCCGCAGACCTCGGGCTGCCGACCCATCTTCTTCGAGAAGACGTGCCGGCTGTGGCAGGCGGTGCAGGCGCCACGCGTTCCGTCGAGGTTCACGCGGCCGATCCCGGTGTTCGGCCAGGTCGCCGGGTCGAGCATCGGCGCGCCCGTCGCGCTCGTCTTCACCGAGCCGTCGGCGTTCTTGAGAAACGCGATCGTCGAGCCGTGGCACTGCCAGCAGCCGTTCACGGCGGCGAGCCGTCCCTCGACGATCTCGCCGAGGACGTTGTCGAGCGACCCGATGAACTTGGCGGCGCTCGCGTGGTGGCTCGCCTGGAACTCCGCGACGATGTCGCCGTGACACGGCTGGCAGGCGTCCGGCGTCACGACCGTGACGATCGTCGCCCCTCCGTGCCTGAAGGCGGCCGGGTTCTTCGGCTCGGCGCTGTGGCACTCCCAGCAGCCGACCCCCTGGGCATGGTGCTTCGACTCCCTCCACTGCGCCACGAGCCCTGGCGTCTTCTGCTCATGGCAGGTGACGCAGGCCCTGCTCTCGACGCTCGGGGCGCCCGCCGTCGAGACCGGCGGAGCGGCTTTCGCGGGGGGCGGTGCGGCCGTGCACGGGGCGGAGGCGATGACGACGGCGAGGACGAGGATGCCCGTCAAGGGCAGAAGCCCGCGGACAACTCTCATAGACACCTCCCTCGGGTCTCCAGAGGAAACGTACTCCTCGCGCCGCCCTTTTTGAATAGTGAGGACGCCTCAGGTCGAGCGGAATTGGCGGGGCTCGTCGTCGGACTGAGGTGGAGCTTCGGCGCGGGTGGGAGGTTCCGTGGGGGGGGGGGGGGGGGGGGGGGGGGGGGGGGGGCCGTTGCCCCCCCGGGCCCCCCCACGATCTCCGCCACGAGGTAGAGCGGGCGGCGCTTGACCTCCTCGTAGATCCGGCCGACGTACTCCCCGAGGACCCCCACCACGATGAGCTGGACGCCTCCGAGAAAGAGGATGAAGAACATCAGGGTCGCCCCGCCGGTGACGTTGATCCCGCGGATCTTCAGGATGAGGACGACGACGATGTAGAGAAACGAGAAGGCGGAGATGACGAAGCCGAGCCACGTGGCGAGCTGCAGCGGGACGTGGCTGAACGACGTCAGGGCGTCGATCGCGAAGCGGAGCATCTTCCGGAAGGGCCACTTCGACTCGCCATGCGTCCGGGCCGGGCGGACGTACGTGACTGCCGTCTGCGTGAAGCCGACCCACGCCGTCATCCCGCGGATGAACCGGTGCCGCTCGCGGAGGCTCCGGAAGGCGGCGGTCGCCCGCGGCCCCATGAGCCGGAAATCTCCCGTGTCGACCGGGATCTCCACGTTCGTCCAGCGGCGCATCAGCCGGTAGAACGCCGCGGCGGTCGCCTTCTTGAAGGCGGTCTCTCCCTCACGAGCCGTCCGCTGCGCGTAGACGACCTCGACCCCCTCGTCGGCCTTCTTCAGCATCTCGGGGAGCAGCTCGGGGGGATCCTGCAGGTCGGCGTCCATGACGGCCACGTGCCGCCCCCGCGCATGGTCGACGCCAGCCGTGAGCGCCATTTGATGCCCGAAGTTGCGGGCGAAGCGGACGACGCGGATCCGAGGCTCTTCCCGCGCGAATGCGGCCATCAGGTCGAACGAGCCGTCACGGCTCCCGTCGTCCACGAAGACGATTTCCCAGCTTCGGCCGCACCCTTCGAGGACGTCGACGAGACGGCGGCGCAGCTCGGGGAGGTTCTCGATCTCGTTGAAGACAGGGAGGACGACGGAAAGGTCCGGGCCGTGCGCCATCGTCATGGCGTCCCCGCGGGTGCCGCGGCCGGCGGCACGGGCGGCGGCTTGATCGGCTCAGTGGCCGGCCCGACGCGGCGGAAGACCGCGATGTAGAGCGCCCCGATGGGATTCACTCCGGGAGGAAGCTTGCCGCGCCAGACCTCCCGTGTCACGAGGTACTTGAGGAGATCGCCCGGGGACGGAACGAGAGGGGAGAGCGACGACTCCGGAATCCACCAGGCCCGGAGCGGCACGTCGGGCTCACGCACGTAGCCCGGCCCAAGGGCGGCCTCCGCCTTGGGGACCTGGGAGACGTCGCAGACGACGATCGGCGGGTGGAGGTCCCCCCGGGGCATCTCCCAGTTGACCGGGGCGCGCCGGACGTACCAGCTCATCGGCCAGCCGGCCTCGCCGGCGATGATGGCGGCCGGGACCTCGCCAACGCGGCCGTACGCGAGGATTCGGTCGCGGATGTCCAGCATCTCGGGCGCCGTCTGGACGTAGACGACCGACTCCGCCTTCAGGACGGCCGGCGTCAGGGCCGGGTGGACGAACGAAAGGCCCAGCGAGAACCAGACGGTGACGACGGCAGCCATCGCGCCCAGGACCTGTCCGCGCCTGCCGCTCTCCCACGCCCAGACCCATGCGCAGGCCGCGAGCGGGACGAACGGCAGGATCTGGTGGAGGAGGAGCCACGGCGTCTTCTCGCCGAGGTACGCGTACATGAGGAGCGAGGAGATTCCCCATCCGGCGAGGAACCGTTCCACCGCGGTAAGCCTTCGCCATTTCGCGAAGACGAAGACGAGCGCCGGGACGAGGATCGCGAACTCGTACTGGAGGAGACGCGGCAGGTAGTACGTCTTCGGCCCGCCCACGCGCTCCACCTTGTGCTGACCCCACCAGTAGGTGATCGCCGTCAGGACCGGGTTGCCCGACTCCGGGTGGACGAGGAAGACCGTGTAGAGGAGGAGCGAGACGTCGAAGAAAAGGAGGATCGCCCCGGCCAGGGCGACGGCATTCTTCTCGAGAAAGTCGATCAGCCGCCGCAGGCGGTTCCAGACGTCGAGGCCGCGCCCCGGCTCGGCCCACGCGGCGAGGAGCGACGGAACCATCAGGACGCCGAGGACGTAGAAGTTCTCCTTCGACGCGAACGCGACAGAAAACAGAAGCGACGAGAAGACGAGATCGCGGAGCCGGCTCTCCCTCACCCACGCGTCCAGGAACAGGAACCCCCCGGCGGTCCCGAGGAGACTCCAGATGTCCTCCCGGCAGAAGCGCGTGTAGTAGAGAAGGTTCGGCGAGAAGGCGACGAGCGCGCCCGCGACGAACGCCGCCGCGGCGCCGAAGCGGGGACGCAGGAGAAGCGCGAGGGCCACGAGCGCCACCCCTCCGAGGGCCGCGGGGAGCCGCGCGGCCGCGTCCCCTTCCCCCGCGACCATCGCCTTGGGATCCGTGAAGAGCCCCTCGATCCGGAGGGCCGCCGCCACGAGGTAGTACTGGACCGGCCCGTGGTAGACGGGGTCGTAGACGTACTCCCCTTCGTAGGCGAGTCGGTTCGAGGCCCACGCGTGGATCGACTCGTCATGGTGAAACGGGCGCGCGCCGAGGGCGGCGATCCGGAGGAGCGCGGCGAGAAGGAGAAGCGCCAACCAGGCGCGCTTCTCGGTCTCCGTGGCGAAAAGGCGGCGCGTCGTCATTGGTTCGGCTCGTAGAGGGCGGTGCCGCTCTGCTCGAAGACCTTCGTGAACCCGCCGCGCGTCGGGAAGGCGTTCGGGCCGAAGACCTTCAGCTCCAGCGGTCCGAGGACGACGAAGTCGATCTTCCGCCGCTTGATCACGTCGAGGACCGCCGGAGGGTCCATCGAGAGGTAGAGGGTCTGGAGGTCGTTCTGCCGCGTCCGGACCTCCAGCTCGCCCGACTCGGCCCGCCAGAGCCCTTCGTGGTTCGCCCATCCGAGAAGCGTCGGCCGTCCCGACGCCACGCCGATCCGGCCGAAGTCCGAGTAGGGGTTTCCGGTCGCTTCGGCGATCACGGCGTCCGGCCGGGCGTGGCGGCGGAGCCACTCGGCGGCAAGCCGGTCGCCCGGCATGTCTCGGGACATCCAGGCGAGGCCGTCCAGCGTGCCGCCGTCCAGCTTGAACCGCAAGGCGAGGGCGGAGAGCGGGTGGACCGCCGCGGCCACGAGCGCGAGGCCGAGAAGAACGCGGATCGCCGTCCGCGCCCGCCGCGCCGAGAGCGCGACGGGGAGGAGAAGCGCCGTCCCGAGGCAGAGAAGCGGCCAGGCGTCGGACCAGGTCTTGAAGATCGTGTTCATCCGCCGGAGCTGCTCGCCGTAGGTATCCCTCACGACGAGGACGTCCGCGACGACGGCGAGCGCCGCCCCGCAGCCCGCGAAGAGAAAGCCCGCGCGGACGGCCCCTTCCGGCGGGACCGCGGCGCCCTCCGCACCATCCCCTTCGCGGAAGAGCAGCCACGTCACCCCGAGGAGGAAGGCGGCGGCGAGGCCGAGGGCGGGGCGCTTGGTGGCGATGGCCACGAAGATGCCGATCGCGGGGAAGAGAGTGGCGAAGAGAAGCGACTCGTCGGGGCGAGTCCGGGACCTGACGAGCGCGATGCCGAAGGCGAGCGCCGGGACGACGAGCAGCGCGCCGAAGTGGAGGAACGCCTCGAGGGCCGTCGTCGCCGGGGGAAGGAACGTGATCCCGTGGAGGCGCGGCCGCGGCGACCGGAGGAAGGGGACGAGGACGACGGCCGCGATCCCGAGCGTCGCCGCGCTCCGGATCACGGCGGGGCGGAGACGGCGCTCGACGAGGTTTCCGGCGGCGAGGATCAGGAGGACCGCGGGGAGGTCCCACGGGTTCGCCGAGAGGATCGCCCCCGCCGTCACGGCGTCGAGGAAGACCCCGGGCAGGCTCGCGACGCGCCCCGCGACGGCTGCGAAGGCGGCGAGGAGCGGGAGCGTCATCGCGTGGGGGTGGAGGTCGGCGAGGCGGAAGGTGAACAGAGGCCACTCCGTGATGGCGTTCTGGACGCGCCGCGACGAGACCCAGAAGTCGATTTCGGGAAGCTTCACCCCCGAAAGCCACTGGCGCAGCCCGTCGGGCGTCCCGCCGAGGACGCAGAGAAGCGTGCCGAAGACGGCCAGCGTCCGCTTCCCGCCGCGCGCCCGGACGGCCGCGAAGAGGGCGAGGGCCGTGACGGCCGGGAGAAGAGCCGCGATCATGTTGTAGGCGATCTCGGGCGCAAGGAGCGCCGCGCGGGCCGGAAGGGCGAAGAGGAACGTCCCGAAGTAGTAGTAGGGGAACCGCTCGCCCGACATCCACGGGTCGGTGAGCGGAATGCCGCTCGTCGTCATCAGGTTCGAGAGGACGGCGAGGTCCATCGGCTTCTCGGTTCCGCGGATGTCGTCCATGGGGAAGCGGAGCCAGACGAAGCCGAGAAAGAGGGCGAGAAAGAGGGCGACCGGCAGGATCGTCCGCCGCCCGGCCGCGAGGACGGCGAGCAGGTCCTTCCCGAAGAGCGCGAGGGCGCCGAGGAGCGCGATGGCCGCGAGCGGCAGGACGACCCGGCCGATCGAGACGGGGACGATCTCGCCGGACCCGAGCCGGAGTCCCGAGAGAGCCGAGAGCATCCAGCCGGGCAGCGCCGCCAGGACGAGGCCCGAAGGAAGGGCGAGACCGAGGACGACGTCGACCCGGCTCCCGTCGTCCGGCACGTCGCGGAAGACGCGGGCGACGGTCGCCGCGCCGCCGAGCGCGGCGAAGAGAAGCGCCAGCGCGAAGAGGAGAAGCGGCAGTGCGGCCACCGGAGCGCTCAAGGTAGCATAACGGCGCTCCAGTAAACTGCTCTCGTGACGCGCCCCCGGATCGCGGTCGTGGGCGGGGGCCTTGCGGGCCTCGTGGCGGCCGACCGGCTGCTCGCGAGCGGCTTTCCGGTCGTCCTCTACGAGAAGTGGCCAGAGGCTGGGGGGCTCGTCGGGACGCTCGACGTCGGCGGGACGCCGCTCGAGCGCTTCTACCACCACCTCTTCACGAGCGACACCGACTACGTCGACTTCGCACGCGAATTCGGCCTCGAGAAAGAGATCGACTGGCTCCCCTCGAAAATGGGGATCTACAGCGAGGGGCGGCTCTGGGATTTCGGGACGCCCGTCTCGCTCCTGAGGTTCTCACCCCTCGGCCTCGACGGCCGGCTTCAGCTCGTCCTCTCCACCCTCCGCCTCCGCCACGACCCCGACTGGAAGGCGCTGGAAGGGGAGACGGCCGCCGGCTGGCTGAAGAAGAACGGCTACGGGAAGGTCTACGACGTCGTCTGGGGGCCGCTGCTCCGGCAGAAGTACGGCCGCGCCGCGGAGGAGATCGGCCTCGTCTGGCTCTGGGGAAAGATCTTTCTCCGGACCCGCTCACGCGACAAGACGGGGCTCGGCGAGCGGCTCGGGTACATGCGCGGCTCGTTCGGACGGGGCGTGGCCGCTGTCCTCTCCCGCGTGAAGGAGCGGGGCGGCGACGTCCGGACGGCCCGCCCCGTGAAGATCGTGAAGCGGTCGCCGGATGGGCGGTTCGAGGTGACGACCGCGGGAGGGACGGAGGCGTTCGACCTCGTCCTTTCGACGATCGCCATCCCCGAGCTTCTGAAGATCGCCCCCGACCTTCCCGAGGAGACTCGCAACGTCTGGAGCCAGGTCCGGTACGCGCATGCGCTCTGCCCCGTGATGGAGCTGGACCGGTCGTTCCACCCCTACTACTGGACCAACATCGCCGACGACACGATGCCCTTTGGCGGCGTCATCGAGCACACCAACTACATCCCGAAGGAAAAGTACGGCGGCCGTCACATCCTCTACCTGTCGAACTACGTCCTTCCGGACGATCCGAGGTGGACGATGCGGGACGAATCGCTCTGGGGGCTCTATCTCCCGGCGCTCGTCCGGATAAACCCTCGCTTCGAGCCGGACTGGATCCTGAAGAAGACGATCGAGCGGGGCGAGTATGCCCAGCCGATCATCCCGGCGAACTACTCCCGGATCCTTCCGTCGATCGAGACCCCCGTCCCCGGCCTCTACTCCGCCTGCATGGCCCAGATCTACCC
>JBBIPB010000106.1:0-9106 GCA_037443065.1 Acidobacteriota bacterium | reverse complement strand
CGAGGTACCCGTCCACGATGTCCGTGATCGCCGCGACGAGGAAGATGACGAGCGCAAGGCCGTGCCGCCCGTCGAGGATCGTCATGATGAGGAACGGGAGGGCGACGAGACGAAGGAAGGTCAGGAGGTTCGGCAGGGTCCACGGACGCAGATCCATGCCGCCGTTCCGTCAGCGTCCCGCGTCGGGCCTCGGAGCGGCGGAAGCGGCCTCGCCCGAATCGATCCGGACGTAGACGACGCGCCCCTTCGGGATGATGAGCTGCTCCTCGGCCATCTGGGACATGGTCCTCGAGACCGTCTCACGGCTCGACCCGATCGTGTCGGCGATCTCGCGCTGTGCGGGGCGGACGACGACGGCCCATCCTCCGCCCGCCTTCCGGCCGCGGGCGGCGGCGAGCTCGCGGAAGTAGCGCGCGAGACGGCTCTTGACGTCGAGCGAAGCGAGACCTTCGATCGTCGCGTTGGCGCGGCGGAGGCGCCGCGAGAAGGAGCGGAGCAGGGCCCGTGTCAGCGTGAAGTTCGACCGGAGAAGGTCGAAGAAGACGTCGCGCGAGAGGACGGCGAGGTCGGCCCGCTCCTGCGCGACGACGGTGGCCGAGCGCGGCTCGTCGTCCACGAGCGCCATCTCACCGAAGTGATCTCCCTCGGAAAGCGTGCCGACGACGACCTCGCGCCCCTCGGGCGAGAGGATCGTGACGGCGACGCGCCCCCGGACGATGACGAAGAAGCTCTCCCCGGGCTGTCCCTGCCGGACGATCAACTCGCCGCGGCGATAGGAGCGCATCTGCGCCCCTTTCTGAAGCGCCGCCCGCTCGGCGGCCGACAGCCCCTCGAAAATCGGCACCCGCTGGAAGAGGTCCATTCCCGTCATCGCGCGTCACCTCCCCGTCCCGCCCGAGCTGCCACCGCGAGGCCGGAAACGGCTTCGCGGCCGCTCAGCGTGCGGGACGCCGTCGCCGGGAGTATCCCGCACTTCTCGAGCGAGGCCGGAGAAGGGCGCTCCTCGGCGAGGCAGTCGGGAAGCGGCGCGCTGCCGCTCGCGAGGAGCGCGATCTTCCGGAAGATCACCCCGGCTTCCGTCCGCGTGACCGGCTGGTCGGCACCGACCCGGTGGCTCTCATGCGAGACCGGGAAGAGCCGGAGGGCGATGGATCTGACGAGCGCCTGGCTCTCGGGGCGGTCGACGGCGTCGACGGCCACTTCGGGGGGGGCCGGGACGCGCGCGTCCCGCACTTCCGGGACGAGCCACCAGGCGAGGACGGCCATCTGCGCACGCGTCACCCGGGTCGAGAGGGCGGCGCGCCGCGCGGCCTCGGGGAGGTTCTGGACCTGAAACTGGAAGCGCGCCTCCTCGAGGGAGGCCGCCGCCTCCGGCCGGCGTTTCGCGAGGTCGGCGTAGAGGGAGACGGCCTCCGCGTACCGGGCCGTCTTCATCGCGAGATCCGCCGTGACGTCCGTCCAGGCGTCGTCCGCCGGGTCGAGGGCATGCGCCTTCGAGGCTGCCGTCCAGGCGTCCTCCGGCCGTCCCTCCGCCCCGGCCGAGCGGGCGAGGAGCCGGTAACCCGCCGGAGAGGAGGGGTCCACCTCGACGAGGCCGAGCGCCGCGCGCCGCGCGGCTGTCAGGTCTCTTGCGTCGAGTGCGGCCTCCGCCTCCGCCGACCCTTTCGCGACGAGCGACTTCCGGACCGCGGCGAGACGGCTCGCGAAGCGCGGGTCGTCGGGAAGCGCGGCCCCGAGCGTCCGATAGGCATCCAGCGCCTCGCGCTCCCGCCCTTCCGCAACGTCGAGATCCGCAAGCGCCTCGGCAGCCGGAACCCAGCGCGGATTCTCCCGGACGAGCGCCGTCAGGCTCTCCCGGGCCGCGGCGAAGCGCGAGGTCAGAAGGTCCGCGTAGGCCAGGCCGAGCCGGAAGGGGGCGGGCACCGCGCTCTTCCCGGCGCCAGAAGCGAAAGTCTTCCGGGCCTTCCCGATCTCTCCCGCGCGGAGGGCGTCCATGCCGCTCTCGAGTTGCCGGGCGTCCGACGGAGCGAGCGTTCCAAGCGGGAAGGAGAGCGCGGGATCGCGGATCCCGAACGGAGCGTCGGCTGCGACGGCCCCGGGCCGGGGCGCGGACGCGCACCCGGTGACGAGGAGGCCGAGCGCCAGGGCCCCGGCCGCGAGCCGGAGCCTCAAACCGAGGGCGGACGGGGAGCGGCGGCCACCGCTCCGGGCGTCCCCGCACCGACGATCGCGACGGAGGCGATGGCGTGCTTGTAGATCAGCTCCTCGCGCCCGTCGACGTCGAGGACGATCGCGAACTTGTCGAAGCGGCGGATCCGTCCGACGCGCTTCTTCTCGGAGAGGAGCACGACCTCGACGAGGGTGTTGTCCTTGCGGAGCTGGTAGAAGAAGCCGTCCTGCACGTTGATCGGGGGCTTGACGATCATCCGGGACTCCCTTCGAAAAAAGAGGGAACGAGAGGTCGCGCGCGCGCGACGACGAGATCGGGAAGATCCGCCCGGTCGGCCCGGAGCGAGACGAGGTCCTTTTCGCGGCGAAACCAGGTCTCCTGCCGCTTCGCGTAGCGGCGCGTCTCGCGGAGGATTTCCTCCTCCCACGCGGCGGGCCCGATTCTCCCGGCGAGGAGGTCCGCCGTCTGGCGGTAGCCGATGGCGGCGAAAGCAGGGGCGTCGGCGGGAACTCCCGCCCCGAGCAGCCTTCGTACTTCAGCGGGGAGGTCGGTCGCCATCGACTCGCGAAATCTCCGTTCGATTCTTCCATACAGGACCGGGCGCGGCAACGTGAGGAGAATGCGGACCGCGGACCGCTCCCATCGCGCGCCCGGACGTTCGGAGAAGAGCGACGTCGGCCTCCGGCCGGAGGCGAGGGCGATTTCGAGAAGACGGATGGAGCGCGCGGCGTCGTTCGGGAGGACGCGCCCGGCCGCGTCCGGGTCGAGGAGGAGGAGCATCTTCTTCAGGAACGGGGCGCCCCGCCGGGCTGCCACGGCCGCGAGGGCCGCACGGACGCGGGCGTCCCGGCGCGGCCCGACGAAGAGCCCCTCGAAGAAGGTCCGGACGTAGAAACCCGTCCCTCCGCAGAGAATGGGGAGCCGCCCGCGCCGGAGAATCTCGTCGGCGAGGCGGCGCGCCTCGGCGGCGAATTCCCCGGCGCTCCACGGCTCCCTCGGGTCCCGCACGTCCACGAGATGGTGCGGAACGCGGGAGCGTTCCTCGCGTGTCGGCTTGGCCGTTCCCGCGTCGAGGCCCCGGTAGACCGCGAAGGCGTCTGCCGAGATCACCTCGCCGCCGAGCCGCTCGGCCACGGCCACGGCGAGGGCCGTCTTCCCCGTCGCCGTGGCGCCGAGGATCGCGAGGAGACCCCCCGGACCCGTCATCGCCGGCCACCCGGGACGTTCTCGGGAAAGAGAGGAAAGATCCGGCCACTTTGGAGAAGGAGCGTCACCTCCCCGTCAGTGTCCGTCCGGAAGGTCTTCACGCGGGCGGATGCGAGGCGCGCGAGGACTGCGGGCGACGGGTGGCCGAAGCGGTTGTGCCGCCCGACGCCGACGAGGGCGACGCGTGGCGAAACGGCCGCGAGCAGCGCCGGGATCGTGGAGGTCGCGCTCCCGTGGTGGGCCACCTTCAGGACGTCGGCGCGAAGGTCGGCGATCCGGTCGAGGAGATCCCGCTCCGCCGGGGCCTCGACGTCGCCCGCGAGCAGGATCTTCCGCCCCTCGGCCTCCGTCCGGAGGACGAGCGAGCTGTTGTTCTCCGGCGACCGGACGTACGCACGCAGCGCCGGATGGAGGACGTCGAAGTCGAAGCCGCCTGCCGAGAAGCGGTCCCCGGCCGCGAGCCGCCGGAGCGGGAGCCGGCGCCGCTCGACCGCCTCGAGGAACTCGTCGAGGATCTCGTTCCGCGGCGCCGTGGCCGGAAGGACGACCTCGCCGACCGGAAGGAGCGCGAGAACGGCGAGGAGGCCGCGCGCGTGGTCCGGATGCGGATGCGTCAGGACGACCGCGTCGAGCGAGACGACTCCCCGGTCCGCGAGCTTCGGGATCAGCCGGAGCCGCCCCAGCTCGTAGTCCGGGTCGCGGCTGCCGCCCCCGTCGACGAGGACGCGCCCCTTCGGGGAGACGAGGAGCCAGGCGTCTCCCTGCCCGACGTCGAGAGCCTCGAGGCGCGCCGTCCCCTCGGCCGCGAGCGGCGAGGAGCGGACGAGGAGGAACGCCATGACGGAAAGCGCGCCGGCGAAGGCCCCGCGGCGTGCCGTCTTGAGAGCAGACGTCCCCGCGACGAAAAGGAGGAGCGCCACGAGGAGCGAGAGGAGGTAAGGCGGCGTCGCGATGAGGCGGACGGCTCCCAGTCCGTCGAGGGCCGAGAGGACGGCCACCATCGCGTCCGCGAGAAGCCGCAGGGGCCCCACGGCGGCCGCGGCCGCCAGAGGCGAGACGAGAAGGAGCGGCAAGAGGAGGATCGCGACGTAGAGGAAGAGGACCGAGAGCGGGACGATGATCGGGTTCGAAAGAAGCCCGACGAAAGGGACGACGTTGAAGACGAAAGCCTGGATCGGGAAGACCGCCAGCTCGGCGCCGACCGTGGCCGCGGCCGCGTCGATGGCGAGCGCCGGGCGCAGCCCGATCTCCCGAAGCCACCGGGCGAGCGGCGCGCCGAAGGCGGAGAGGCCGAAGACGGCCGCGAAGGTCAGGAGGAAACCGACGTCGAAGAGGTTCCCGGGCTGGGACAGAAGAAGAACGAGCGCCGAGAAACCGACGACCTGCCCGGGCGAGGTCGGCCGCCCGAGGAGTCGTGCGGCCAGATAGAGCCCGATCATCAGGGCCGCGCGGAAGACGGGGGGGCGCCCGCCGGCGAAGACGGCGAAGAGCATCGTCGCCGCGAGCGTCGCCGCGTCGCGCGTCCTGACGGAGAGGCGGAAGCTGGAGAGAAGAAACGAAAGCCCCGCCGCGACGAGGGCCACCTGCAGCCCCGAGATCGCAACGACGTGGGCGACACCGCCATCCCGAAAGGCCGCGACGGTCTGCGCGGGAAGGTCGGCCGTCTCCCCCATTGCGAATGCGAGGACGAAGGCCACGGCCCGCCGGTCCTCCGCCGGGGCGTCGGCGAGGTTCTGCTTGAGGCGCCGCTTCACGGCGGCGTGGACGCTTTGAACGAGGCCGACGGGGCCGGCCGGGCCCGAGAGACGCTCGATCTGAGGTGCGCTCTTGAGGACGAGGCGCGGCTCCGCCGGGAACCGGAACGGCGAGCGCGGCGAGGGCGGGTCGTCCGGCAGCCGGACGGAGCCCCGGACCCGGATCCGGTCCCCGATCTCCGCGACTTCCGACGGATCCGCTTCGCCGGCAACGACGAGGGCCACCGAAGCCTCGAAGGGGACCGGGACACCTTCCGCGGTCGCCGACTCGACGGCGAGGCGCGTCCGATGGAGCGAGCCGCTCCGGCTCCAGAGATCGTCGATCCGCCCCGTCACCTCCACGACGGCCTCGTCGCCGAGGGCGTGTGCGGCAGCCTCTGTCCGTTCCGCGGGAAGAAGGACGCTCGTCCGGAACCGGGCCCCCCCGGCCACGGCAAAGACGAGGAGCGCGCCGGCGAAGCCGAGGCGCCGCTCTCCCCGAAGCGAGATCGCGGATGCCGCGAGCCCCGCAGACGCGAGAAGCCCCGCGAGCGCGAGGGACGGTGGAACCGGAAGGACGGCGGAGAGCGCGATCCCGACGGCCGCCGCGAACGCGGCGGGAACGGCCGGCGCGCCGGCCCGGGGGGACCACGACCTCATCACAGAGCCGCTACTTTACGTTCGGCGCGAGAGGAGCGCGACCGTCTCGACGTGGTGCGTGCCGGGAAAGAGATCGAGAAAGGCCAGGCGGTCGATCGCGTAGTCGGCCCGAAACGCGCCGAGATCGCGCGCGAGCGTCGGAGGGTCGCACGAGACCATTACGAGAGTCCGTGGCCCCATCTGAAGCAGGGAGCGCCGGACGGCCCGCGAGAGGCCGGCGCGCGGAGGATCGGCCACGACGACGTCCCATGCACCGAGACCCGGGCTCGGGTCTGCCGAGAGGAAGCGCTCGGCAGTCGAGCCGATCCCTCGTCCCCGAACCAGGCCCTCGCCCCTCCACCGCTCCAGATTCGCCAGGAGGTCGGCGGACGAGGACGCCTCGGCCTCTACAGCGGCGACCTGGGCTTCGCTCTCACCCGCGACTTCGAGGAGCGGCCGGGTCAGGAAGCCGACCCCCGCGTAGAGGTCGAGGGCCCGGAAGAGACGTCTTCCGTTCCCGGCCTTCGCGCGCGCGGTGCCGACCGCCAGGCGAATCTCCGAGAGAAACTCGTCGAGAAGAAAACGGTTTCCCTGGAAGAACGACGAGACCGAGACGCGAAACGCCGCCCCGCCCGCCACGAGGTCGAGAGTCGACGGACCGTTTTCGGACCGGACATGACCGTCCGCGTCGACGAGCCGGAACCCGTCGAACGCCCCCCTCTTCACTTTCGAAGAACTCTTCAACCGTGACCCCGGGGCGAGGCGGAACTCGCCGAGGATCGTCGTCCCCTCCCGGTCCTCCAGAGTCGAAAGCTCGCCTTCCACGGGACCGAGAAAACGGAGCGTCTCGCAAATCGCCGGAAGTCGGGAGAGGAGCGGCTTCGAAACGATCTCGCAGGCGGAGAGGTCCGCCATGACGCGGTTCGACCGCGCGGCGAAGAAGCCGAGCCGCCCTTCGGCGTCCCGGTGCAGCCGGTTCCGGAGCCGGTAGTTCGGCGGCGACGGGACGAAGCGCGGCGGCGGCACGTCGGCGCCTTCGAGCCGGCCAACGCGCCGGAGCGCGTCCAGAACGATCTCCGTCTTCAACACGGCGGCGGAATCCGGCCGCGCCGCCGGCCAGTCGCAGCCGCCGCACGTACCGTCGGCCGCGCGCGGGCAGATCCCGCTTTCCGCCCGGCGGTGCGGCCCCGCCCAGAGAACCTGGACGGCCCGGCCCCGCAGAAGTTTCTCTCCCTCGGGAACGAGTTCCGCCACGACGAGGTCGCCCGGGAGCGCGCCCGCGACGAGCGCCACGACGGCGCCCACGCGCCCGAGTCCCTCGCCTCCGGGCACGACGCGCTCGATCGAGACCTCGTGGCGAGCGGTGTCCTGACGTTCCATCGCGCCCCTCAGCCACCGAAGAGCGTGATCGCCGGAAGACCGAGCCGGCGCCGGACTTCCCGTCGCATCAGGGCCCTTCGCATCCGGTCGACGATCCCGGTCGCGAGGCCCGCCGTCTCGCCGAGCGACTCGGCCACGCCGGCCTCGACGGTGGCCGCGGACTCCGGGGACAGCCGATTGGCGAGGCTCTTCAGCAACGACGCCTCGATGGCGGACAACTTCTCCTCGATGTCGTCGAAGGAGCCGTCGCGCGGCAAAGCCTCGATTTTCGAGACGGCTTTTTCGATCCCCTTTCGAAGAACCTCCGGGTCGATCCCCGAAGGTCGCCGGCCCTCCGCCAAGCGGAGCGCCGCCACGAGCTTCTCGAGCCGCGGCGCGATTTCCGCCGGCTTCTCGTCGCGCCGCCCCTCGCCCTGCCCGACGAGGCCCCGCTTCTCCATCTGCCAGCGCTCCTCGACGGCCAGGGCGCAATAGGCGATGGAGCTGATCTTTCCGGCAATCTCCCTCTCGCGCCTCTTCTCGAAAGTCTCCCGAACCGCGCGGACCACCGTGTCCACGGGGACGCCGCTCTCGCGCCAGCCGCGGATCAGCTGCCAGTCCTTCGCCGAGAGAAGGAAAGGCGTCCCGCGTTCGGCGATGAAGGCTTCCTCGATCCGGGTGGCGTACTCCGCCTCGTCGGGCGGCTCTTCCGCGATTCCGCCCATCGGCTCAGAACGAGGCGATCTCGCCCGTCACGACCGTGTCGACGCCCCGCGCCGTGCCGAGCCTCAGGAACCCGTCCTCGGTGACGCCGAGATACGTTCCGCTCTTCTCCCGTCCGGCGTCCGACACCGTGAGCATCTCCCCCTTCCGGTGCGCGGAGATGGCCTCGAAAGCAGCGGCGAGGTCGGCCTCCGGAGACGTGAGCCCCGCGTCCACCGACTCGAGCAGGGCGACGAGCGCGGCCTCTCCTTCGATCAGACCGGCCGGGACTCCGGCGACGGCGAGCGAGATGGCGCCCTCGAGCCCGGCGGCCTCGAGGGCGTCGCGCGAGGCGGCCACGTTGAGACCGACCCCCGCCACCGCATATCCCTCTTCGTCCGACGAGCGGGCCTCGACGAGGATCCCTCCCAGCTTCTTGCGCCCGACGAGGAGGTCGTTCGGCCACTTGAGGCGGACGTCGAGGTGAAACCTTTCCGAGAGGCCTCGCGCGAGGGAGATGCCGAGCCGGATCGGGACGCGGACCCGATCGGGCCCCGCCGGCCACGGCAGGAGAAAGGAGACTGCGAGCCCGCTGTCGTCGGGCGAGATCCAGCGCCGCCCCCCGCGCCCGCGGCCGGCCGTCTGGCGGCGCGAGACGAGCGCCGTCGGCCCGACCTCGGTGCCGTCGGCGAGAAGCGTCTCGGCCACACTCTTTCCGAGGTCGTTCGTCGAGCCGATCGCGTCGACGAAGACGATGTTCTCGAGGGACGGAAACCGCCGGCCGCCGAGCGGGGCGCGTGCGCCGAGCGGCGAGCGGACCAGGTTCGTCATCCCGTGGCGGCCCCGAGGTTCGCCGCGAGGCGCCCGCGGCGCTCCTCCAGCTCGGCGAGCTGTTTGCGATTCTTCTCGACGACTGCCGGTGGCGCCTTCGCGAGGAAGGAACCGTCGGCGAGCTTCTTCCGGATCGCCTCCGCGTCGCGGCCGACCGACGCCAGCTCTTTCTCGAGCTTTCGCCGCTCGTCGGCGCCCATTTCCTTCACCGGAAGAGCGACGACGAGGCCGACGCTCCCGATCGCGTCGTGGAAGGCCCCGGGGATCCCGGCCTTCGCCGCCACGCGGAGCGACTTCAGGCGCGCGAGATGGACGAGAAGCGGGGCGTGCCTCTCGAGGGACGCGGCGAGCGGCCCCTCGGCCTCGAGAGCCGCGTCGAGCTCCTCGGTCTGCGCCAGCCCCCGCTCGGCGCGGAGGTTCCGGATCCGCGTCGCGGCGGCGCGGAGCGTCTCGACCGTCTGGACGG
>JBBIPB010000105.1:0-9216 GCA_037443065.1 Acidobacteriota bacterium | reverse complement strand
GCCGACCTCGTCGTCTTCTCCGGCGACAAGCTCCTCGGCGGGCCGCAGGCCGGGATCCTCCTCGGCCTCGCCCCTCTCGTGGCCCGCGCCGCCGAAAACCCTCTCGCGCGCGCCCTCCGACCCGACAAGCTCGCCCTCGCCGCCCTTGCGGCCACGCTCGATCTCCACCTCTCGGGGCGCGCCTCGGAGATCCCCCTCTTCCGGATGCTCGGAGTCTCCGTCGAGGAACTCGGGGCCCGGGCCCGGGCGCTCGCCCAGGCCGCGCGGGCCCTCGGCTTCGCGGCCGAGGTCGTCGACGAAACCTCCGTCGTCGGGGGCGGCGCCGGCACCGAGTCGACCGTCGCGACCCGCGCCCTCGCGCTCGTCCGCCCGGGCGTTAACGCAGACGACCTCGCGGCTCGCCTCCGGAGGCGCCCGCTCCCCGTCGTCGCACGGGTTGCCGGGGGGCGGGTTCTCCTCGACCTCCGGACCGTCGACCCCGGCGAGGACGACGAGATCCGCACCGCCCTCTCCGAGGCTTCGGCCGGCTAGAGTCCCAGCTCGCGGATCCGCTGCGCGAGGCGCCGGAGCGGAATGCCGAGCGCCTCGGCAGCCCGTGACCGGTCTCCCGCGGCCGACTCGAGCGCCTGCCGGATCCGCGCCGCTTCTCCCGCCCCCCGCCACCGCTCGATGACCTCGTCGAGCGTCCCGTCGAGCGACGGGTGAGGCGCCGCCGTCTCGCCCGGCACGCCGACGACGACGTCGGCCGCCCGGATCGTCTCCCCCCGTGTCAGCAGGACCGAACGCTCCACGACGTTCCGAAGCTCGCGGACGTTGCCGGGCCAGTCGTGCTCGGCGAGCCGCTCGAGGGCCCCGGCCGAGAAGACGGGGGCCTTGCGCCGCATCTGCCGGGCCACGGACTCGGCGAAAGCCCGGGCGAGCGCCGGGATGTCTTCCTTCCGCGCGCGAAGCGGGGGGAGGCGGACCGGGAAGACCTCCAGCCGGTAGAAGAGGTCCTCGCGGAACGAGCCCGAGCGGACGAGGGCCGAGAGGTCCCGGTTCGTTGCGACGACGATCCGGACGTCCACCGAGATGGCAATCGTCCCGCCGACGCGAAGGAACTGCTTCTCTTCGACGACGCGGAGGAACTTCGACTGCGCGCTGGCGGGGAGCTCGGAGATCTCGTCGAGGAAAAGCGTGCCGCCGTCGGCCAGCTCGAACCGCCCCGCGCGGCGCTCGACGGCGCCCGTGTAGGCCCCTCGCTCGTGGCCGAAGAGTTCGTTCTCCACGAGCCCCTCCGGGAGAGCGGCGACGTTCACCGGCACGAACGGGCCCGTCGCGCGCGCCGAGAGCGCGTGAAGCGCCCGGGCGAAGAGTTCCTTCCCCGTGCCGGACTCGCCGGTCAGGACGACGGTGACCTCGGACTCGGCCGCGCGCCGGATCCGGTCGAAGGCCTCGGCAAGAGCCGGCGACGAGCCGACGATAGGCGGCATGCCGGCGAGGCCCGCCTCTTCCGCGAGAAGGGTCCTCGCAACCGCCTCCCGCCGTGCCGCCACGTGCCGTCGGACGAGGAGGAGGAGAAGGTCGGGGTCGACGGGCTTCGAGAGGAAGTCGGCCGCCCCCGCCTTCATGGCGACGACGGCCGTCTCCACCGTGCCGAAGCCCGTCAGGACCACGACCGGAACGCGGCGGTCCGCGGCGACGGCGGCGCGGAGGACGCCTATCCCGTCCTCTCCGGGGAGCTTGAGGTCGGTCAGGACGAGCGCATACCGGCGTCCTTCCTGGATCCTCCGGACCGCCTCGTCTCCCGTCGCGACGGCCTCGACCGAGTACCCCTCGCGTTCGAGCGTCTCCGCGAGCATCGCGCGGAGCGAGGCACGGTCCTCGACGAGGAGGATCTCGGCAGGCACCGGCGCCGGTCAGTTCCCGCCCGGGGGCTTCGGCTGGTCGCCAGTCGGCTTCGGAAGGAAAGTCCCGCCGGGCTTCTCCGGCGCGCCGATCGGCGCGTTCGCCGGGGGCGACGCCACGTCGGGCGACGGAATGCGGACAAGCTTCGGCGTCGGCACCGGCGTGGTCTCCGGGCTCTTCTCGGCGCCGGCCTCCGCCTTCGCGCCCTCGGCCCCGTCGGGCCTGGGAGGCGGCGTGGCTCCGCCGGCCCAGTCGGAGGGGGCGGCGCCCTTGACCTGGATCCTCGACTGCCAGCGGGCCACGTACCGGAAGGTCTGGAGGTCGGCCGCCTCCTTCATCTCGGCGGTGAAGGTGCTCTTCTCGCCCGGGGCGAGCTGGTCTTTCGCCAACTGGCCGAACGTCGTCGACACGGTCTTCCCGCCCGCAAGGCCCTCAATCGTCACGGCGACGCCGCTCACGTCGACCTTGCCGCTGTTGAGAACGGATCCTGCGATCGAGTAGCCGGTCGGGCCCTTCGTGGCCGTCGTGTTCACGACATCGACGCGCTCCTCGCCCTCGTCGTCCTTCTTTTCCGCTCCCTCCTCATCCGAACCCCTCGCGATCTGCTCGTCGGTCAGGACGACTGCGGCCTTCCGTTCGCTCTTCCTGCCGGCGATGTCGGCGGGGCGCCTGGGCTTGAGGCTCTCGCCGGACTTCGGCGTCGGCGCGGGGGACGGCTTTACGCGCGCCGCCTCGGTCTTCGGCCCGTCGATCTCGTTTGCCGGTATCGAGAAGAGCGTCCCGTCGGCGGACTTCAGGAGGACCGTGCGGCCCTTCGTCACCGGAGGCCCGACAGTCTCGATCGTCCGGCCGTCCTTCAGGACGACGATGTCCGCGCCTGCCCCGCCAGCGGCGAGGAGAAGGATCAGGAGCGCTGGTGCCGGGAAGATCCGACGCATGAACATCTCTCCGATTCGGCCTTCCATGATACTCCGCGACGGCCTTTCCGCGGCCCTCAAGGTGCCTTCGGGAAGGGGACGAGGAGGTAGCGCGTCTCGCGCTCGAACCCGACGAAGGCGTACGGCTTCCCGGACCAGCCGATCGGCGCGAAATCCCCGCCGGGGCGCGGCGCGTCGAAGGGAAGGATGTCCCCGGAAGGCCCCCCGGCCGGCGCCCGGCCGGCGAGCCGACTCGTCCCCTTCGCCACGGCGGCGATCCGGACCGCGAGGAGCCGCGAGCCGGGCGTGAGCGCGCCCGAGACGTAGAGAGGCGCGCCGGGCCGGTCCGCGCGCCACTCGGTTTCCCTCCCCGATCCGATCTGCCAGGAGAGCTGGAGGTTCTCGATGTCGTCGGCCACCCGCGTGACCTCCCAGCGGCCGGAGCCGATGTTCTCGGCCGCGGCGAGGTACGGGCGCGGGTAGGCGAGAGACGCCGGGTCGTTCACCACGAAGTAGTCCGGCGGGCGTCCCGGGCTCCCTCGCGCCACGAAGTAGACGATCTCGTCGAAGAGCCCGCCCCACGAGACCGGCCCGACCTCGCGAGCGGCATCCGCCGAGCCGTGCGGGTCGAGACGGATCGCGTCCTCGCCGGTGAAGTCGAGCGTCAACTCGACGTGACAGCCGTCGGGGGGCGGGGCGCACCCGCCCGGAGCGTTCGCCGTCCGGTCGACGCTCCGGGTGATTTCCCCCACGGCGTAGCTGTTTCCCGCGTCCCCGAGGACGAAGAAAGTCTTACGCCCGCGGAAGGCGAGGCGCGCCCGGAGGAGCGCGACCGCCGCCTCCGGGTCCCGGTCGCCGGACGAGGCGGCCACGCGGAGCCGCAGCCGCACCCGGGAAGGCTGAGACTGGATCTCACTGCTTCCGTCCGGGGCGGGGACGATCCGCCCGGCCGCGTCCGCTGCCGCACCGAAGGCGACCGGGGGGGACCGGAGGATCCCCCGCAGGCCGAGGGCGTCCGTGCCCGGCCGCACCTCGGTCGAAAGCTCCGCGCGCCCCGCGAAACGCGCTCCCGCGGGGGCGTTGTCGAGAACGGGACGAAACGCCTCTCCCGGAGAGAGCCGGCCGGATGCGGCCGTGCCGGCGTCTTTCGTCAGAGCCCGGAAGGCCAGATCGAGGGCTGTGCGCACGGCCGGAGCAGCCGGAGCCGGAGCCGGGATCCGCGTCCAGCGGTTGACGAACTCGAGCGCGAGGAGGAGGAGGAGAAGAAGGACGCCGAGCGTGACGAGGAAAGCCGCGAATGAGACCCCGCGGCGTCGCTCCGGTCCGCGGGGAACAGCCGCTCCGACGCCCGAACTCATCGACCGGGAATCTTAGGCCCGAAGCCGGCCGCGCCCCCGGACGAACTCCCTACTGGAGCTCCTTCCAGTAGACGGGCGTCACGTTTCCGAAGCTGCCGTACTGGAGGATGTTGATCGGGGTCTGGACGACGCCCGCCTGCTGCCCGGCGCCGACGCCGCTCTTCCCGACGACGACCTTCGTGCCGGCGAGGGCGAATCCGGAGGCCGCGCCTTCACCCGCGCCGAAGACCTCGGTCTTCGTCACGGTCACCTTGCTGCAGCCCGTCAGCGAGATCGAGAGGACGACGATGTACGAGTAGCCGCGGCAGTAGCCGATCGCTTCGGGGTCGTAGAGGAGGTAGAGCGCCTGGAACTCTCCCGTCCCCGAAAGGGGAACGAGGAGGAAGGGGGGCGCGGTCATCTGCGTCTTCGGACCGAGCGTGAGCGGGTCGGTCGAGCCCAGCTTGCACCCCGGGCCGCCCGGGTCGTTCACAGAGTCGCAGGGAGGGACGAGCAGCGACGAGATCGGCGTCTCGTAGATCGCCTCGCCCGGGCCGGCGACCGTGACCTCTCCCGTGGTATTGGCCTTTGTGTTGACGGCGAGGAAGAGGCGCGGGGACCAGGAGTAGTCCGACTGATTCGTGCCCGTCGGGTGCGCCGACCCGTCCGGGAGAGAGACGAGGGGGCTCTTTTCGTAGGAGGTGCCGCTGCCGAAGGAATAGAGCGCGCAGCCGCTCGTCCCGACGCCGCTCGACGCGACCGGGTAGTAGAGCGGCGCCTGGTCGGCCGTCCCCTCGATGTTCTGGACGGCCTTCGGGGCGTCGATGCCGAGCTGGATCTGGTCGAAGTTGGTCCCGGACGACGCGAAGTTGAACCAGATCCTCCCGTTCAGGTCGGCCTGAATGCCAAGGTTCGAGATGTTGCTGCCGTAGTAGGTCGGAGCCGTCGTCTGGAAGAGCGTGCTCGCCGCGAAGGCCTGCTGCCCGACGAGGAAGCGGTTCGCGGGGTCGAGCGCGGCCCTGGTGAGCGTCACGTGGTTCCCCGAGGCGGAGCCGTCATTCCCGTTCAGCGCGTCGAGCTGGAAGAGGCTCGCGTTGCGCTGGCTCGTACCATTCTTGTTCGTCGCCGTGCTCGACGTGTCGAATCCCGACCCGAAGAGCGAGAGGAACTTGAGCGGGCTCGCCTTCACGATCGAGATCGCCGGCACGCTCCAGGCCTGTCCGAGCTGCGGCAGGTCGGTCGAGGTCTTCCGCCAGAGAATCTTCACCGGGTCCTTCGTCGGGTCGTAGTACGGGTCGCCGAGCGACGGGTGCGTCACGTCGATCGCCGTCACGGTCTTCCCGGCCGGCCCGAGGGCGAGGTATCCCACAGTCTTCCAGTTCGTTCCGTCGTAGATGTCGGCAAACCGGAACGAGTTCGCGACGCCCCAGATGTGCTTGAGGATGTCCGGGTTCTGCCCCGTCAGCGTCTCGTGGTCCTTGTTCGGGTTCAGGATCGTCTTGTAGTTCTTGAAAAGCGTCACCTGCTGCGCGAGAAGCTCGGGCGGCATGAGGGCGAGGATCTCCTGCCCCGTGTTGAAGTTGAAGGCGTGGAGCATGCCGTCGTCCGCACCGACCCACGCCACGGGCTTGCGGCTCTTGTACTGGACCTCGAACGCGGCGTGGCCGTAGGCGCCACCGGTGTAGATCTCCGGCTTGCCGATGACGGCCGGCGTCGAGTTGATCGAGGCGCCGAAGACCCAGCCCCGGGGGATGTTCTTCAACGTCCCGTCGTTCCCCCGGAGGAAGTCGATGACGTTCTTGTTGAACGACGCCGGAACGCCGACGATGCTCTGCACCGCGCCGATGTTGCCGACCGTCAGCTCGATGAGGCCGCCCGCGAGATCGGCCGGGTCCCACGTGTAGATCTTCCGCTCGGCTGGGTCCCGCTTCGAGAGGAGGTCGCCGGCGTCCCAGAGGATGGCCGCTGGCCCCGACTTGAGGGTGTCGATCGCCCGCAGCCGCCCGAGCCAGCCCGGGTAGTCGGTCGAGGGAATCAGGACGATGTTGGCGAGCGACACGGCGGAGCCGGAGACGGGCGGGCTCGTCGCGTAATCGCCGATCGCGGTCCCGGCGATGATTCTCTGGAACGAGTCGTAGATCGACTGCGGATCGGTGGCGAAGAAGGCGTAGTCGCCGCTCGGATTCGTCACCGTATTGAGCTGGTACTTGAGGGCGACGGTCTCGTCCTCGGCAGGCTGGAGGAGGCGCGGGTCTCCCGGGTCGCCGAGGCCGGCGTCGGTCACGTACGCGTATCCCGCGTCCCCCTTCTTCGCCGAGGCGTCGGTCCGGCCACGGAAAGCCGTGTAGTTCAGCTCGCACTTGCCGACCGTCGTGCTGAGGCCGATGACGAACGTCCGGACGTTGACCTTTCTCTTTCCGGCGTCGGCGAAGCCGTTGATGAAGAGGCTCTCGGCGACGCCCGCGACGAAGCCCGGGTCGACGTTCTGCCAGCTCCCCGGGACGGGGGCGTTCTTGAAGTGATTGATCTGGGCCGCGTTCGAGGAGAGTTCGTCCACGTTGCAGTCGTATCCCGAGCCTCCCAGCCGCGAGTAGGCGTCGCAGCAGCGAAGGACACGCGTCGTTCCGTCCGGAGCGGTCACCGGCGTGTAACACCCGGCGTCGAATCCGTAGAACCCCTCGCACGGGTTCGTCCAGGGCTCGCCGGCGCTCGGGTAGTCCATCGACGGTCCGTTGTACTGGTATGGCCCCGGGTTGTCGGCGCACCCGGCGCAGGTTGAGTAGCCGGTGGGCGGCTGCGGGGGGGTCTGCGTGCAGTCGCACGGCGGGATCGCGGGGGGCCCCGTCCAGTCGGTGTCGCTCCCGCTCGGGTTGCAGATGTTCGACGCGCCGTCCGTGCAGAAGATGAGGCCGTACGGGCGGTCGCAGAACGCGATCTTCGGGTCGGTCTTGTAGGTGTTGCCGTAGAGATCGGCCCCGGCCGTCTTCAGGGCCATCTTCGACGGCGTGCCGCCTCGCGAGTAGATCCCCCCGTAGTAGACCATGTTGAGCGCGGCCTCGACCTGGGCAATCTTGGCGTCGTCGTAAGGGGAGACGTCCTGGGCGAGCTGGTAGTTCCCGCTGTACGCGCAGGCGGTCGTGACGTCGGCGTCGCCCGAGACATCCGAGAACGACAGGAGCCCCCAGTTCACGGTGTCGGCCGTCTGCGACACGATCTGGCGGGCCGCCTCGTACCGGACGAATGAAGCGGCGTTTCCGACCGGCGTTCCCGTGATCCCGGGGATCGAGGAGCCGACGTCCATCGTGTGGCTGCCGAGGAAGGAGAGCGGGTCCGGCGTCGGCGGGTAGTTGGACCCGTCGTAGAGCGTCTCGTCATAGGCCTTGAACGGCCGCCCCGGATCAGGCTTGTAGACGAGCCCGTTCGAGTCGGAGCCGAAGTCGATCGTCCAGGACCAGGTCACCTGATTCCCGGCCGGGTCGTACGCCGGAAGGTTGTAGGTCGCTCCGACGTTCGGACCGACCTGCGTGAGGGTGGGCTGCGCCGACGGAATGAACAGCGTCGCGGTGCTCCCCGACATCAGAGCCGGCACAGTGGCCGAGAGATAGGTCACGAGGTCGGACCCCTGGTGGTACTCGGCGGTCGCGCCGGTACCGAGGTCACCAGCCCAGTTCTGCCAGTTCGGGGCGCTGGCGTCCCAGGCGCTGCCGTCGGGGGGACCGCCGACCGCAAGGCCGCTCGCCCGTTCGATCGTCCAGGGTGTCGTCGTGTTGTCGAGGATGTTCGAGCCGGGCGGATAGAACTCGGAGTTGATGTTCACCGTGTCGCCGAGCGCGTTCTTGAGCTGCGCGAGGCGTGACGGCCCGTCCCAGTGGAGAAGATAGAGCCACGAATTGCAGGCGGAGACCGTGTTGCCATTGACGACGACCGGCGTCCCGGCGGGGGTCGGGCTCGGCGTCGGAAGGCGGAGGATGGCTCCGATTGGCGCCATCACGGGGGGCGGCAGCAGGACGTCGCCGCTTCCCGAGGCTCCGACTCCCTGCCAGAGGGGGCTCCGGTTGGGTCCGGGCGCCGCCTCCGGAACCAGCGTCTCTCCGAGTTGAGGAAGGGGCCGCGGTGCGGGCGCGAGAGCCGCAATCGCCTCGGCCGGCCGCGGCCGCGAGTCGAAAAGTGATGGGGGCTTGAAGTAGGTATGGCCCGGCGGCGTTCTCGTCGGCGTCGGCGTCGACGTGATCGTCGGGGTCGCCGTCGGCGTTGGCGTCGCCGTCGGGGTCGGCGTGATCGTCGGCGTCGCGGTTGGCGTCTCCGTCGCGGTCGGGGTCACCGTCGCCGTCGGCGACGGCGTCGCGGTCGGCGTCACCGTCGGGGTGATCGTCGGCGTCGCGGTCGGCGACGGAGTCGGCGTCGGAGTCCCCGTCGGCGTGGGCGTCGGCGTGAGCGTCGGCGTCGCCGTCGGCGTATAGGTCGGCGTCGCGGTCGGAGTCGGCGACGCCGTCGGCGTCGCGGTAGGCGTCCGGGTCGGAGTCGCCGTCGGCGTCGGCGTCACCGTAGGCGTCGGCGTCGGCGTCCGCGTCGGTGTCGCTGTCGGAGGCACGGGGGTTGAGGTCCAGGCCCACCAGGGGGGCGTTGGGAAAACGAAGAAAGTAACAGTCGGCCGCGGCGTAATAGTCGGCCACGGCCCGATCGTGGCGGTGGCCTGTCCGGGCAAGGGCGTGTTGGTCCGCACCCCTGGAACCGTGGTCCGTGTTGGCGTCTTAGCCCCGAACACCGTCGCGGTCAACGTTCTGGTCACCGGCGTGGATACGGCTGTGTTCACCCCCGCACCTGCCGCCGGCGTTGCCAACGTACCCACGACATTGCCCGCAACAGCGGTGTCAAGCGGGCCGGGAGTAGTACCTAATGCCCCGGGCACTGCGGGGTTATCACCAACTCCGGCCGTGGCCACAAATGTAGCCGTAGTCTCAAACGCAGCCGTTGCTTCCAACGCAACCGTGGTCGGCGCTGCGGCTGTCAGAGTCGGCGCCAGGCCGGCGCTGTCTGGGTTGTTCTGGATGAAGGCGTCGACCGCGTCCGCACCC
>JBBIPB010000104.1:0-9450 GCA_037443065.1 Acidobacteriota bacterium | reverse complement strand
CCGCGCTCGAACATCTTCGCGACGCCGAAGTCGAGGAGCTTGACGATCCGCTCTCCTCCCCGCTCGATGACGAGGATGTTGTCGGGCGAGAGGTCGCGGTGGACGATGCCGCGCGACGAGAGGTACTCGAGGCCGTGCGCCGCCTGGATGAGGAGCGGCACCGTCTCCGTCCACGGGCGACTGGCAAACGACGTGAGCGGCACTCCGTCCAGGAACTCCATCGCGAGGTAGGGCGTGCCGTCCTCTTCTCCGATCTCGTAGAAGGCGACGACATTCACATGCAGCAGGCTTCGGAGGATCTCCGCTTCCCGGTCGAACCGGACGCGAGCTTCGTGGGCGTGCGCGGCGTCTTCCGTTCCCGAGGTCTCCGACTCCCGGATGACCTTCAGGGCGACGGACCGGCCGTCCCGCTCGTCCACCGCGCGGTAGACGATCCCCATCCCGCCGCGGCCGATCCGCTTCAGGATCCGGTAGTGCGCGATCTGCTCGACGCCTCCCGATGCCAACCGGTCACCGCCCGGTGCCCGCCGTGGCGGGCCTCAGGAAGATGTTGGCCGGATCGCCCGTGGCGAGATTGATCTTGGAGACGAAAGCCATGAAAACGCCGTCCCCGGCGACCTGCCGGGCGACGACGCGGACGTTTACAAGGTCCCCGAGGTCGAGGCCGAGGGTGTTGTGGAAGAGCTCCCGCGAGAAGTAGTCGTAAGGGGCGAGCGAGATCGTCGTCTGGGCGAGCGGAACGAACGAGCCTGCGGTGTAGACGGCCACGGCGACGTCCGCGGAGGCGCCCCCGACTTCCTGCAGGATCAGGTTGGTCCGGTATTGTGACGAGCTCTCCGCCCCTTCCATCTGGAGCGAGCCGAGGTTCGATTGGAACGAGGAATAGCCGTGCCAGTAGGGATAGGCCTCCATCCCGGTCTTGAACTCTCCGGCGGGGCTGGTCGTCGCATTCGGGTCGTCCGTATAGATCTCGGTCTGCACGTCGACGTCCTTCCAGGTTCCCGACCAGGTTCCATCCGGTCGTTGGATGGCCTCGACCCGGATACCGCCGTAATCGCGGCCGTCCTGCGGCAGCGAAAACAGCTCGACGAGGATGTCTTCGAAGAAAAGTGCCCAACCGGGGGGAAGCACGAACGCAGCTCGCGTCACGGGCGTATTGCCCAGCTTGTCCAGAAGCGTGAGGATGGCCTGACGGGATTCCGTCTTGTTCGTATTCGTCAACGTCACGCGCGTCTTCCAGAGGGGTTGAGCCCCGCTGGCGAGAGGTGCACCGATCGAGTGACCGACCGGGAAGAAGAGGGGCGAGGCCCCGCCACCGTACGGAAGGCTCGAGTTCGCACCGGCGATCGAGAAGGCCGAGCGAGGCGCGACGACGGACTGCGAGGCCGGGATATTCGTCGGATCGAGCGAGCGCGTCGAGGCTCCGACGTGAAGGCAGAAAGCCTGCGTCACGTTATCGAGGACCGTCGCCATCGGGACGACGGAGCCCCCGACGCCGGACCCGGGCTGGTAGGTGACGAGGGTGTAGAAATACGCGCTGACGTATGTCGCAGCCGGATCAAAGAGGTCCGTATAGTTGACTTGCACCGTCTGGCCGGCGGGCACCAGGACGGTCATGTCGACCGGTGCGCCGGCCAAAATCGCCGGAGAGCCGTCCGACTGGAATAGCTGGATCCGGACGAGGGTGTCCTGCCCCGAGCTCTCGGCAAGAAGGAGGTTCGTCCGGCGGTCCGCATCGTAGGCAAGTCCGGAGACCACGAACTGCGGGTCGGCGACCTTCACTCCCTCGCCCGGGGCGATCGGGCGCATTTCGGCGCCGAAGTACCGGGGCGCCCCTTGGACGGGTGTCTCTCCTACCGGGTCGCCCGCCGCGAAGGCCTGCGCAAGGGCCGCGGGTGCCGTCGGCTGGTTGTTGACCACCGCCGTCGCGGAGACGGTCGTCGCCGTCGACCGGACTTCGACGGACGAGGCGCCAAAGAGCCCGGCCGAGCCGAGAGGGTTCCGGAAGCGGCGCGTCTCGCCTGCCGCGAGATGGACGTCGATCCGCTGGATGCTCGGTGGGGGGGGAAGCCCGATGCCAGGACCGGCGATCGTCGGTTGCGCCACGGGCGTCATGAGAATCGCGACGTCCACCGGATTGGTAGCGTCCGAGTTCGTCACCCAGACGTCGGACGAGAACCAGCCGACGCCTTTGCTGTCGGCCGTGTTCGCGAGCGAGGGGAAGAGTATCCGCGTCCGGGCCGGCGAGCCTCCGAGTCCGGTCGGCGCCCCGACGCCGCCCGGCGACGTCGTGACGACCGGCGCCGCGCCGTCGTCGGAGACGACAAGGAGGCTCGGATTGTCCGCGGCGCCGGGGGTGACGAGCGCGATCGTCCCCGTCTCGGTCCCGGACGGCGAGCGGCGCTTCGACCGGTCGACCGAAATCAGAATGCCGCGCACCTCGCGCGGCTCCATCGGGCGGTTCCAGAACGTCCCGTCGGCGGAGCTGACGGTGAGCCAGGGAACGCCAATGACCGGCGCAAAGGGGGTCGTTGCGTAGTTCGGATTCACGATCTTCGCGGTGACCGGATCGCCGTTCACATCCATGTCGGCGTTGGCGAGATTCCAGTAAATCGCCTTCGAAGACGGAGTCCCTGCGAGCAGGCTCACGGGGACCGCGAGGGAGACGCCATTCCCCGCATCGAGCCTGATCGTGATGCTCTCGCTGAAGGCCATCGATGCGAGCGGGACAATGGTCACCATCAGCTCCCGCGTCTGGCCTGGCGCCAGCGTGAAGCTGGCCGGAGAGACGCCGAGGGCGGTCCCGAGCGGGGAGACCGTCACCGCCGCCGCGTTCCCGGTCCCGGCGTTCCGGACGGTGAAACGAGTGGTCGGGGTCCCCGCGATTGGCCAGGAAACCACGATCGGCTTCGGAGCGGAGACGAGGACGAGCTGGGGTCCGGACGGGACCACGTTCACCTGGATCGGCGGCGTCCACGGCCCGACAGAGCCGCAGGTGGCTTCGGCACGGGATACGTACTGGTAAGTTCCCGGGGTGTCCACGAACGACGCGGCCGTCTGGCTCGTGACCCATTCCTTCACGCCGTCCGACGTTGTCCGCCGGACGCGGAAGACGATCCCGTCGAGCGTGGTTTGCGCGCCGGCGATTCCCGGCCCGGCGTGAAACCACGACACGACATAGGCCGATCCCGACGGCGGAGTCGGCGGGTCGACGGTGACGCTGCCGAGAGCTCCGGGGGTCGGGCAGCCGGTTACGACGGGAATCGCGAGCACCGGCGACGTGACGACCGAGGCGGTCGAGGCGCAAGGGTTCTTCGTCGTCACGCGGTGGTAGAGCGTCGAGACGTTCGCAGACGAGAGGACGAGCGCCGGGTAGGCCCAGACCGTCTGATCGGTGGAGCTGCGCTCCACGCCCGAACTGAAGGTGGGATCCGCCGATCGCTCGACACCGTAAGGCGTGTCCGAATCTCCACCCAGAACGTCGTTCCAGGAGAGTGAGTAGGTGCTCCCCGGCCGGACGGAAGAAGGACCCGCGAGGACGATCGTCGGCAGCGGGCAGACAATCTTGCCGGCCGCCGGCGTCCCGTCCCCCGCCGTCTGGGCCGACCCGGTCGTGGCGCTCCCGACGACCACTCCGACTAGAAGTGCCGTCAGAACTCTACCGAATCCTTTCAACCGAAGCGCCTCCCCCCTCCTAGAATCGGCTCTGGTGAACCGTCTGAAGTGTCTCGTCCCGACGGCGATCCCACGCACGCTCGCGGGGGCTGTCCTCACGGTGCTCCTCGCGGCCCGCCTCGGGGCCACGCAAGCTCCCATTCTACCTCGCGACGCCGCGGTGCGGGAATACGAGCTCGGGCTGGAAGCACTGAAAAAGAAGGACTTCCGGGCCGCCATCGAACGGATGAACGCCGCCCTCGCGACGGGCCACACGCGCGCCGACGAGCGCTTCGGAACGAGCCGCTACCAGTTGGAGTGGTACGACCCCTACTACTGGTTGGGCGTCGCGCAGATGGAAATGGGCGACGAGGAGGCGGCCCGGCGCAACTTCCGGCTCTCGCAGGAGGCCGGGGTGATCGAGCGGCGTCCGGAGTATGCGGACCTCCTTTCGCGGACGAGGATCCTCGACGAGCGCGAGGCGGCCCGGCGGTTGCCCACTCCCCGGCCGACGCCTCTTCCCACACCGGCCGCTCCGGCCGCCCGCAAGCAGGACGCCCCATCGCCGCCGCGCCGGCTTCCCGAACCCGACCGGATCGTCCGGCCCAGCGCCGCTTCGCTGACGCCCCTCATCGCGGCGATCGCACAGGGACGCTTCCGCGAGGCCGAGTCGGAACTCGAGCGGGTGAGGATGGCCGTCCCGGATGCGGCGGAGACCGAGCTTCTCGCCGCCGTACTGTTCGGGTCGCGCTACGTCCTCGAAGGGAGCCGGGATCCTTCGCTCCTCGCGAGAGCGAAGAACGGCCTCGCGACGTATCGGCGACGCGGCGGATCTTCGCGGAGCGAAGAGGCGTGGCTCTCCCCCGCTCTCCGCGAACTCCTCTCCCGCTGATTCCCCTCGCTCAACGCATCTTCACGACGCGGGTCCCAGAGGCGAGGTCGTGCCAGGACCGCCGGTCCTTCCGCAGGACGGCGCTCCACCAGCCGGCAAAGAGAGGAATTGCGCCCGCCGACATCACGAGGCCACGAAGAAGAGCCGGTCCCCACCCGATGCCTTCTCCCGGCGGACTCCCGCGCCGGACGATTGCGAGCTTGAAAAGGGACTTCCCCGGGGTCCTCCCGCGAAGGGCCCAGAGTCCAGCGGTGTAAAGGAGGTCGGCGGCGAAGACGAGGATTCCGCAGAGGGCGAGGATGCCGAAGAACACGCGATCCTGGCCGGCGGAAGCCGATTGCGGCGCCGGCTGGAAATACGAGATCAGGAATGCCGGCAGGAGAAGGACGAGGTTCATTGCCGAGAGGATGACACCGTCCACGAGCGCCGCGGCGACGCGCGGACCGACCCGAGCCGTCTCAGGGGCTCCCGCGTCGGACTGCTCGGGACGGCGCTGGGCGGCTCGCGGCCTCGTCGACGACTCCCGCGACGCCGGAGAGCCCATGGCGAGCGAGATGTCCGCGACCGACGCCGGAGGAACCGGCGCCCCCGGAGGGCCCGGCTCGGGTTGGAGGATCTCCTCGTGGACCACCGGCTCGGAGACCGATCGGACCGCCTCCCGGTCGATCTCGGCGAAGAGGCTCTCCGCCGTCGACGGCGGAGAGGCCGGGGGGGCGTGCGTCGCTCTCTCGGGGACGATCGCCTCGGGCGGAGGCCCGGCATCCTGATCGAGGAGCACCGTCCTCTCGGAAACGGCTCCGGCAGGGGCGAGGATCCTGAGGACGACGACGGCCGCTCCGAGCTGGACGCGGATCCCGTCCCGGAGCGGAACCTCTCCCGTGATCTTCCGCCCGCCGATCCAGGTGCCGTTCGACGTGTTGAGGTCGCGAATCGTCACGTCCCCGTGATGAAGCGTCAGGAGCGCGTGCGACCGCGAGACCGAGTCGTGTTCCAGTCGAATGGTCGCCGTCCGGCTTCGGCCGAGAGTCACCTCGCCGTCGGAGATCTCCACCGGACGCCCCTCGACCGTCAGAACGTAACGCCACGTTTCTTCAGCCACGCTGGCGACGATTCTACGTCCCGCGAAGGGCCGCCGCCGTGGCCGTCGTCCCCGAAGAGGCGAGGAGCGCCGGCGACCCCTCGAAGACGACGGCCCCCCCTTCCGGCCCTCCGTCGGGACCCAGCTCGATCAGATGGTCCGCCGCCCGGAGGAAGCCGGGGTTGTGCTCGACGGCGACGACCGAGTGCCCGGCGGCGAGGAGGCCGCGGAAGACGCGGAGGAGAACGGCGACGTCCGAGGCGTGAAGGCCGGTCGTCGGCTCGTCGAAGAGGAAGAGCGTCCGCCCCGGCGCGCCCCCTTTCCGGAGAAACGACGCCACTTTCAGCCTCTGGGCCTCGCCTCCCGAGAGAGTCGCCGTCGGCTGGCCGAGCGTGAGATAGCCGAGCCCCGCCGACGCGAGAGGGGCGAGCCGGTCGACGAGCGACGGGACGTCCGAGAAGAGATCACGGGTCTCGTCGACGGTCGTCGCGAGAAGCTCGTGGACGTTCCGGCCGCGCATCCGGACGGAGAGGACCTCGCGCTTGAACCGCCGCCCCTCGCAGACGTCGCAGACGACGGTCACGTCGGCGAGGAATTGCATGTCGACGGTGATCGTTCCGGACCCCTCGCATCGCTCGCACCGGCCGCCGGGCGCGTTGAAGCTGAAGCGGCCCGGTGACAGGCCGAGGCTCTTCGCGGCCGGCGTCCGGGCGAGGAGCGCCCGCACCTCGTCCCACGCTTTCGTGTACGTCGCGGGGTTCGACCGGGCCGAGCGCCCGAGCGGCGACTGGTCGACGAGAGCCACGTCCGTTACGGCTTCGAGCCCCTCGATCCGGTCGAGCGCGCCGGCCGCGTCGACCCCGGCCGGGAGCGGGAGTCCGAGACGCTGGCGCGCCCCGGCCGCGAGGACGTCGACGACGAGCGACGACTTCCCCGACCCCGAAACCCCGCAGACCGCGACGAGCCGGTTGAGGGGGAACGAAACGGAAACGTTCCTAAGATTGTTCGCGACAGCTCCGACGACAGTGATGGCACCCGGCACGTTTTCCGATATCGGCGGCTGCTCCAGCAGCCGCCGCATGGCAGAGGAATCTCTTTCGTCCCTCAGCGCCTTCCCGGTTGCCGTGTCTCGCCTTTCGAGTTCCTTTGCCCCCCCCTCGAAAACGACCCGGCCGCCGTGGACCCCGGCCCCGGGGCCGAGATCGATGACGTGGTCGGCGGCCCGGATGACCGAGAGGTCGTGCTCGACGGCCACGACGGCGTTCCCCCGAAGGGCGAGCCGCCGGATCGCTCCGAGAAGCCGCCCGGTGTCGCGGGGGTGGAGCCCGACGGTCGGCTCGTCGAGGACGTAGAGGGTACCGGTCAGGGAGTTGCCGATGGCGGCGCCGAGCTGGAGCCGCTGAGCCTCGCCGCCGGAGAGCGTCCGCATCGGCCGCGAGAGCGAGAGATATGGAAGGCCCAGCTCCACGAGCGTCCCGACCCGCTGGAGAAGGTCCGGGAAGAGCGGCCCGGCCCGCTCCCGCTCCACCGGCGTCCAGGCCTCCTCGGTGAGAAACGCGCCGAGCGCCGAGAGCGTGAGTTCACAGAGCGACGCGATGTTCTTCCCGCGAAGCGTCACGGCGAGCGCCTCCGGGACGAGCCGCGCTCCCTCGCAGGCCGGGCAGGTCGTGTAGCCGCGGTAGCGGGAGAGGAAGACGCGGACGTGGACCTTGTAACGCTTCTTCTCGAGCCACTCGAAGAGCCCTTTGACGCCATACCAGTCGCCGTCGCCGTCCCAGACGAGGCGCCGGTTGCGCGCCCCCAGCCGGTTCCACGGCACGTCGCGGCGGATCTTCAGCCGGCGGCAGGCTCGTGCCAGGTCGGTATATGCGCTCTCGTATGCGGGCGAGTTGAACGGGGCGAAGGGCCGCTCGGCGATCGACTTTCCCGGGTCCGGAAGGACTTTCGACGGATCGATGCCGGCAAGGCGGCCGAAGCCCTGACAGGAGGAACAGGCACCGCGCGGCGAGTTGAACGAAAAGAGCGCCGGCGCCGGTTCGGCGAACGCCCGCCCGCAGCCGTCACAGACGAGGCCGCGAGAGAAGCGGCGGGCCGAGGAAAGCTCTGCTCCCTGCTCGAGGCCGAGGAGCTCGCCTTCGCCGGTGTCGAACGCCGTCGAAAGCGAGGAAAGCACCTCCGGATCGCCGGATGAGAGGACGTGTCGTCCGACGAGGAGCGGGACGCGCCCCAGAGCGTCGAGGGGCGTTCTTTCCTTCGAAGAGATCTCCAGGACTTCTCCCGCCGCGGAGACACAGCGGAAGTAGCCGAGCCTTCTCCACGCGGCGACGTCGTCGTCGAAGCGGCCGAGCCTCCGCGGCGCGACGAGGAGCAGACGCGCCCCTTCGCCAAACTGCGCGAGGAGCTCCGACCGAACGCTCTCGGGCGTATGGCGCCGGACAGGCCTGCCGTCGTCGGGGCACGTGAGCCTCCCGATCGAAGCGTAGAGGAGACGGAGGACGTCGTGAATCTCCGTCGCCGTTCCGACCGTCGAGCGGGCCGACCGCGC
The DNA here is from genome assembly GCA_037443065.1 of Acidobacteriota bacterium. Lineage (GTDB taxonomy): Bacteria > Acidobacteriota > Thermoanaerobaculia > UBA5066 > UBA5066 > DAOMFB01. The sequence continues at coordinate 1,281 of JBBIPB010000104.1, read as the reverse complement.
CGGCGCCCTCTGCTCGACCGCGACGGCCGGGAGAATGTGATCGATCGCGTCGACGTCGGGCCGCTCGAGCCGCTCGAGATACTGCCGGGCGTACGTGGACATCGACTCGACGAAACGCCGCTGCCCTTCCGCGTAAAGCGTGTCGAACGCGAGGGACGACTTTCCGGAGCCCGATGGCCCCGTCACGACGGTCAGCCTTCCGATCGGCACGCGGCAGGAGACGCCGCGGAGGTTGTGCGTCCGGGCACCGACGATCCGGATCGCCTTCCCGGAGCCGCTCATCCGGCCCGGGCGAAGACCGCGACCTGGTTGAGGCCGAGGAGGAATCGCCGGTGGAGGACGAGCCGCAGGCCGGCGGCCGCACCCGCAGCCTCGAGGTCCGCCCGCGAGAGGAGCGCCTCGTGCTCGCCGGCCGCATGGCGGGAGAGGAGGCCGAGGGCCGCTCCGGCCCGGAGCGGCGCCCGCCCCGACGGGGTTGGTGTGGTCACGACGAGCCGGCCGGCGGGCGCGAGAAGCGGCGCGACATGCGCGACGCCCTGCGCGGGCACCGCGAGGTGCTCGAGAAGGGCGAGGAGAAAGGCGACGTCGAAGGGCCCGGCGGCCCGCACCTCGTCCGGAGCCTCGTCGGTCTCCACGTCCCAGAGGAGGAATCGCGCTCCCGGATAGCGTCTCCGGTTCTCGCGGAGGATCTCCGGGCTCCGGTCGCAGCCGAGGTACGGTCCGGCCCGCCCCGGAAGATCCGTGAGTCCACACCCGACGTCGAGGAGGCGGGCGTCGTCGGCGACGAACGGCCGGACGGCCGCCTTCCGCGCCTCGATGAGAGGACGCGTGAGGAGGCCGTCGAGCCGGTAGGGCGGGCGCACGGCGCCCGTTTTAACACCGGCGCCGTAATATCAAGCCGTGGCGGAGGATTCCCGGCGAATCCGGAGCGCGCGTCAGGGAGACGTCCCCGCGATCGTGGGGCTGATCCACGACCTCGCGGAATACGAGCGGGCTCCGGGCGAGTGCCACGCGGACCCCGCGCTCCTTCACGAGCACCTCTTCGGCCGGCGGCCGTGCGTGGAGGCGCTCGTGGCCGAGACGGACGGTCGCGTCATCGGCTTTGCCCTTTTCTTCCACAACTACTCGACTTGGCTGACCCGCCCCGGGCTCTACCTCGAGGACCTCTACGTCCGGCCGGAGGCGCGTGGTCTCGGGATCGGCAAGGCCCTCCTCGTCCGGCTGGCGGAGATCGCGGTCGAGAGGGACTGCGGACGGATGGAATGGTCCGTCCTGGCCTGG
>JBBIPB010000103.1:0-9530 GCA_037443065.1 Acidobacteriota bacterium | reverse complement strand
GTCCTTCTGCCCGCGTCCGAGGTACGCGCCGAGGAGGTTGATCCCGGCGAGGTAGACGAGAATCACGAAGAGCGTCGGAAGCCCGAGCCGGAGCGATTCCATCCGCGCAGAATGATCACACGGAAGGCATCTGTCCGCCGCCGTCGCTAGACTCCCATCCGTGCCCCCGGCCGCTCCCGCGCACCGCCTCGTCACCGGGCCTTTTTCGGCCCTCGAGCCCGCCTTCCTCACCGTGATTCGCTCGCTCAAGGAGGGCGACCCGCTCCGCCCCGTGGAGATTCTCGTCGGATCGAACCTCCTTGCCGTCTATCTCCGCCGGCGCGCCGCGGACGAGATGGGCGCGGCGGCGAACCTCCGCTTCCTGACATTCGTCGACCTGGCCCGGAAGATCGCCCCGGCCGACGATCCGCGCCCTCCGCTGCCGGCGCTCGGCCCCCGCCTTCTGGCGCGCCGGGCCCTCCGAGGGACGGCAGAAGGGGCCGCCTTCGGTGCGCTGCGCGAGCGCGACTCGATGGCCACCGCCCTTCTCGCCACGGCGGACGACCTTCGCGACGCGGGGATCGCGCCGCGAGACCTGGCCCGCCTGCTCGAGACGGCGACCGGACTCGGCGACCGCCACCGGCATCTGCACGCCCTCGGCGCCGTCCTCGTCTCCTTCGAGGAGTCCCGCAGCCGGTTTCGCGACACGACGGCCCAGCTCGAGCGTGCGGCCTCCTCCGCCGCTCAAGCCTCGCGGGAGCCGCTCCTCGTCTACGGCCTCTACGACCTCGGCGGGATCCGAGAAGGACTCCTCGCGGCCGTCTCCCGCGTCCGCCCGGTGCACGCCTTCGTCCCGGAGGACGGCGCGAACGAGCCTCCAGGGCTCGCCCCCGTCCGTACCGCGCTCTTTTCCCGCCTCCTCGGCGTCGAGGCGGACAGGCTCCCGGTTCCGCCTCTCCCGGAGCCGGCCGTCACGATCGCGCCTTCGGAGAACGCCGAGGCCCGGGAAGTGGTCCGGGAGATCCTCCGCGCCGCCGACGCCGGGACGCCGCTCCATCGAATCGCCATTCTCGTCCGGAATCCCGAGGAGCAGGAGCCCGCGCTCGTCGCGGAGCTCTCACTCCGGGAGATCCCGTTCTTCCGGCCGGCGGGCTCCGGGTTCGCGTCCTCGCCCGTCGGCCGCGCCGCGCGGCTCCTTGCGGCCCTCACGGCGCGAAGGTTCCCGGCGGACGCCTTCCGCGAGTTGCTCGACCTTCTCGAGACGCTGGGGCGCTTCCCCGCCATGGGTCTCGGGGCGACGACGCCCGCGCGCCTCGGCGCGGCTCTGGCCGGACTCGGCGTCACCGAGGGTCTCGACGCCCTCGAGGGTGCGCTGACCGAGTCGCAGGCGCGCCTGTCGCGCCCCTTCCCGGCGGCGGACGATCCCGAAGGATGGTTCGCCCGGCGGCGGGCAAGGGAGAAGACGGAGCTCGATCTTCTCGGTGTCGCCCTGGCAGCGGTCCGCCCGGCTCTCCCGCCTTCGGAAAGCGCCACCTGGTCCGGCTGGGCCGGGCGTCTCCGAAGCTCCCTCGACATCCTGCTGGGCCCCGTGCCGGAGCGCGAGCGGCTCGAGCGGGCTCTCGAGGCGATCGAGGCGCTAGAAAGCGTCGAGCCCGGGGCCTCGTTGGAGGCCAGCGCCGTCGGGCCGCTCCTCGAGGAGGCGATCGACCTCTCGCCGGAGATCCGGGGCCGGTTCGAGCGGGACGGCGTCTCGCTGCTCTCCACCGTCTCGGCCCGCGGCCTCCTCTTCGACGTCGTCCTCGTCCCGGGCCTCGTCGAGCAGTCCTTCCCGCGCCCGTCGCGCCCCGATCCCCTCCTCTTCGACGCGGAGAGACGGCGGATCGGCGACGCGGCGGAAAAGCCTCTCGTCCCTCGCACCGGCGACCGGCACGCCCGGGAGGAGCGGTTTCTCTTCTCCCTGGCCCGCGCGAGCGCCCGGAAACGGCTCGTCCTCTTCGCCGCGGCGCGGGAGATCGCCACGGACCGGCCCCGTCTTCTCTCCCCCTTCCTTCTCGACCTTCTCCCCGAGGAGACGCGGCGCTCGCTCCTCGACCGCGAACTGGGGCGGGACGCCGCCCCGCTCCCGGCGAACGTCGTCTGGCTTCCGGCCGGCCGCCTTCCCCGCGAAGGGCCTCCGCTCGACGGGGACGAGGCGCTCCGGCGCCTTCTCGCCGATTCTCCGGGGAGGCGAAAGACGCTCCCGCCCGGCGCGGAGCCGCTCGCCCGGGCTCTTCGGCGCGGGGAGGCACGCGCCCGCCCGGACTTCACGGAGTACGAGGGGAGGATCGGGCGGGCCGTGACGCGGCTCGCCCTCCGCGGCGCCACCGTCTCCGCGAGCCGGCTCGAGCGCTTCGCCCAGTGCGCATATCGCTCCTTCCTCGAGCGCGGCCTCGGCCTCGAAGCCCTCCCCGACGCCGAGCCGGACGGCATCTTCGCCCTCGACCCGCTCGAGCGTGGAAACGCTCTCCATGCGGCGCTGCGCGACCTGACGCGCCGGCTGGTGGCCGGGCGAAGGACCTTCGCGAGCCTCGGCGCGGCCGAGATCGCGTCGACCGCGTCGCAGGCGGCGCGGGAGGCGGTCGACGCGGCCGCCGCCGCCCGGTGCGCCGCTCCGCCGCCGCTCCTCGTCGGGATCGAGGAAAACCGCCTCCGGCGCCTTCTCGCCGGCCTCCTGAATCACCTTGCCGACGAGGAGGGCGCCCTCCCGCCCGCCGGCGCCGAAGTCCGCTTCGGGCCGCAGACGCTCGACCCCGCCGAGCGGGACGACGACCCCTCGGCCTCGACCGACAGGCCGGCGCGGGTGCCGGGTCTCCCGTTCGACGCGAAGCTCCTCGGGCGGATCGACCGGCTGGACCGGGACGGAGACCGCGCCCTCGTCGTCGACTACAAGACGGGCAAGCCCGCTCCTTACGCGGCGAAAAAGAGGACCCACCTCGTGGCAGCGGGCGAGAGGCTCCAGCTTCCGGCCTACGCCCTCGCCGCCGGCCTGCTGGGGGCGAGGTCCGTAACGTCCGAGTACCTGTTCGTCGAGGAATCGGCCGGAGAGGAAGGCGCGGTCACGGCGATCCGGTTCGACGAATCCGAGACAGCCTCCGCGATCGAGGCCCTCCGCGAGGTCCTCGTCCTCGTCGACGAGGCCGTCGGGAAGGGGCTCTTTCTCCCCAAGACGAAAAGCCTCCGCTCGAAGGCCCCGTGCCGGTACTGCGATTTCAGCGCGATCTGCGGCCCGGGCCACGAGAGGCTCTACGAGCGGAAGTGGGCCGGGGAGATTCGGGGCGGCGTCCCGAATCCTCTTCTTCGCCTCCGGGGGATCCCGTGAGCCTGCGCGACGACGCCGACCGGACAAGGGCCGCGACGGAGACCTCGTCCTCCTTCCTCGTCGAAGCGTCCGCGGGAACCGGAAAGACGACGACCCTCGTCGACCGGATCTGCTGTCTCGTCCTGGACCGGCGCGTGCCGCTCGGCCGCATCGCCGCGATGACCTTCACCGAGAAGGCGGCCGGCGAGATGAAGACGCGCCTGCGCGTGGCGCTGGACGAGGCCCGGAACGCGGCGACGAGCCCGGAGCGGAAGGCACTCGCGGAGCGCGCCCGATTTGACCTCGAGGCGGCCGAGATCTCCACCATCCACTCGTTCTGCGCCCGCCTGCTCCGGGAACGCCCCGTCGAGGCGGGCATCGACCCGGATTTCGCCTCCGGCGACGAGCTCCTCGCGGCCGACCTCGCCGAGGAGGCGTTCGCCGCCTGGTTCGACCGGGAAGCCCGCCGCGCCGAGGGTCCGGTCGCCGACGCGCTCCGCGCCGGAGCCGATCCCGCGGCCCTTCACGACCTCGCGACGGCGCTCTACGCGGAGCGCCTCGTCCTCGACCGCTCCACGCTGCCGGCGGACGGAGCCGGGGAGGTCCGCGACGCGGGCCGGCGCCTTCTCGGGACGTACGAGCCGCTCGTCATCCTTCTTTCTTCGAAGAAAGACGAGAAGAAGAGAGAGCGCGTCCTCGAAGTTCTCGGGGAGCTGAGGACGCTTCTCCGGCTTGGGGGCGACGAGCTCGCCGCCTTCCGCCCGGATCTCTCGATCGACCTTCGAGGGAACTGGCCGCCGGAGGTCAAGGACGCGATCTCCTCGTCGCGCGAGGACGTCGCACGTCTCGACGCGCTCCTCCCCGCTCTCCCCTTCGTCCCGAAGCTGACGGCTCTCGTCGCGGAGATCCGCGAGTCCTTCTTCCGGGAGATCGAGGACGCGAAAGAGCAACGCGGAATTCTCGACTTCGACGACCTGCTCCTGAAGGCGCGGGACCTTCTCCGGGACTCGCGGGCCGCCCGCGAGCACTTCCACGAACGGTTCGACGCGCTCGTCGTGGACGAGTTCCAGGACACGGACCCGGTTCAAGCCGAGATCGCGATGCGCCTCTCGGCTCCCTCGTCGCCCCAGGGCGACGGCTGGACGGAGCTGACCCCCGAGCCCGGACGCCTCTTCCTCGTCGGCGACCCGAAGCAGTCGATCTACCGCTTCCGGCGGGCCGACGTGGAGACCTACGGCGAGGCGCGTAACCGTGTCGCGAGCGTCCTCACGCTCACGACGAACTTCCGCGCCACCGGACCGCTCCTCGACTTCGTGAATGCCGTCGGCCCGGCTCTCCTCCCGGCTTCCGACGGAAACTCGCCCTGGCGAGTCCCCTACTCCGCGTTCTCGCCGGGACCGAAGACGACATCCGGTCCGTCCCCCGGGGTTCTCTTCCTCGCCCCGCCCCCGCCGGAGCCGGGAACCGGCCGGAGGCCGGCCGGAGAAGAAGGCGACGGAGAAGACGACGAGCAGATCAAGGCCAACGAGCAGGAGGCCCGCGCCGTCGCGAACCTCCTCCTCTCCCGTTTCGCCGGAGGCGGCCGGCCCTGGAGTCGGATCGCCGTCCTCGTCCCGCGCCACACGGCGATCGATTTTCTCCAGCACGCCTTCCGGGAGGCGGGCATTCCCTTTCTCCTGGAAGGGGGAAAGAGCTTCTACCGGCGCGAGGAGGTCGCCGCGGTCGTCGCGGCGCTCTCGGCCATCGACGACCCGGGCGACACCGTCTCGGTCGTCGCCGTCCTGAAGTCCCTCCTCTTCGGCGCGAGCGACCCCGAGCTCCTCGAGGCCGTCGAGTCCGGCCTCCGCTTCGACGACCTCGGGGCCTTGCCCCCGGACTCCCCTCTTCGTCCCGCCGCCGACCTGCTCCTCCGGCTTCACGGGCGGCGGCACCGAAGGCCCCTCGCGGAGACTCTCGAGGACCTCCTCGTCTCGACGCAGGCGTTCGCGGCCGCCGAGAGCGGCGCCGTCGTGAACCCGCTGCAGGCGTCCGCGAATCTGGAGCGGCTCCTCGTCCTGGCGCGGGAGCTCGACCGCGAACAGCTCTCGTTCCGGGAGGCGGCCGCCCGCCTCCGGCGCCGGATGGAGGAGGACGGCCCCGAGCCGGCGGCCCGCGAGGAGGAGGGCGATGCCGTCCGGCTGATGACGCTCCACAAGGCCAAGGGGCTGGAGTTCCCGGTCGTCGTCCTTGCCGATCTCGGCCTCAAGGAGCAGAAGCGGCGCGGGCCGCGGGCGTCGGTCGTCTGCGAAAAGGCCGGAGGGCGCTACGGCGTCCGGCTCCGCTTCGGAGCCGTCTCCGTCGGCACGGCGCGGCTGGCCGAGGTGGCTCGGGGAGACGACGAGCGGCAGGAGGCCGAGACGCGGCGGCTCCTCTACGTCGGTCTCACCCGGGCGAAGGAGACGCTCGTCGTCTCGTGGTTCCGGAAGCGGTACGTCAAGAAGGACGGCGAGCTCTCCGACGGGCTGGGGAAGAGCTTCCTCGCCCCTCTGGCCGGCTTCGAGACGGCCGACGCCCATCTCGCGCCGCTCGTGGAGATCGTCGCGGCCGACGTCTCCCCGCCGAAGCCCCGGACCGAACGCCCGTCCTCCGTCCCCGCCGTCGACGTCGCTGCGGAAATGGCGTCGGCTGGGACGCGCCTCGAGCGGGTCCGGGCCACCGCGTCCCGCGCGCTCCGCCGGGCCGGCGAGAAGGAGCCCGCGCGCCCCCTCACGCACGAGGACACCGAGCCCGCGGACCGCGACGAGGCTCCGGACCGCGGCCGGCGGATCGGCGTCGCCGTCCACGCGGCGATGGAGGCGCTCCTGAAGCGAGGCACCGCCCCGGATGCGACGGCAACGAGGGACGAGGCGAGGAGATCCTGCGACGCACTCTTCGAGGACGAGCAGCGCGACGCGATAGCGCTCGTGACGGCGCTTCTCGCCACGAACGTCGTCCAGCGCGCCTTCGCGGCCAGGCGGCGCTTCGCCGAGCTGCCGCTCCTCTACGTCGACGACGCCCTCCCCGGCCGGCCAATCGTCGAAGGGAAGATCGACCTTCTCTTCGAGGAGGCCGACGGCTGGCAGATCGTCGACTGGAAGACCGACCGGCTCGCCTCCGAGGTGGAACGGCGCGAGCGAGAAGCCCTCTACGCGCCGCAGCTCGCGGCCTACGAGGCCGGCCTCCGGAAGCTCCTCGGCCCCGGGGCTTCCGTGAAACCCGGCATTCTCGTCTTCGCCCGCACGCTCAGGGCGTGAAGAAGCGGTAGAAGGAGACGCCGGAGAGGACCGCGCGCTGCGCCCAGCCGTCGACGCTCTCGTCGAACCTCAGTGTCTCCGGCACACGCTCTGCGCCGACCCGGAAGCGCCCGGGCTCGAGCGGGACGAGGAGCCGCTCGTCGCCGGCGGACGTGGCCAGGAAGAGCTTTCCCTGCCGGAAGAAGACGCGGAAGCTCCTCGTCCAGGGATTCGTCGCCCGGTAGTGACCGCGATAGCCCGACCATTCCTTCGGGACGTCGAACGAGCGTCGCCCTTCGTAGGCCTCGGAGACGTACCACGCCGGGCCGTACGCGGCCTCGACGGGACGTCCGTTCTGGCGCGCGAACCTGAGGAAGAAGAGCCCGAAGTCCGGGTGATCGACCCAGAAGCGATCCTCTCCGCGGGGCTCCAGCGGGAACCGCTTTCCGTCCCGGACGAGGAAGAGCCGGTCCTCTTCCGCCGAAAGGACGATCTTCTCGCCCGAACCGGAGACGAAAGTTCCGGCGTATTCCTTTGCATTCGGAACGCGCGTGCGATCTTCCTCGGGGATTTCCGGAAGAGCCTCTCCCGCCGCGTCGGCCAGGAGCGTCCGGAGGACGAAGCCGGCGATGTCCGTCGGGCGGACGTCGGCTCGGGCGACGTTGGTCAGGACCACGACGCCGATTCCTCTCCCGAGGTCCGCCTCGAGAGCCGACGCGAAACCGGGCATCCCGCCCGTGTGGAGAAGAAACGTCCGGCCTTCGGCGCTCCGGACGAAGAAGCCGTAGCCATACGAGGAGGGATCGAGAGGCGCGACCCGGACCCAGGGCCGTGTCATCCGCCCGAAGCTCTCCTCCGAGAGGATCCTTCCGGAGGGTGCGGCTCCCCGGGACAGCAGCATCCGAAGCCAGCGCGCCATGTCGGCCGCGTTAGACAGGAGGCATCCGTCCGCTGCCGCGTACTCGACCCACGGGGCCTCGACGAGTGGATCGCGCGGATGCGGCGGCCGATCGTCCCACGCCGGCTCGTACCCCGTCGCCGACGTGGCGCGAGCCGCCGCCGTGATCGTCCCCGAGGTCGCGCTCATCCCCAGCGGCCTGAGGATCTCGGACTCGAGAAGCTCGGCGTAGGGTCTGTGCGCGGCCGTTTCGAGGACGAGGCCGAGCGCCTGGTAGCCGATGTTCGAGTAGTGGAATCCCGGGCTTCCGCCGGGCAGCGCCCGGCGCTCGCGCGTCGCGAAGACGACCGGAAGAGGCGACGGAATGTCGTCCCGGTCCCCCGGCAGTCCGGCCGTGTGCGTCAGGAGCTGATGAATCGTGGGGACTCGGACTCCCTGGGACGGGCGGAACCAGGGGAGCCATTCCGTGACCGGGGATTCCAGGTCGAGGCGCTCCGCCTCGACGAGCCGGAGGACGAGTGCAGCCGTGAAGGCCTTCGAGAGCGAGCCAATCTGAAAGAGCGTGTCCGGTGCGACGGGACGACCCGTCTTCAGATCTGCGGCGCCGAAGTACCTCTCCGCCGTCCGGCCGGAAGAGTCGGCGACGGCGATCGCGAGCCCCGGGATCCTCTCGGCGGACATCCGGGAGCGGACGGCCGCTTCGATCCGTTCCCAGGCCGCGGGGCTCCCCGGGCTCTTCGGCGACTCCCCCCCCGAAGCGGCAGCCGCGATCAGAACGAGGGCCGACATGGCCCATCTCCGTCCCGCCATTCCCCGAAACCTCCGGAGGAATCTTACGTTTCGGCTCTCCCTGATGCATTTAGGTCATGAACGGAGGTGCCGGCAGCCCGCAAACTCGTGTCGTGGCAGGGCCTGCCTCGCGGTGAGGCCCCGCCCGGCACGAAGATGGATACGTTCGGGATCCCCTGGTGGCGCCGCTTGAGCGTCGCGCTCATCGCGACAGTCGCCGGAGTGACCCTCGTCTCGATCGGGCTCTTCGCCGTCCTGACCATCGGCGCGCAACAGACCCAGATGATGGACGAGACCCGCCGCGGCGCCGCCCTTTTCTCCGACACGATCCGCACGAGCACCCACGACCAGATGCTCTCCGACCACAAGGACGACGCGTACCGAGTCATGCAGGCCATTTCCGAACGCGAAGGGGTCGAGAAGGTCCGGATCTTCAACAAGGAAGGACGGATCATGTTCTCGACCGCGAAAGGCGAGACGGGAACGCTGGTCGACAAGAAGGCGGAATCCTGCTACGCGTGCCACGCTGCCGGGCAGCCGCTCGTGAGGCTCTCGGTTCCCTCCCGAGCCCGCATCTACCGTGCTCCGGGAGGCCACAGGATCCTCGGCATGGTGACGCCGATCTACAACGAGCCGGCCTGCTCCTCGGCCGCCTGCCATATTCACCCGCCGGAACAGAGCGTTCTCGGCGTCGTGGACGTCTCGGTCTCCCTCCAGGAGGTGGATGCCCGGGTCTCCGAGCAGACCCGGAAGACGCTCTGGATCTCGGTCATCTGCATTCTCGCCGTCGGAGTGACGCTCGGCGTCGCCGTCCGCCGCATCGTTCTGCGGCCGGTCCAGGAGATGGTGGAGGCGACCGGACGGATCGGGCGCGGAAACCTGCGCGCCACCGTCCCCGTCCACGCCCGGAACGAGCTCGGAAGCCTCGCGACCTCCTTCAACGACATGGCCGACTCGCTCGCCAAGGGACGGGCCGAGCGGCTCGAGCTGTTGAACAGCCTCGAGCGACAGGTCGAGGAGCGGACCGAGGCTCTGAAAAGCGCTCAGGACCAGCTCGTCCAGACGGAAAAGCTCGCCTCCCTCGGACAGCTCTCCGCCTCCATCGCGCACGAGATCAACAACCCGCTGGCGGGAATCCTCACCTTCTCGAAGCTCCTGATCCGGCACCTCGAGGAAGGGGCGGATCCGGCCGAGCTACGCGACACGCTCCTCAGGAACCTGAAGCTCATCGAGCGCGAGACCGACCGCTGCCGGTCGATCGTCCGGAACCTGCTCG
>JBBIPB010000102.1:0-9857 GCA_037443065.1 Acidobacteriota bacterium | reverse complement strand
CGAGGCCGGCCGCCCCGAGGAGGTCGGACTGGATCCCGAGGACGTTCCGGTCGCGCGGCGAGACGTGAAAAATCGTCTCGGCCCCGGTCTCCGTCCTGACGAGGTGCGCGACGGCGATCGAGGACATCCTGAGGCGTGCCATCGGGTTGTCGGTGACGTTGACCCCGTCGACGCCGAGGGCCTTCAGCCGGCGGGCGCCGTCGACGGCCGAGGAGGCGTCGATCCCCTTGGGCGGCTCGACCTCGGCCGTGACGACGAAGGCGGCCGGGTCGGCGAGCTTCCGCTTCAGGGCCGACGTCTCGAGCGCCGGTTCGGCAGGGCCGGGCGGCCGCTCGACCTCGACGGCGGCACGGGTCGGGGCGGTGAGGAACCGCTTCTTTCCGACGACCTCGCGCGCCATGGCCGCGATGTGTTCGGGCCCGGTCCCGCAGCAGCCGCCGAGGATCGCGGCCCCGGTCTTCACGAAGTCGCGGGCGATCTCGCGGAAATAGTCGGGCGTGGCGGGGTAGACCGTCCGGCCGGAGACGGTCCAGGGGTAGCCGGCGTTCGGCATGATCGAGACGGGAGAGGCGAGCGTGCCGGCGACGCGGACGAAGACGTCGAGCGATTCCTGCGGTCCGATCGTGCAGTTCATCCCGACGACGTCCGCCCCCGCGTCGGCGAGGGCGTGGAGGGCGTGGACGGCCTCGTCGCCGAAGCTCGTCTTGCCATCCGCGAGGAACGTGAGGGAGGCGAGGATCGGGATCTCTTCGGAGAGCGAGCGGACGGCACGGATCGCCTCGAGGATCTCGAGGCCGGACGAAAAGGTCTCGAGGCCGATCAGGTCGACCCCTTCCTCGAGAAGGATGCGGGCCTGCTCCGTGAAGATCTCCCGCACCTGCGCCTTCGTGAGGGGCCCGTAGGGCTTCACGAGCTGGCCGAGAGGCCCCATCTCGCCCGAGACCAGGACGTACTCTCCCTCCGCCGCCGCGCGCGCGAGACGCACCCCTTCACGGTTGATCTTCTCGAGCGAGTCGGCCCAGTCGAACCGCGAGAGCTTCGCCCGGTTCGCGTCCCACGTGTTCGTCGTCAGGATCTGGGCGCCGGCGGAGACGTAGTCGTCATGGACCTCCCGGACGAGCCCGGGTGACGAGATGCAGAGAGGGGAGCGGGGCCCGTCAGGCGGCGCGCCGCGTGCGACGAGAAGCGTCCCGACTGCGCCGTCGGCGAGGAGAACGCTCTCGTGGAGCCTTTCGCGGATGTCGTGTCTCGTCATGGCGTCACCGGCCCAGGTGAGCACATCCTCCGGCCGAGCCGCGAGGAAGGCTTACTGCTTCTCGGCCATCTCGCGGGCGACGGCGAGCGCCTTGTCCGCGGAGAAGTCGGGCCGGATCGGCATCGAGAGCGGCGCCGCGTCCTTCGCGGCGTTCCCGGGAAGGACCTTCATCGTGGAGCCCTCGATCCACCAGAAGGTCGAGGTGCCCGTCGGGGAGATGATCGTGCCGAGGCTCGCGGCCTGGCCGGCGCGGTCGCCCGGCAGGGAGCCGTCGCCCATCGTCCGGAAGATGGGGCGGTGCCGCGAATTCGCGACCGGACCGCCGATGCCCGGCCCCGCGATCGGGGCACTCAGGAACCCGATCGACCCGACGACCTGACGCTGTGCCACGAGGTTCGCGAAGGAGACGAGGACGCCGCCGTCCCCGGCGAAGTCGCGCTGGACGGCAGGGAAGCGGTACGTCGACGGGGGAAGGCCAGCCGTCTGGGTCTGGCCCACGGTCCCGACGAGGTCGTTCAGGTTGTACCCCTCTATGTAGTCCCGGTTCAGGGCGCCGTCCTCCACGAACAGGGCGGAGTACTTCGCCTGGGCGAGGGAACCCTCCTCCCACCAGACGACCGAGACGATCGACCGCCACTTGTAGACCCAGGCTGCCGGGTTCGGTGCCGACGTGTCGAGGTAGTTCTGGCGGCTGAGGACCATCTGGGGATTCATCGCGAGCGTGTAGCCTGGCGTGGGAAGGAGCTGCTGCGAAGACCAGAAACCGTTCTGGAGAAGGGCGACGGTCACGCCCCGGTAGAGGCTCTGCTGCTTCGTGAAGACGAGGAAGAGAGTCTGGGTCTCCTCCTCGAACTCGATCGACGCCGATCCTTCGGTGTCCCCGTCGGTCGTCCCGTCCACGACCTGCACCGTCGGCGTGCCGTCGGTCGGCGTCGTCCGGAGAGCGAGAACCGGGAGATTCGCGTTCGGGTCGGTCGCCGCGCCCGTCGCTGCACCGTACGTCGTCGGGAAGACCTCGTAGAGCGTCCCGCTCTTCGTGAGAACCGCCGACGCGGCAGACGCCTGGTGCGAAAGCATCGCGATCCCCGCGGCGAGCGCGAGGGCCGCGAAGAGGCGGAAGGCGGGAAGGGTGCGCGAGCTCATCGGTCAGGTTCTGAGGTTGATGACGTTCCGGAGGTCGAAGACCTCGAGATACGTCCGGAGGTTCTTGAACTCGGGATAGTGGCGGGCGAGACGGGCGAACCATTCCTCCGCCTCGTCCTCGTCGCCGGAGAGCTGACAGGCCTCGCCGAGCAGGTAGAGCAGGTTCTTTTCGACGGCCGTGTCGCCCGTCGGGCCACCGGCCTCGAGTCGCTCGAGAGCGGCCTCGCCGAAGAAGCGGGCTTCCACGTACCGGTCCTGTTTGAGGTAGCCGAACGAGAGGTCCATGAGCGGGTAGACGAGGAACCCCGTCGCGTTCTTCCGCCGGAGTGTTTCGAGCGCCCCGTGGACCAGCTCCATCCCCTCGTCCATCCGGTCGAGGGCAATGAGGCAGTAGCCGATGTTGTCCTCGGTCTGCGCGCGCCAGATCTCCGAATCGCCAGCCTCCCCGGACTCCTTTGCGTTCCAGTCGAGCGCGGTCCGGAATGCGGCGACGGCCTCTTCGAACCGGCTGGAGGCGGCGAGGATGGTTCCGAGGCGGTTCGCGGTCGCCGAGAGGTGGGACGCCTCGCCCAGGTCCGCGGCGTGGCGCTCGGCGATCCGGGCGTAGAAAAGGGCCTTCCGCGTGTCGCGCCGGAGGTCGAACGCCACCGAGAGCGACGAGGCGGCGCGAAGCGCGATGGCGGGGTCGGTCCGGCGGAGAAGGATCTCCTTCAGCTCGAGGAGGTCGGCCTCTGCGGCCCCGACCTCGACAGCCGCCGCCGCCCGGGAGACGAAGATCCAGTCGACGAAGGCCTCGTCGCCGGTGGCCCGGGCGAGCTGGAGGGCCTCGTCGAAATGGGCGAGTGCCGCCGGGAACTCGCCGCGCTGGCCGAAGGAAATGGCCCGCGCGCGCGCCTCGCCGGCCGCCGTCCGGGCAGCGTCCGCCACCGGAGAAAGCGGCACGCTCACCGCGTCTCCTCCGGGCGGGTCGAAGGCGGAACCGAGAGGCACCACGACACGACGGCCTTTGAAGCCAACGGGAAGCTTAGACCCCTTTCCAGGGGGAATTCAAGAGGAACTTCCCGGCTGTCCTATGATTCACGGGCCATGCGGATTCTCGTGGTCGGCGGAGGGGGGCGGGAGCATGCCCTCGTCTGGAAGCTCTCCCAGTCCCCCGAGGTGACGGAGATCTTCTGTGCTCCCGGAAACCCCGGCGTCGCCGAGAAGGCCACCTGCATCCCGATCGGAGCCGAGGACGTCGTGGAACTGGCCGACTTCGCCGAGTCGATGTCGGTCGACCTCACGGTCGTCGGCCCGGAGCTTCCCCTCACGCTCGGCCTCGTCGACGAGCTGGCGGCGCGGGGGCTTCTCGCCTTCGGTCCGAACCGCCTTGCTGCCGAACTCGAGGGGTCCAAGGTCTTCTCGAAGGGATTCATGCAGAAGTACGGCATCCCGACGCCCCAGGCCGAGGTCTGCGTGACGAGAGCCGAGGCCGAGGCGGCCGTGAAGAAGATCGGCCTCCCCTGCGTCTTCAAGGCGGACGGGCTCGCGGCGGGGAAGGGCGTCGTCATCGTCAGCACGCGGGACGAGGCCGACAAGGCGCTCCGGCTCTTCTTCGAGGATCGCGTCTTCGGGAAGGCCGGCGACCGCCTCCTCGTCGAGCGCTTCCTGACGGGAGAAGAGGTCACCTTCATGTGCATCTGCGACGGGACGCTGGCCATCCCGCTCGCGACGACGAAGGACTACAAGAAGGTCTTCGACGGCGACCGCGGCCCCAACACGGGCGGGATGGGCGCCCATTCCCCCTCGGTCGTCCTCGACGCCGGGACCTCCGCCGACGTCCTGACCTACATCGTCCACCCGACCCTGAAGGGAATGGCGGCCGAAGGGCGGCCCTTCCGCGGCATCCTCTACGTCGGCCTCATGCTCGAGAGCGGGCAGACCCCGTACGTCCTCGAGTACAACGTCCGGTTCGGCGACCCCGAGGCGCAGGCGGTCCTGCTCCGGCTCGAGAGCGATCTCGTCCCGTTCCTGGTGGCGTCGGCGCGAGGAAAGCTGGAGGCCGCCGGAATGATCGCCTGGCGGCGCGAGGCGACCTCCTGCGTGATCGTCGCGTCCGAAGGCTATCCCGGCCCCTACGAGCGCGGGAGGTCCATCGAGGGGATAAAGGACGCCATGTCCGATCCCGACGTCGTCGTCTTCCACTCCGGGACCGCGCTCGACCGGGAGGGGAAGCTCGTCACCTCGGGCGGCCGCGTCCTCTCGGTCTGCGCCCGGGGCCGCTCGCTCTCGACGGCCCTGAAGAAGGCGTGCGAGGCGGCCGGGAGAATCCGGTTCGAGGGGAGGCACTTCCGGAACGACATCGGGAAGGGTCCGCTCGAGATTCTCCGCGAGCGGTCCGGCGCCTTCCTCCGCTGACCTTCGGGCGTCAGACGGCCCGGTCGAAACGCGCGAGGGACTCCGCGAAAAATCGCGCTCGCGCGACGCGAGCGCTTCGAGATCGAGACCGAGCGTCCCGGCCACACGCTCGCGGGAGGCGCGACGAAAGGCCCCCGGGGAGAGCCGGGAGGCGGCCATCCGCCGCTGGATCCGGAGGCCGACCTCGTCGAGCGAGACCGCGCGCCAGGGGGATGGCTTCCGGCCGGGAAGGTCCAGGAGGACCGGCGCTTCGGCGATGCGGCGGAGCGTGCCGGCCGGCGTCCGCCAGCCCGGGGTCCGCGCCGCGCGCTCTTCCTCCCGGCGCACGAGCCCTTCGATGAGCGTGTCCGCCGAGCGGAATCCGAGCTTCCGGTAGAACCAGAAGGCCCCCGACTCCACCGCTTCCTCGTTCTCCCGGCCGAGCTGGTACGGATCGACGAAGACCGACCGCGTCCCGAGGAATGCGGCGAAGAAAGCGACCGTCCGCGCGTAGGCGAAGGCCGATTCGCCGTCGCGAAAGGCATAGAAGACGTTGAAGGAGAGGTCGAGGCGGTCGCCGAGAGCGTAGGCGTCGCCGTAACCGATCGGGACTCCGTTTCGGACGAGGAGGAATCCGTACCCGGCGCGGAGCGGCAGCCGGTGCGCGGGGAGAATCCCACAGCACCAGATCGAGAGGCCGCGGCCCAGGTCGCCCCGGACGACGTCCCGGGGCTCTCCCCACGTGAAGGCGTGGAGCTCCCGGTACCTCACGCCGACGGCGGCCCGGGCGGCGTCGAGAAAAGCCGCGCCGGCGCGTCGATCGAGCCGGAGGATCGACGAGACGGGAGCCACTCCTTCGCGGGCCATCGACACGTCCCGCCGCGAGAGGAGCGGATCCGGATCGACGAAAAGTCGCCCGCCGGAGAGCCGCGCAAGCGTCCGCGAGGCGCGCGAGGCCCCGAGCGTCCATCGGATCGGAAGGCCGAGGAGGTCCCATCGCTCCGCGCGCCGGTCGTCGTCTTCGTCCGTCCGGTCGAACGCCTCGACGAGAAGGCGAAGCCCCCCGTCGCGCGTTCCCTTCGGGAGCGCGGCCCGAAGCCATGCGGCGTAGTCGATGCCGACGTCGGCGAGGGAACGCTCCGGGAGGAACGGGAGGAGCTGCGAGAGGGAGGACGAGAGGCGCGCGGGAGACTCGAATTCGTCCCAGGCGATCGAGACCTCGGGGCCGTGCCGTCGGACGAGCCCACGCGTCATTCCCCACGAGAACTCCATCGTCAGCGATGTCCCGCCGATCCCGACCCCGACGAAGTCGTCGAGGCCGGAGAGGTCCACCCCGCGCCGGGCGAGAGCCGCCAGCCGAGGCGGGATCTCCCGGAGGATCCGCTCCGCCACGGAGACGTCTACCGCCCGGCGGGGAAAGGCGCGGAGAAAGAGCGCCGCGTCGTGGAGCCTGGCGAGGAGGAGCGGGTCGTCGATCCGGGACGGGGGGATCGACGGGGGACGGGCGGTCCCGGACCACCTCCTCGAATCGGCCGATGCGTTGCTCCATCTCACGCAAGCTTATGGCAGGAATATGGAAGAATCCGCGGCCATGATGCTCACCGCCCTCGTTTTTCTCGCTCAGCTCACCTCCTCGCACGGCTCCACGGCGGCCGTCACTCCCGTCACCACGGCGGGCGGTCTCTCCTGGACCGTTCCGAAGGATTGGACCAGCGTGCCCGGCTCCTCCATGCGCGTGGCCACGTACCGGACGCCCGTAGCCACGGGTGACAAAGAGGGGGCCGAGATCGCAGTCTTCTACTTCGGCCAGGGGCAGGGGGGCGGCGTCGACGCGAACGTCGACCGATGGGTCGCCCAGATGACGCCCGAGCCCGGGTCGAAGAAGCCCTCCCGCTCGCAGATGAAGATCGGAGAAATCCGGGTGACGATCTGCGCCGCGGAAGGGACCTACACGGGAGGAATGGGCATGGGCGCCATCTCCACGGGCCCGAAGAAGGGCTTCGCCCTCGAGGGGGCGATCGCCGAGGGCCCGCGCGGATCAGTCTTCTTCAAGCTGACCGGGCCGAAGAAGACGGTCGAGAAAGAGAAGTCCTTCTTCGACACGCTCGTGAAGAGCGTGAAGAAAGGGCCGTAGCCGCGTTGTCCCGGCGGCCCTTCACGGCGGTGTTGTTGGAGGAATGATCTTCAGGAGGGGATGTAAGTTCCGGCCAGAAGCCCTATCGCGGTTGGACTTCCGGAAAGGCCCCGCGGATTCGGCCGGCGTGAAATCGAATCTCCCCTCGCGTCAACGCCTTCTCGATCGCAGAAGGGTCACCCGAGAAAAGCTGGCCGTCCGCACCGAGAACGCAGTGTCCGGCTTCGGCCGGAGGAAGGGCGGACGCAATCTCGTGCGCCTCGGCGACAGCGGCCCGCCAGGTCCTCGAAAGCTGCGCCGCATCGGGCGGAGAGCCTGCAAAATCGAGGGCTCCGATCTCCTCGGCCGTGTACCGGCTCGACCGCATGGCCAGCTCCAGGATCGCCTCCGGATTGAAGCCCGGGTCCTTGCCGCAGGCCCCCCAGACGATGTATCCGAAGCGCTGGAGCCGTTCGTGGCAGAGAAGGACATCCACCCAGTCACGTGCCTCGATCCGGCCCACGAGCGCGAGGACTTTATTCGTGGCGAGGTCGAAAGGATGCAGCATCAGGCCGAAATCGACATGGGATACGAGCGGGAAGAACCGAAACGCGCTGTCGCGAGTCCATTGGAGGAGGACGACAGACCCCTCGCCCGCGACCTCGGCTTCCACGAAGGAAGGCCGCTCCCGAAGGACACGAACGGAAAAAGACCGCGACTCGAGTAGACGCCGGTCCGCATCGAACGCCTGCGCAACCGCTTCCTCCGTGTCGTGGAACAAGTCGATGTCCCGCGAGATGCGGTCGCCTGCGAGGATCTCGTTGAGGGCCACACCGCCGGCGACATAGCTCTCGCCGGATCGGACGCGGCTCTCGGCTATGAGTTGGCAGATCCGGCGCTGGAGGCTCGTGAGAACCATCGCTTCAGCTCTCCGGCCTTCTGAAAGGCCGCTCGGTCCCCGTATTTCTGGATCTGTTCCAGGACCCGCAAACGCTGGGCCGTATCCGCCGGGTAGTAATCCGGCCGCAGGAACCAGAGACACCGGGAGCGGTACTCGTCAACGAGGTTGTTGACGGCGGACTCCGGCGGCTCAGCTTCCCGGGGGGTCATGGTCGTTTCTCGAGGTCATTCTAGCTTCCGAGACCGGGCCCGGATGCGGCGCCGACCCGATTCTCCTGCACGTTGCCCCGGCTCAGGCAAGCCCGAAGAGCGCGTCGTAGGGGGTGGCTCCGTCCTTGACCGTGACGCCCCGCTCGGGGTTTGCCGCGAGGTGGCGGAGGATCTTGAAGACGATCTCCGTATCGGCCTCGGCCCCGACGGCGCGCGCGATCTCCTCGGCCGACCGGTGCTCCTTCGGTTTCGCGCGGACCTCGACGAGGACCTTCCGTTGCAGCTCGAGGATGGCGGCCGCCGCCTTTTTTCCCGCCTCGACGCCGGGCTGGTTGTACGCGTTGACGCCGATCAGGGAGGCGTAGAGCCCGACGGTCCGCTCGTAGAGGGCGATGAGGAAGCCGAGGGAGCGAGCCGAGACGTCAGGGAGGACGATCGTGACGGACGGACGCCCCTTCTCGGCGAGCGCCTTGCGCGTCCCGAGGAGGAATCCGAGCAAAAAGTCCCCGGGCGTCACGTCGGTCTCGACGGGGAAGGTCGGGAGTCCGTCGCTCCGGTCCTTCTCCACCTCGATGAAGGTGACGAAGAAGTTCGCGAGGCCGTCCCGCAGCTGCTGGACGAAGGCGTGCTGGTCGGTCGAGCCCTTGTTCCCGTAGACGGAGATCCCCTGCTCGACGACGCGCCCGGAGAGGTCAATCTCCTTTCCGAGCGACTCCATGACGAGCTGCTGGAGGTAGCGCGAGAAGAGGAGGAGGCGGTCCTTGTAAGGCAGGACGACCATGTCCTTCTTCCCTCGGCCTTCCGTCTCGCGGTACCACGCGAGGGCGAGGAGAGCTGCGGGGTTCTCCGCGACGCGCGGCAGGCGTGTCGCCTCGTCCATCGCGGCGGCGCCCGCGAGGAACTCTGCCACGTCGATCCCCTGCAGGGCGGCGGGGAGGAGCCCCACCGCGGAGGTCACGGAGGTCCGGCCCCCCACCCAGTCCCACATCGGAAAGCGCGCGAGCCAGCGCTCCTTCTGGGCGACGCCGTCCAGTTCGCTCCGGCCGCCGGTGACCGCGACCGCGTGCCGGCCGAAGTCGAGCCCCGCGCGGCGATAGGCCTCCTCGGCAAGGAGCATCCCGTTGCGGGTCTCCTTCGTCCCTCCGGATTTCGAGATGACGACCGTGAGCGTCGTCGCGAGCCCTCCCGACATGGCGATCCGCGCGAGCTCGCGCACCATGCCGTCCGGGTCCGTGTTGTCGAAGAAGAAGGGGTGGAGCCGGTCGTTCGGCGTCGTCAGGGCGTCGGCGAGAAGCTGCGGGCCGAGCGCGGAGCCGCCGACGCCGACGACGAGAAGATTGCGGAAGCGCGGCGCCTTCGGAGGGGCGATCTTCCCGGAATGGACGTCCGCCGCGAACGTGCGGACCTGCTTGCCGGTCGCCTCGATGACGGCGCGGACCGCCGGATCGGGGGCGAGGTGCGGCGCGCGGAGCCAGTAGTGGCCGACCATCCGGCTCTCGTCCGGATTCGCGAGGGCTCCATGCTCGAGCGCCTCCATCGCGGCGAACGCCTCGGGAAACCCGCGGAAGACGAGCGGATCCCACTTGAACGCGTCTTCGGGGAGGGAGGCCTTTGAGAGATCGACCGCCACGCCGGTCGACGGGAGATGGAGCGAGAGCGTGCGATAGCGGAGCCACGAGGTGCCGGACACGAAGAAACCTCCTTCAGCGAGCCTCCATTAGAACACCGGTCGGACGATTTGACCGTTTGCGGCCCCGGTCGGCACAATGCCGGGCATGGGGGGATGCACGAGCTGCTCGCTGGGGACGTGGACGAACCCGGGAGGGAACTACGTGGGGGTCCGCCTCGCAGACGCCGAGG
>JBBIPB010000101.1:0-10048 GCA_037443065.1 Acidobacteriota bacterium | reverse complement strand
GCTCGTTCGTGTCGCGGGCCGAGCCGAAGCCCGCGAACTGCCGGATCGTCCAGGGGCGCCCGCGGTACATCGTCGGCTGGACGCCGCGCGTGTACGGGAACTCCCCCGGCCATCCGAGGTCGCGCTCGTAGTCGAAGCCCGCGAGGTCGTCCGGCGTCGCGAGCGGGTTGACCGCGGCCGACGAGACCGTCGTGAAGTCCTTGCGAAACGGAGGGGTCTTCGAAAAGGCCTCCCCCGCCCTCTGCCGCCACACTTCCTTCGACTTCCGGATCCTCTCCTGCTCGGCCGTCAGCGGGAGCGCGGGGCCCTCGGGTTCCTTGACGCTCATGTCAGGGATTCTATGCGACGCCGGGCGAGACGACGTCTCAGAAGGGCACCCGCTGGGCGGCGAGGAGATCCCGGACGCCCGGCGGACGCCGAAGGCGGGCGAGGCGCCCGTCCCGGAGGCCCACCTCGGCCGGCCATTCGTGCGAGAGGAAGAGCGGCATCGACTCCGTGTAGCCGTAAGCCCCCGCGTTCTCGAAGGCGAGAAGGTCCCCGCGCTCCGGCATCGGGAGGCGGGCGGAAGGGTGAAGAATGTCGAGAGCCGTGCAGAGGGGACCCGAGAGAACGAAGGATTTCTTCGAAGGTGAAGATCCGGCGCGGGCACGGGCGGCCTTCACGAGGTGGGCGCGGTGCGGGGTGTTGAAGAGAGCCGGCCGGAGGAAGTGGTGGATGCCGCCGTCGAAGAGAACGTAGTCGACGCCGCGGCTCCGTTTCGTCCCGAGCACCTTGACGACGTACGTCCCCGACTCGGCGACGAGGAAGCGTCCGGGCTCGAAGACCAGCCGTGTCCCCCGCAGCAGCGGCTCGATCTCGGCGCGCCGCGCGATCTCTCCCAGACCCTTTCTGAGAATCTCCAGATCCAGCGGTTTCTCGCCGTCGGCGTAGGGCACGCCGAAGCCACCGCCGAAATCGACGGAGCGCAAGGAGACCGAGTATTTCTTCGAAAGTGAAAGAGCCAGAGAGAGAACCCGCCCGGTGTTTTCGACGAGCAGGATCGCGTCGAGAACGTTCGAGGCGTTGAAGACCTGAAATCCGCAGAGGTCGAGGTGCGGGAAGGCGCCCCGATCTCTCTTCTTTCGAAGCACTCTCTCGGCGCTCCGGAGGTCGAAGCCGAACTTCCCGGAGCCCGGGCCGCCGATGATGACCCGCTTCTCCGTGATCCCCCAAGGCGGATTCAGGCGGAGGCCGACCCGGACCTTCCGGCGAACGCGGCTCGCGATTTCCTCGAGTCTCTCGAGCTCCCATTCCCCTTCTGCGTGGATCATCGAGACCCGCGAACGGACGAGCGCTTCGAGGTCGGCGTCGCTCTTCGCCGGGCCTGTCGAGAGGATCTTCGAACGGGGAAACCCGGCGCGACGCGCCGCGGCAAGCTCGCCTCTCGACGCGACGTCCGAAGAAAGCCCCATTCTGCCTAGAAAGGAAAGAATCCCGAGCGCAGGGTTGGCCTTGACTGCGTAGGCGATCTCGAAGCGGTGGCCGGCCGCGCGCCGAAGATCCCGAACGCGACGCTCGATCAGTCCGAAGTCGTAGAAGTAGAACGGCGTCCCGAACGCCGCCGCAGCCCTGCGAAGGACAGCCTCGCTCAATGCTCCATTACCCTTCTAGGCACGTGCGGCCGAAGACCGCGCGCCGCTCTCTCGTCCCCTCATCTCAAAGCACTCTCCAGAGTCGTCTTCGCATCGGTCTTCTCGTCGCGATACTTCACGATCATTGGTGCCGAAAGTGCGAGGTTGCGCTCTTTCGCCCACGCTCCGGGGGCAGGACGCGCACCGGGGACGACGACGGCGCCTTCCGGGACCTCGAGCGGCGAGTCGGCCGACGCGCGAAGCTCGCGCTCGTTCGGAAGATCGTAGACGACGCTCGAGCCCGTCAGGACGACTCCGGAAGCCAGGACAGCCCGCCGCCGCACGCAGACCCCCTCGTAGATGCCGACGCCGCCCCCGACGAAGACGTCGTCCTCGATGACGACGGGGACGGCACCGACCGGCTCGAGGACGCCACCGACCTGCGCCGCCGCGGAAAGATGGACGCGCTTGCCGACCTGAGCGCAGGAGCCGACGAGGGCGTGACTGTCGATCATCGACCCCTCATCGACGTACGCGCCGACGTTGATGTAGGCCGGCGGCATCACGACGACCCCTTTCGCGAGGAACGCGCCCCGCCGGATCGCCGTGCCGCCGGGGACGACGCGGACTCCGGCGGGAAGGGGCCGGCGCGGAGGGAGCGTGTCGCGGTCACGGAACGAAAGGACGCCCGCTTCCGATTCCGACTCGATCCCAAGACGGAAAGCGGCGAGAATCCCCTCCTTCACCGTGCGGTTCGGGACCCAGCGTCCCGAGGAATCCTTCTCCGCGGCCCGAATCTCCCCACGCTCCAGCGAATCGAGCATCGCGACGACCTCGGCCCGAGTCACAACGCCCCCTCCACCGGCTTTCCGTCGGCTCCGAGGAGCCCCGCGATCCGGAGCGCCTCCTCGAGAGGCGCGTGCTGCGCCGGAGAAAGCGCGACGAGCGGGAGGCGAAGCGCCCCGCCGCAGACGCCGAGCCGGCGCATCGCCCATTTCACGGGGATCGGGTTCGACTCGCGGAAGTTCGCCCGCATGAGCGGGAAGAGCTTCGCCTGAAGGGCAGCCGCCCGCTCGCGCTCGCCCGCGAGCCCCGCGGTGACCAGCTCGGACGTCGTCCGCGGCGCCTCGTTCGAGACGACGGCGATCAGGCCGTCCGCGCCGCAGGCGATCATCGGAAGGGCGAGCGAGTCCTCGCCCGAGAGGACGGAAAAGCCCGGGGGACGCGACCGGAGGATCTCGCAGGCCTGGTCGAGGGAGAGCGACGCCTCCTTCACGGCCGCGAAGCGCGGGTCCTCGGCGAGGGCCAGGACGGTCTCCGGCAGCATGTTCACGCCGGTCCGCCCCGGCACGTTGTAGAGGACGATCGAAAGCTCCCCCGCGTCGGCGACCGCGCGGAAGTGCTCGATCAGCCCCTTCGGCGTCGGCTTGTTGTAGTAGGGCGTCACGACGAGGAGGGCGTCCGCGCCCGCCCTGCCGCAGCGCTTCGCGAGCTTCTGCGCCTTCTTCGTGTCGTTCGAACCGCATCCGGCGATGACCCGGACCGGGCGTGGGGCTCGGCGCGCCTCCTCGGCGACGACCGCCACGACCCGCTCGTGCTCGTCCGGGTCGAGCGTGACCGCCTCCCCCGTCGTTCCGCAGGGGACGAGCCCCGAGACGCCCCCCTCGATCTGGCGCCGGACGAGCCGGCGGAGGGCGCTCTCGTCCACCTCCCCCGAGTCGGTGAAGGGCGTGATCAGGGCGGTGAAGGTGCCGTAAAGCCTCGAGGCCGTCCCGTCTCTCATGGAGCCCCCCTGCTGGAGATGGAATCGAGAAAGTCGTCGAAGGTGACGGGGCCGGTCCGGCCGCTCGCGAGGAGCCACTCGGCTGCCGCGACCGCCCCGGAGGCGAAGATCGCCCGCGACCGGACGCGGTGGACGATCTCGAGGCTCTCGGCCTCCCCTTCGAAGAAGAGGACGTGCTCGCCGGGCTGCCCTCCCTGCCGGAGCGCCACGACGGGGACCGTCGCGCCCGGACGAGCGGATTCGACGGCCGACGCGAGCAGCTTCGCCGTCCCCGACGGCGCGTCCTTCTTCGCGGAGTGGTGCCGCTCGAGGATCCCCGGCTCGAAAGAGGCGAAGTGCGAAAGAATCGTTGCCGCACTCGCGGCGAGCCGCCGCATCACCGCGACGCCGACGGAGTAATTGGGAGAATGAAGAAAGGGGATCTTCTCCTCCCGTGCGAGCCGAACAGCCGCAGACGTGTCCCAGCCGGTGGTGCCGGAGACGACCGGGATCTGCCTAGAAAGCAGAAAGACCACCAGACCCTCGGCCGAAGCGGGGGTCGTGAACTCAAACGCAACGTCAACGGCGAAAACCCCCGGTGGGTCTCCCTCGTCTATCCGTCCAGAGATCGCATGCCCCTTCGCGAGGAGCGCCGCCTCGATCGCCTTCCCCATCTTTCCGTAGCCGACGATCAGCGCCCTCATGCCGCGCCCCCTTCGAAGAACTCGCGGTGGAGACGGCGGAGAGCTTCCGCCGCGTCGCCGGCGTCCACCACGAAGGTGATGTTCGTCTCCGAGGCCCCCTGCGAGATCAGAACGACGTTGACGTCCCGGAGCGCCGCGAAGACGCGTGCCGCGACGCCCGGCGTCGTCCGGATGCCCTTTCCGACGACCGACAGGACGGCGAGGTTCCGGAGGATCGACACCTCCGCGAACTCCGAGAGACTCTCCGCGAGGAGGTCGAGCGGCGCCTTCTCGTCCACGGTGATCGAGATGGAGACCTCGCTCGTCGCGATGACGTCGACCGGGACGCGATGCTTCTCGAAGACGGAGAAGACGCGGGCGGCGTAGCCGTGCGCGAGGAGCATCCGCGGGCTCCCGACGAAGAGGGCCGCGACCCCTTTCCGCATCGCGACGGCGCGAACGCCGTGCCCCGGCGCGTCGGCCGTCACGACCGTGCCGGCCACCTGCGGGCGGAAGGTGTTCCGGACGCCCACCGGGATCCTGCGCGCGACCGCCGGCCGGATCGAGGCCGGGTGGAGGACTTTCGCGCCGAAGAAGGCCAGCTCTGCCGCTTCCGCGTAGCCGACCTCGGGGACGAGGCGCGCGGCCGGGACGATCCGCGGGTCGGCCGTCAGGATCCCGTCCACGTCGGTCCAGATCTCGATGACGGAAACGGGTGCTCCCGAGTCCGACAGCGCCGCCCCGAGAAGCGCTGCCGAGTAGTCCGACCCGCCGCGCCCGAGTGTCGTCGTCGAGCCGTCGCCCGCCGCACCGACGAAGCCTCCGGTCACGACGACGCGTCCGGCCTCCAGCTCGGGCAGGACCCTCGACGCGACACGCCTGGCTGTCTCCGGCTCGACGGGAACCGCGGCTCCGTACGTCGCGTCGGTCGCGAGGATCTCGCGCGGGTCGACCCACACAGCCTCCACCCCGCGCGTGCGGAGCGCGGCCGCGACGAACCGGGACGCCACGAGTTCGCCCATGCAGAGGAGCGAATCCGAGGTTCGAAGAGAGACTTCTTGGAGGAGAGAGATCCCGAGCGAGAGCTGCCGGACGCGCTCCATCTCCAGCTCGAGCTGCCGGGCGCGGGCTTTCGCCTCGGAATCCGGAAGCGCGAGGGCGTCGAGTGCCGCGCGGTGGCGGGCCGCCAGGACGTCGAGTGCGCCCTCGGCCGCAGCCCGGTCTTTCGCTTTCGAAGAACTCTTCAGCTCCTCCAGCAAGTCGGTGATTCCCCCCATCGCCGAGACGACGACCAGAGGCTTGTCTCCGCGGCGTGCCGCGACGAGGTCGGCCACACGGCCGATCCGGATGCCGTCGCCGACCGAAGTGCCCCCGAATTTCAGGACGATCATCGAGCGACCGCGGCGGTGAGGCGGCCGGTCGCCGCGAGGAGTTCGGCGTTCAGGAGCGCCGCCCCGGCCGCGCCGCGGACCGTGTTGTGGACGAGAAGGGTGAAGCGGACGTCGTAGACAGGGTCGACGCGCAGGCGACCCACCGTCACCGTCATCCCCCGCTCCGCCTCGACGTCGCGGGCCGGCTGGGGCCGGTCGCGTTCCTCCCGCACGACGATCGGATGCGCCGGCGCCGACGCGAGGCGCAGCCTCTGCGGCTCGCCCGAGAACGAGGCGAGGGCGTGCCTCACGTCGGCGAGCGTGGCCTTCGACGTCAGCTTCAGGAAGACCGACTCCATGTGTCCGTCCCGGACCGGGACGCGGTTGACGGAGACCGAGATCGGGAAGTCCGCGTCCACGACGCGCCCCTTCACGAGGCGCCCGAGGATCTTCTTCGGCTCGCGCTCGATCTTCTCCTCCTCTCCGTCGATGAACGGGACGACGTTTCCCAGCGCGTCGAGCGAGGGGACGCCCGGGTAGCCGGCCCCCGAGAGCGCCTGCATCGTCGTCACGCAGACCGCCTCGACGCCGAGGGCACGGTGAAGCGGGGCGAGCGCCATCGCGAGGCCCACGACGGAGCAGTTCGGGTTCGTCACGATGCCGCCGCCCGAGGCGCGCCACGGCTGAACGTCGAGGAGCGCGAGATGGTCGCCGTTCACCTCGGGGATGACGAGCGGAACGTCCGCCTGCATCCGGAACGAGCGGGTGTTCGAGACGACGAGCCGGCCCTTCCCGGCCTGGAGCGGCTCGACCGTGTCCGCGACGGCGGCGTCGAGCCCCGAGAGGAGGACCGGCGACGCGAATTCGGCGTCCACCGGCTTGACGACGAGACCGCGGGCTTCCTCCGGCACGTCGCCCGGGAGGATCCAGCGCGTCGCTTCGAGATAGCTCTTCCCCGCGGAGCGCTCCGAGGCCGCGACCTCGGCCAGGACGAACTGCGGGTGTCCTTCGAGAAGCGACACGAGCCGCTGCCCGACGGCGCCCGTCGCGCCGAGCACCCCGACGGGGATTCGCCTTCCCGGAGCTTTTTTCGACGTGGCCATGGGCCGGTCCTTTCCAAAGCGAAAGGCCCGCCGTCTCCGGCGGGCCTGGTTGAATCGGTTGCCTCTCCTGACGTCACGCCTGGCCGAGGGCCTCTTCTCCGCCCGCCGGCGGTGCCGTCTTTCGAATCGCCATACGCTTTCGGGTGGTGAGGGGCGACGTCATTGGCGGCGAAGCCTAGGAGCAACCTCCACGCGTGTCAAGCGAACGACGGGCGGCGGCGGGGGATAATCCGCTGCCCGCGTGCCCGTCCGACGATGACCGCCGTTTCTCCGGAGCGCCTCCTCGACTTCTACCGGCTGATGCTCCTCAACCGGCTTCTGGAGGAGCGTCTCGTGAACCTCTACCGGCAGGGGAAGATCGTCGGGGGTCTCTACCGCTCGCTGGGACAGGAAGCGACCTCCGTCGGAACGGCGCACGCTCTCGAGGAAGGAGACCTCCTCTCGCCGCTGATCCGGAACCTCGGCTCGGTCCTGACGCGGGGCGCCTCGCCGCGCGACGTCTTCGCGCAGTATCTCGGCCGGGCGGCCTCCCCGTCGCGCGGGAAGGAGGCGCACCTGAACTTCTGTCTGCCCGAGCGAGGCGTCTATGCAGGGACGGCGATGCTCTCGACGATGATCCCGGTGATGGCGGGGATGCTCCTCGCCGACGGGATTCTCGGGAAGCGGACGGTCGGGATGACCTACGTCGGCGACGGCGCGACGTCGGTCGGGGCGTTTCACGAGGGGCTCAACTTCGCCGCCGTCCGGAAGCTGCCGCTCGTCCTCGTCGTGGAGTTCAACCGGTGGGCCTACTCGACCCCGTTCGAGCGGCAGTGCGCGGCGCGGACGCTTGCCGACAAGGCGCTCGGCTACGGCATGGCCTCGGAGGTCGTCGACGGGAACGACGTCGTCGCCGTCTTCCAGGCCGCGCGTGGCGCCGTCGCGCGGGCCCGGCGCGGCGACGGCCCGACGCTCCTCGAGTGCAAGACCTACCGGATGAAGGGGCACGCCGAACACGACGCACAGGGCTACGTCTCGAAGGAGGAACTGGAGGCGTGGCGCGTGCGCGACCCGATCGCGCGATTCGAGCGGGACCTCGAGGAGGCCGGCCTCCTGTCCGGGCCGGAGCGGAGTGCCGTCCACGACGCGGTCCTCGCGGGCCTCGACGCGGACCTCGCGTGGGCCGAGGCGTCCCCCATGCCCGATCCCGCGGACGCGCTCCGGGGCGTCTTCGCGGAGTCGCGCTGATGGCCGACCCGCGCGCGAAGGAGGGCGCAATCCTGAGCCTCGAGGAGCCGGAGACCACGGGGCCGGAGACGTTCTTCGTGGAGGCCGTCCGGCAGGCGCTCGCCGAGGAGATGGAGCGGGACGGCCGCGTCATCCTCATCGGAGAGGACATCGGGCACTACGGTGGCGCGTTCCGGGCGACCGACGGGCTCCTCTCCCGATTCGGCGAGCGCCGCGTGATTGACACGCCGATCAGCGAGGAGGCCGTCATCGGCGGGGCGATCGGCGCGGCACTGCGTGGCCTGAGACCCGTCGCCGAGCTACAGTTCATGGACTTCGCGGCCCGGGCTTTCGACCTCCTCGTGAACTTCGCGGCGAAGTACCGCTACCGGACCGGCCTCGGCGTCCCGATGGTCGTCCGCGGGCCGTGCGGCGCCGGCGTCCACGGCGGGCCGTTCCACTCGCAGACGCCCGAGGCGTGGTTCACGCACGTCCCGGGGATGAAAGTCGTCTTCCCGGCGACCGCGAGGGACGCGAAGGGGCTCCTCAAGGCCGCGATCCGCGACGACGACCCCGTCCTCTTCCTCGAGCACAAGTTCCTCTACCGGCGCGTCCGCGACCGGATCCCCGTCGGTGACGGCCCCGTGCCGATCGGGGTGTCCGCGGTCCGCCGGCCGGGGCGGGACCTGACCATCGTCACGTACGGTGCGATGCTCTGGACGGCCCTCGAGGGCGCGGCGGAGCTTTCGAAAGAGGGGATCGAGGCCGAGGTGCTCGATCTCCGGACGCTCCGGCCGCTCGACGAGGAGGCGATTCTCGCGTCCGTGGCGCGAACGTCGCGATGTCTGATCCTCCACGAGGACACCCGGACGATGGGGGTCGGGGCGGAGGTGGCCGCCGTCGTCTCCGAGAAGGCGTTCGCCCGGCTCGACGCGCCGGTCGTCCGGATCGCCGCCCCGGACACCCCCGTCCCCTTTTCTCCGCCCCTCGAAGAGGCGTTTCTCCCGAACACCCGTACACTCGTCACCGCGGCCCGGCAGCTGGCCGCCTGGTAGAGGGAATCCATGCCGACGAACGTCATCATGCCGCAGATGGGCGAGTCGATCGCCGAGGGAACGCTCACGAAGTGGCTCAAGAAGCCGGGCGAGAGCGTCACGCGCGACGAGCCGCTATTCGAGATCTCCACCGACAAGGTGGACGCCGAGATTCCGGCCCCGGCCTCCGGCGTCCTCGTCCAGATCCTCGTCGAGGAGGGGAAGACGGTCCCGATCAACACCGTCGTGGCCATCCTCGGAGAGGCGGGCGCATCTGTTGCGGGAGGAGAGCCGCCCTCGGCGGCCGGTTCTTCGAATGAAAAAGAGGCGGCGCCACCGGCAGGTGCCTTCGTGGCGTCGGCTCCGCCTGCCGCGACGCCGGAGGGTCGCGCGTTGCCCGCTTCCGCGCCGCTGCAGCCCGGCGAGACGACGGAGGAGCTGCTCCGCCGCCGCTCCTCTCCCGTCGTCCGCTCGATCGCCCAGGAGCACGGCATCGACATAACGGGGATTCCCGGGACCGGAATCTCCGGCCGCGTGACGAAGGCTGACATCCTCGCCGTCGTCGAGTCCGGCGCGCCGAAGGCCGCGCCCGCCCCGGCCCCGCCCCCGGTGGCGATCGCCGTCACGGCACCGGCCCCGGTCGCCCCCGCCGCCCCCGCGCCGTCTTCTCCGACGTCGATCGTCACCTTCTCCGGGTCGGCCGTCGTCGTCGAGCCGATGTCGGCGATGCGGAAGAAGATCGCCGAGCGGATGGTGGAGTCGAAGCACACCTCCGCCCACGTCACCTCCGTCTTCGAGGTCGACTTCACGAACATCGCCCGCCTCCGCGA
Source organism: Acidobacteriota bacterium (assembly GCA_037443065.1). GTDB lineage: Bacteria > Acidobacteriota > Thermoanaerobaculia > UBA5066 > UBA5066 > DAOMFB01. Next base: position 450 of record JBBIPB010000101.1, on the reverse strand, counting down.
CCGGGTGAAGGAGCGCTTCGCCGCGCAGTACGGGACGAAGCTGACGTACATGCCGTTCGTCTTCCGCTCGGCGATCACGGCCCTGAAGGCCCGCCCGCTCCTGAACGCGTCGATCTCCGGCGACGAGATCGTCTTCCACAAGGAGATCAACCTCGGCATGGCCGTCGCGCTCGACTGGGGTCTCATCGTCCCGGTCATCCGGCGCGCGGACGACCTTTCGCTCGTCGGCCTCGCCCGCGCGGCGAACGACCTCGCGGCGCGGGCCCGGACGAAGAAGCTCCTCCCGGACGAGGTCGCGGGCGGGACCTTCACGATCACGAACCACGGCGGATTCGGCTCGCTCTTCGCCTCCCCCGTCATCAACCAGCCGCAGGTGGCCATCCTCGGCGTCGGCGCCATCGAGAAGCGGGCGAAGGTCGTCACGATGGCGGACGGCTCCGACACGATCGC
>JBBIPB010000100.1:0-10218 GCA_037443065.1 Acidobacteriota bacterium | reverse complement strand
CGGTCGAGCCGCACGAGATCTACAACCTCGGCGCGCAGAGCCACGTCAAGGTCTCGTTCGACATCCCGGAATACACGGCCGAGGTGACGGCGGTCGGGGCGGCGCGGCTCCTCGAGGCGATCCGGGAGGTGGGACTCCGCCCCCGCTACTACCAGGCCTCCTCCTCGGAGATGTTCGGGAAGGTCCTCGAGACCCCGCAGCGAGAGACGACGCCCTTCCACCCGCGCAGCCCCTACGGCGTCGCCAAGGTCTATGCCTACTTCCTCACGGTGAACTTCCGCGAGTCGTACGGCCTCCACGCGTCGAACGGAATCCTCTTCAACCACGAGTCGCCGCGCCGGGGCGAGACCTTCGTGACGCGGAAGATCACGCGGGCCGTCGGTCGGATCGTCCACGGGCTTTCGGAGACGGTTTTTCTCGGGAACCTCGACGCGCGCCGCGACTGGGGCTACGCGGGGGACTTCGTCGAGGCGATGTGGCTCATGCTGCAGAAAGAGACGTCCGGTGACTACGTCGTGGCGACGGGCGAGACTCACACCGTGCGGGAATTCTGCGATCGGGCGTTCGCCCGTGCCGGGATCCCTCTCCGGTGGACGGGTGCAGGCGCGGACGAGAAGGGCCTCGACGCGAAGACGGGGAAGGCGCGGGTCGCCGTCGACCCGCGCTACTTCCGCCCGGCGGAGGTGGACGCCCTCCTGGGCGACGCCGCGAAGGCGCGAGCCGAGCTTCGCTGGTCGCCCCGGGTCGGGTTCGAGGCGCTCGTCGAGATGATGGTGGCGGCGGACCTGGAGAAGGCGCGGCAGGAGGCGGCCACCGCGCGGAATGCGCGGCCGCGGCGCTGAAGCCCGGCGGGACCGCGAATGGTCTTCAGCTCGCAGGTCTTCCTCTTCTCGTTTCTGCCCGCGGCCCTCCTCCTCTATTACGTCGTCCCGGCGCGGTTCCGCCACCTCACGCTGACCCTCGTCAGCTATTTCTTCTACGGCTGGGCGAATCCGTACTTCGTCCTCCTCATGCTCGGGACGACGGTCTTCGACTACGCGATGGGGCTCGTCATCGCCGGGGGTCTTCGCGCCGTCCGCTCCGGGACGCTCCCGCTCCTCGTCCGGGGAGGGCCCCGGACGCGCGGCCAGAAAGTGGCCATCACGCTGTCGGTCATAAGCAACCTCTCGCTCCTGGGGTTCTTCAAGTACTTCAACTTCGGCGTCGACAATTACAACGCGCTCGTGCAGCAGCTCGGCCTCCCGTCGTGGCACTGGGACACGTTCTTCCGGGTCACGCTGCCCGTCGGGATCAGTTTCTACACGTTCCAGTCGATGAGCTACACGATCGACGTCTTTCGCGGCGACGCCCGCGCGCGGCGGAACTTCACGGACTTCTCCTGTTACGTCTCGATGTTCCCGCACCTCGTGGCGGGCCCGATCGTGCGGTTCAGGGACCTCGCGGACCAGCTCGAGCACCACGAGCATTCCGTCGCGAAGTTCGCGCGCGGCGTCTCGCTCGTGAGCCTCGGCCTCGCCAAGAAGGTCCTCCTCGCGAACGCCTGCGGAAAGGTCGCCGACGCCTGTTTCGGCGCGGGCTCGGTGTCGACGGCCGACGCCTGGTACGGGGTCGCCCACTACGCCTTCCAGATCTACTTCGACTTCAGCGGCTACTCCGACATGGCGATCGGGCTCGCGCTCATGTTCGGGTTCGTCATCAGGAAGAACTTCGACTCACCCTATCGCTCCGCGTCGATCACGGAGTTCTGGCGGCGCTGGCATCTCTCACTCTCGACGTGGCTGCGCGACTATCTCTACGTCCCCCTCGGAGGCAACCGGCGCGGTGAGCGGCGCACCTACATGAACCTCCTCCTCGTGATGCTCCTCGGCGGGCTCTGGCACGGCGCCTCGTGGAACTTCGTCGTCTGGGGGGGGCTGCACGGCGGGTTCCTGAGCGTCGAGAGGTGGCGGTCTGCGGCCGGGCGCGCACTCCGGATTCCCCGGCCGCTGCGAGTCGCGATCACCTTCGTCCTCGTGCTCGTCACGTGGGTCTTCTTCCGCGCGCCCGACCTGCCGTCCGCGATCCGCTATCTGAAGAGCATGGCGGGCCTCGCGAGGCCATACCCCGCCGCCGGCCTGCTCGCGGGTCTGATCTACCGGCCGTACTACGTCTTCACGTTCGTCGTCGCCGCCGTCGTCGTCTGGAGCTTCCCGCAGGCCTGGGACTTCACGCGGACCCTGACCTGGCGGAAGGCGGCGGCCTGTCTGCTTCTTCTCGTGATCTCGATCGTCGCCCTCACGACCCAGTCCTTCAACCCGTTCATCTACTTCATCTTCTAGGAGACGATGTTGGCGCTGGAGAAAGACCCGAGACCCGCCGACCCTTACCGGCAGGCGCTCGAGCAGGTTGGGCAGACGACGTTCGCGCCGGGCGTCACGGTCTTCCTCCTTTCGGCATTCCTCCTCACGATCGGATCTTCTTCCGTCCTCGAGCTCGGCCGGGCGTTCCTTTCCCGGAGGGCCGGCGGCGTGCGCTCCGGCTCTACGGAACTCTCCGCGGCGCCGGACGTCACGGCGCCCGGGATTTTCGAGCGTGTCGTCGGCTGGAACGCGGCGCTCCTCGAGAGGATTCGCGGAATCGAGGACGCGATCGACAACCGCTCTCTCGTCACCGTCTTCCTCCGTCCCCGGGGTCAGGAAGTCCTGACGCGGCTCTTCGGCGTCGGGAACGAGAAGGCGTACTGCGGCCGGGACGGCTGGCTCTTCTATCCGCCGGACGTGCGGCATCTCACCGGCCGCCCGTTCCTCGACGAGCGCGCGCTCGACGTGCGCCGCCGCTCCGGCCGGACGGGGGAGCGGCCGGTCCGGCCCGACCCGCTCCCGGCGATCCTCCGGTTCCACGAGCAGCTCGCGGCGCGCGGGATTGCGCTCGTGATCGTACCGGCGCCCGGAAAGGCGACGGTCCATCCGGAGTACTTCAGCGGGCGTTTCGGCGGCGGCTTCGCGCCGGTCGAGAACCCGTCGTTCGACGAGCTGAAGCGCCGCCTGTCGGCGGAGGGGATCCGCGTCTTCGACCCGGCTCCGGTCCTCCTCGCGGCCGCCCGGGCGACGGGACGGCCCATGTTCCTCGCGACCGACACGCACTGGACGCCGGAGGGCGTGCGCGTCGCCGCAGGTGCGCTCGCTCGTGAGCTCGTCGGCTCTTCGATCCTGCCGAAGGCGCCGGGCCCGAGCCCGTGGATCCGGCGGCCGGCCGTGGTCGAGAACGTCGGCGACGTCGCGCTCCTGCTCGGTCTCCCGGACCACGAAAGCCCGTACCGCCCCGAGCGCGTTTCCGCCGAACGGGTCTTCTCGGAGGAGGGAACGCCCTTCAGGCCCGACCCCCGCGCGGACGTGCTCGTCCTCGGGGACAGCTTCAGCAACATTTTCCACCTCGAGGGGATGAAGTGGGGGACGGGGGCGGGCTTCGTCGAGCAGCTCGCCTTCGAGCTGGGCCGTCGCGTCGATGCGATCCTCCAGAACGACGCCGGCTCGCACGCCGCGCGGGAGATGCTCGCGCGGGATCTGGCGCGCGGAGAAGACCGGCTCGCGGGCAAGCGCGTCGTCGTCTACGAGTTCGCGTCGCGAGAGCTGAGCGAGGGCGACTGGAGGCTCGTCGATCTTCCGGAGAAGGGCGCCGCAGCACCTGCGGGCGGCGCTGTCGGCGGCCGTTTGACCGGAAGGATCGCATCGCTCGTGGAGCCGCCCCGGCCCGGCGAGACCCCCTACCCGGACTGCTACGTGCCTCTCCATCTCGTCGACGTCTCGTGGCAGCGCGGCGGCGGGGGGGAAACGGACGTCGTGACGTACATCTGGGCGCTTCGCGACGGGCGCGCCACTCCGGAGGCGGCCCTGCGCGCCGGTCAGACGGTCACGCTGGACGTCGTCCCGTTCGCCGGGGTCGCGAGCCGGGTCGAGGCCTACCGTCATCTCGAGTTCGACAACTCCCGGCTCGGCCTCCTTCCCGCCTACTGGGCGGGCGGGGAGGAGACGCCCGAGGCCCGGGCTCCGGCCGCGCGGAGCCTGCCTCCGACCCTCTCAACTTCGGTCGTCCTGCCTGCGGCTCCCGTGCGCGGGCCGGAAGCTTTCCGGGAGCTCGTGGCCCGGCGCGCGGCGCAGGCCGAGCGCGGCGGCGAGGCCGTCGTCGAGGGACGCGATGGCTGGCTCTTCCTGACCGCCGAGCTGAGGCACGTCGGCACGCCGCCGGCGGCGGGGGGCAACCCGGCCGGCGGGGATCCTCTGGACGTGATCGCCGGTTTCGCGCGGCAGCTCGCCGAACGAGGCGTCGATCTCCTCTTCATGCCGGTGCCGCCGAAGGCGGTCGTCTATCCCGAAGAGCTCCCTTCGGACGAGGCCTCGCGCGGCTTCCCCCGGCTCGACGCGAGGGACGAGCGGATCTACCGGACGCTCTCCGCGCGGGGCGTCGATCTCGTCGATCTCGTTCCGCTCTTCCTTGCGAGGCGTCTCGAGATGCCGCTCTACGCCCGGACCGACAGCCACTGGTCGGGAGCCGGCGTCGCGATCGCGGCGTCGGCGGCCGCGGCGGGCATTCGCCGCCGGGCGTGGTACCCGGCGATCCCGCGCGAGACTTTCGCCGCGGAGCCGTGGTCCCTCGAGATCACGGGCGATCTCGCACGGCTCCTCGGACGGCCGTTCCCGGGCCGGGAGACCCTCGTCCTCTCGCGCGTCACGAGAGCGGGCGAACCAGTCGGAAGCCGCCGGGGGAGTCCGGTGCTTCTTCTCGGGGACAGCCATGCCCTTGTCTACAATGCCGGAGGTGATCTTCTCGCGACGGGCTCGGGCTTGCCAGACCACCTCGCGCGGGAGCTGGGGTTCCCGGTGGATCTCCTCGCGGTCCGCGGCTCGGGAGCGACCCCAGCCCGTGCCGCGCTCGCGCGCAGGGGCCTCGACGGGACGAAACTCGTCGTCTGGTGCCTCTCGGCGCGCGAGCTGACGGAGAGCCCGTGGCGAGACGTCCCCCTTCCTGCTACCGTCCGCTGACCGGCGCGGCACTTCTCCTCCTCCTCGCGGCCCCGGGCTGCCGCCGCGCGTTTCCGCCGGCCGCCGCCGGGGAGACGGTCGCGGTCGTGAGGGTCGTGAAGACGTCCGCGCTTCCCGACCCCGCGAAGAATCCCTACGGGGACTGCCTCGTCGTTCTCAAGGGATCCGTGGAGCGCGTGGAGTCGGGAGCCGCGGTTTCCGGAGATCTGCTCCTCGCGCTCTGGGGCTTCCGGGACCGGACGGTTCAGCCCGCGGCGGCCTTCCGGCCGGGGATGCAGATTCGCGTGAGGCTGACTCCATGGGCGAAGGTTTCGAAAGAGATCGAGAGCCTCCAGCAGATGGACGACGTGGGCGAGTACACGCTGCCGCTCTACTTCGCCCCGGAAGTCTCTTCGGCCGGCGCCGGCGACGCCGGGGCGCTCCGTTCGGGCGACGAAACGGCCGCCGCCGCGCGCCGCCGCGCGATGGACGCCGACCTCGCGCGGATCGAGGCGCTCAAGTCGCGGCACGGGGGTGACTACGCGCCGTGGAAACGGGAACTGGCGCCTCTTCGGTCGGCGCTCCTCGCGAAGATGGCCGCCTCCCGCGAGCCGCTCGCGGCCCGGGGAGAGAGACTCGGAGAGAATCACTTTCTCGTCTTCCAGAACCAGGACCGCTCCTTCGCCCCGGCGGTCGCGACGCTCGTGCGGCTCCGCGAGGAGCTCGCGCGGCGCGGGACGGATCTCGTCGTCGTGCCGATCCCCTGGAAGGAGGAGGTGATCGCGCCGCTCTTCACGGACGGCGTGCCCGACGACGGCGTCCTCGTGCCGGATCGCGTCGCGATCCTCGAGGCGCTTCTCCGCGCCGACATCGAGACGGTAGACCTCTTCCCCCCATGGCGCGAGGGCGTCCTCGCCGGGGAGCCGGTCTTCTTCGAGACCGTGGACGTCCATCCGGCGGACCGCGGCGTGCAGATCGCCGCGCACGCGATCGCCGCGCGACTCGAGAGGTACCGGCTGCCGAGGACCGAGTCTTTCGTGACCCGGCGGATCACGTTCTCGCCGCCCGAGACCGAGAGGACGTTTCCGGCCGGATCGGTCCTTCAGGCCACGCAGGTGCTCCGGCAGGACGGCCGGAGCCTCGGGGAGGGCACCGCATCTCCTCTTCTCGTGATCGGAGACTGCTTCGTGTTCGGCCCCGGGTCGTGGGGCGCTGAAGACGCCGGTCCCGTCGCGCATCTCGCCAAGGAGCTCGGCTTCGTCCCGGCCTCACTCGGACAGTCAGGCGGCGCGTCGCACATCATGGTCACCCTCGCGCGGAAGGGCCCCGCGTTTCTCGAGGGGCGGCGCGTGGCCGTCTTTCTCGCGTTCGTCCAGTATTTCTTCGTCCCGAGCTGGCACGAAGAGCCGGGAAGCCCCTACCAGTGGACGGTCGTCGCGCTGCCGCGCCCGGGGGAGCCGGCCGTTCCCGCGGGCTAATGCGCCTGGGAATTCTCCAGCGAGAAGCGGGCGACGAAACCGGGCGCCGCCTGCTCCACGGTCAGAGGCTGGCGGAGGGAGAGCGGCCGGGTCTCGCCCTTGGGGAGGACGACCGGCAGGTGCGCGGTGACGCGCTTCTCGTCGAAGGCCAGCCAGCGGGGCGGCAGAAGCTTCCCGTCCGTCTCCCCGATGGCGCGGAGCGTGCCGGCCGCGAGATTCGACAGGAGTGCACCGTCGTCGCCGCCGGCCGCCTGGATCGGGACCATCTGGCCCGTCGCGGCGGCGGTGCTCGCGCCTGTCCCGTAGGTAGCCTCGAGGAGCGACGCGACGAGGTCGCGCACGACCTCCTCCCGGCTCGTCGCGGAAAGGGAGATGAGGGCTCCGTGGGGTGCGGTCTCGATGGTGTACGACACGTGAGGCGGCTCCTTCGACGGCAATCTTACCCGTGAGCCTGATAGCCTCGCGTTCCGTGAGCGCTCTGGCCGGCCGAATCGCCGAGCGGATCCGCCGGGAGGGGCCGCTCCGGTTCGATCTCTTCCAGGAGGCGGCACTCTACGACCCGGACGGGGGCTATTACGAGCGCCCGGGCCGGGTCGGCCGGACCGGCGACTTCGTCACGGGCCCCTCGTGGCACCCGGCGTTCGGCCGGACGCTCGCGCGGGCCGCGCGACGGTTGCGGGAAGAAGAGAAAAAGAGTTCTGCGAAAGGGGAGGAGGGCGCGCCGAGCGGCCCCCGCGAGCCGACGGATCTCGTGGATGTGGGCGCAGGAGAGGGGGACCTGCTCGCCGCGGCGGACCAGGCGCTCCGGTCGTGGGGAGTTCGTGACGAGTTCCGCCTCGTCGGGGTGGAGCGTTCGGAGACGAGGCGCGCCCGGGCGGGCGCGAGCGTCCCCGACGCTCTCTGGGTTTCTTCCTTCGAAGAAATCTCCCGGGTCTCGGGTCTCCTCGTGGCTTACGAACTTTTCGATGCGCTTCCGGTGAGGGCGCTTATCTTCGAAGGCGAAAGACTCCTGGAGCGAGTCGTTACTCTAGGGCCGGGTGGCAAGGGCTTCGCGTGGGACCTCGCGGAATGCGCGGACGGCGAAGAGTGGCTGGAGCGGTTCGGCGCGAGTGGCGTTCACCTTCTAAGAAATCAGCGGCTCGAGGTCCGCCCGGCGGCGTACTCCCTCGCTCTCTCCCTTTCGAAGAAGATCTCCCGGGGTCTCCTTCTGGTGTTCGACTACGGCGCCCCGGCCCGCGCCCTTTATTCCGCCGCGCGCGAGAACGGCACGCTCGAGGCTTTCAAGGAGCATCAGGTGACCCGGGACGTCCTCTCGGACCCCGGATCGCGCGACATCACGGCCTGGGTCGACTTCACCCAGATCGACGAGGCCTTCCGTGCGGCGGGCCTCGCCGTGGCGGGGCTCGTCAGCCAGGCGCGCTTTCTGGCGGCGGCCGGGATCGGCGAGGAGATCGCCGCGGCCGAGGCGAAGCCGACGGAGGCCAAGCGTCTCGTGGAGCGCCACGCCCTCGGCGAGCTCGTGGCGCCGGGCGGAATGGGGGAGTCGATCCGGGTCCTCGTGGCCTCCCGGAACGTGGAATCGGCCGGGCGATTCGTCGAATGGCCGGTCGGGGAAATAATGCCGTCGAATCATTGACCCCCCCGGGGGGGCGACCACAAAATCCCGCGCGTTGTGAGCCAGAGGGTGGCCCGAGCGGCCGGCTCGTGATCCAAAGGGGGGCGTGTGTCACAGGCGCCTGACATGGCGGCATACCTGCCGGTGCTCTACTTCGCGCTCGTCGCGGGGGCGCTTCCCGTCGTTCTCCTCGTCCTGATGGCGCTCTTCCGGCCGTCCAATCCCAGCGCGACGAAGCTGGCGCCCTACGAGTGCGGCGTCGCGGCGCCGACGGAGGCGTTCGACCACCGCTTTTCCGTCCGGTACTACCTGATCGCCGTCCTCTTCGTCGTCTTCGACGTGGAGACGGTCTTCCTCTTCCCGTGGGCGGTCATGTATCACAAGCTCCTCGTCTTCGGGCTCGTGGAGATGCTCGTCTTCATCTACATCCTCCTGATCGGATACCTCTACGTCTGGAAGAGGGGGGCGCTCTCGTGGGCCTGATCGAGAACGCGCTGCCCGACAACGTCCTCACGACGACGGTCGACGCCGTCATCAGCTGGGGGCGGAAGAACTCGCTCTGGCCGATGCAGTTCGGCCTCGCCTGCTGCGCGATCGAGATGATGGCCGTCGTCGACAGCCGTCACGACATGGCGCGATTCGGCGCCGAGGTCTTCCGCGGTTCGCCCCGGCAGTGCGACCTGATGCTCGTGGCCGGCACCGTGACCGAGAAGATGGCTCCGATCATCAAGCGCCTCTACGACCAGATGGCGGACCCGAAGTGGGTCATCGCGATGGGCTCCTGCGCGATGTGCGGCGGCCCGTACCGCAGCTATGCGGTGACGCAAGGCGTCGACCGGATCATCCCGGTGGACGTTTACGTACCGGGTTGTCCGCCGCGACCGGAGGCGCTCCTCTACGGACTGATGGAGCTGCAGAAGAAGATCCAGAAGATGAAGGTCCTGAGAAAAGCGGGGGCAGAGAGCGCGTGACGGACGAGACGAAGCCCCCCACGCCTCCGCCTCCGGCCGCCGAGGCGCCGAAACCCGCCGCGGCACCCGCTCCGGCGCCCGCCAAACCGGCCGCTCCCGCCGCGCCGCCGAAGCCGAAGGGTCCGACCGTCAACGACGCCTCGGCCGACCCCGTCGTCCAGCGGCTCTCGGCCGCGCTCCCCGGAGCCGTCCTCGCCGCGAAGGAGCTCGTCGGGCAGGTGACCGTCGAGGTGCCTCCCGAGAGAGTGCCCGACGTTCTCAAGTACCTGAAAGCGGCAGAGGCCTACACGTATCTCGTCGATCTCACCGCCGTCGACTGGAAGGCGCGCGCACCCCGGTTCGACGTCGTCTACTGGCTCCACTCGTTCGAAAAGGGAAACGCCCGGATCCGCGTGAGGACCGGCGTTGCCGACGGCGCGGAATGCCCGACGTCCACCGGCGTCTTCCTGACGGCGAACTGGATGGAGCGCGAGGTGTGGGACCTCTTCGGCATCCGTTTCGCCGGCCATCCCGACCTCCGGCGGATCCTGACGTGGGACGGGTTCCAGGGGCACCCGCTCCGGAAGGATTTCCCCGTCGAAGGGATCGACACCGGCGCCGCGATCTACCCCGACCAGTACCCCGAAGGGGGCGGCCCCTCGGGCAAAGACTCGAACAGAAAGGTCGTCGCGTGAGCGAGGAACGCGCCGGAACCGCCGGGAGCGTGCCCGACTCGGGCGAGCCGATGCTCGGCCTCACCGAGATGGAGCTGAACTTCGGGCCGCAGCACCCGTCGACGCACGGTGTCCTGCGCCTCGTCCTGAAAGTGGACGGCGAGAGGATCGTCTCGGCGCGCCCGGACATCGGCTACCTCCACCGCGGGACCGAGAAGCTCTTCGAGACCGAGACCTACCCGATGGTCATCCCGCACACGGACCGGCTGGACTACGTGGCGGCGGCGACGAACAACCACGCCTACTGCCTCGCTGTCGAGAAGCTCCTCGCCCTCGAGGTCCCGAAGCGGGCCCAGTACATCCGCGTCCTCCTCGACGAGCTGCAGCGGATCTCCTCGCACCTCCTCTGGCTCGCGACGGCCGCGATCGACCTCGGCGCGATCACGCCTTTCTTCTACACGTTCCGCGAGCGGGAAGTGATCCTCGACCTCTTCGAGGACTACT
>JBBIPB010000099.1:5800-10227 GCA_037443065.1 Acidobacteriota bacterium | reverse complement strand
CACGACCCGTCGAGCCGCGCCGAGGCGATGAAGTACACCCGCGAGAAGGACATCATGTCGCTCGGTGTCCTCTACGAGGTCCACCAGCCCTCCCTCACCGACCGGACCGAGGAGCTGAAGAAGCGGGCGAAGAAGGATCCGCCGCCCACGACGCAGGACATCGTAAAGACCTTCCTCCCGAAGTAACCGCCACATTCCATCGCTGAACTCTCCGGGGCCGGGCGTCACGCCCGGCCCTCTTCGTCTTCGGTCGCGAGGACGTCAACTGTCCGCCTGATTCACTTGAAGAGGCCGAAGAGCGCGAGCAGAAGGACCATCCGAAAGAGCGGGCGGAGTGGACCCGTTCGCTAAGCCGGCGAAGCAGTACATCGGCTTCGTGGATGCCACGACGGCGAAGTTCTAGTGCGGCGGCTGTATCGTCGAGGAGGGATTCCGGCAGCGTCGGGGTGGGATTAGACTGGGCGTATGGGCCGCGACGCGAAAGGCCCGGATTCCCTGCAGCCGGATCCGGTCATCGAGGCATACAAGAAGGACGTGGACGTGACGCTGCTCGAGGAGAACCTGAAGCTCTCCATCCCCGAGCGGCTCCTGAAGCTCCGCGATTTCGTCGACGCTCTCGAAGAGATCCACGCCCATGCACGGAGGGAGGATGAGCGACCGGTTCGAGAGACCCCTCCGCGCGCTCGCTGAGGGCGGCGTCCGGTTCATCGTCGTCGGGGGGCTCGCGGGCGCCGCGCACGGGGCGGCGCGGGCCACGTACGACGTCGACGTCGTCTATGACCGGTCGCCCGAGAACCTTTCGCGCCTCGCGAAGGCCCTGGCACCCCTTTCTCCCTATCTTCGCGGCGCTCCATCGGGCCTCCCTTTTGGGCTTGACGAGAAGACTCTTCGGGCTGGTCTCAACTTCACATTGACGGTGAGCGGCGGCGACATCGATCTCCTGGGCGAGATCGCAGGAGGCGGCGGATTCGCCGACCTGCTCCCGCACAGCTTCGAGACGGAGATGTTCGGTGCCCGCGTGCTCTGTCTCGGCCTGAGGAAGCTGATCGAGGTCAAGCGGGCGGCCGGGAGGCCGAAAGACCTCGAGGCGATCGCCGAGCTGGAGCTTCTTCGCGAACGGCTACGCGGCCGCTGACGCGCCGGTCCTGGAACATCGGGGTCGGGACGCGGCCCCATCCGGTTCCCGGATCGAGGTCCTTGACGGTCAGGAGCGTCAGGTCGTGGAACTCGACGTCCACGAAGAACCGCGACGCCGTCCCCTCTAAGGATCGGGAGGACCGTGACCCGTCCGTTCGACCAAAGGGGCAGCTTCCGGACGGTGTACGCCCGCAGCGCGAACGCGGCGCCGACGGAAAGGCCAAAGGTGACGAGAAAGACGAAGGCGGTCTCCAGAAGGGGTCGTCTCGGAAGCGGGAAGCGGCCGAGCAGCCGGCCGAGCGATCGCGGAACAAACCGGCCGGTCGCAGCCATGTAGGCGCGGTACTGATCGCCAAACTGCCTTAGCATCCGGCGTTCTTCGTCCTTCGCGAGAAGGTAGTAGAGAGTGACCATGACGGCCCACAGCGCGGCCGTCAGGAAGCGCGGCCAGAGGATCGCGAGGCCGATGCCCGTCACGGCGAGCGACACGTACTGGGGGTGGCGAATCCAGCAGTAGAGTCCGCCCTCGACCGGGCGCGGCTTGCGAACTTGTGGAAGTAGACATGACCGGCGCAGATCAGGAAGACGAGCGCCCCGCCCACGAAGAGGACCGATCCGGCGACACGCACCGCCACGAGAAGGGCGTCCGGCGGCATCACCATGTGCGGCAGGAAGAAGGCGGACAGCCACTTCGTGGCGGGCCAGCGCGCGAGGAAGAGAAGGACCGGGTTGAAGGCGGCGTAGAAGAAGGCCGCGAACGGGTTGATCATGATCAGCACTTCGAGCGCGATGACGAAGTAGAGGACGACGAGACCGCCCAGGAGCGGGCGCGACCTTGGGCGTCGCGAGTGAACGGGCCGGGCGGACGTCAAAGCGTCACCGGGAGGCCGTAGAGCTTCCCACCGGCCCGGATCGCGGTGGCGAACACGCCCTTCTGCGGACCGGGCGGAGCGAGCCACCACTTTTCGAACAGGACTTTCGCGAGGTGCCAGGACTTGCCGACGTTCTTGAGGTGGATCTCGGGCGCCGGCATGGCGTAGAAATCGCCGTGGGCGAATCCGGCGAGATGCTCCCCGGACTCGAGCATGCAGAAGCCGTCGGCGCAGTATTCCGGTGCGCTGCCCCTCGCCTCGAGCGCGCAGACGATCCGGCGTGCCAGAGCGATTGCCTGCGCATGCGCGAAGACCCCGGCTTTCGGCAGCGAGAGCGGCGTGCCCGGGTTCCATCGTCCCGGAAGCGGGATCGACGTGCAGTCGCCGATGGCGAAGACCGACGGATCTCGTGTGGCGAGGGTCCGGGGGTCGGGAACGGCCCAGCCGGCGTCGTTCGTGACGCCGGCGGTACGGAGGATCTTGTGCGGAACGTGCTTCGGTATCGCGACGACGAGATCGGACGAGACCGGCTCGCGCCCCTCGAAGGCAAGGACGCCCCGCTCGGCGGAGCGAAGCGCGTGGCCAGGGTGATATCCGATGCCGCGCTCCGCGAGCATGCCCCGAACGGCCTCGCCGAGCTGCGGCCCCGCGACCGGCATCGGCTGCGGCTCGGGCGTGTAGAGGTCGACCTCCGCGGCGACGCCTCGCTGCCGAAGGAAGTCGCGAATCAGCATCGCCCCCTCGGCGGGCGCCCCGGGGCACTTGTACGGGGTCGACGCCACGACGAGGGCGACCTTTCTGCCGCGAAAGTCGCTGAGGATCGTCTGCAGCCGCACGGCCCCGTCGAGCGTGAAGAAGGTCTCCGTACCGGCGAGGCCGGGAACCGAGTCGAGGCTCATCTCGGATCCGCTCGCCAGAACGAGGATGTCGTAGCCGATCGTCTCGGAGCCGACGCGAACGAGGCGCTCCTTCGAATCGATCTCGCGCGCCTCGCCGACGACGAGATCGACGCCGCGTCGGAGGAGCCGGCGCAGGGGGCGCGTCACGTCCTCCCGACTCCGCTGTCCCACCATCAGCCAGAGGAACGAGGCCGCGAAAGCGTGCGTCTCGGAGCGCTCGACGACGGTGATCCGGTGGGCCTCAGCGAGCTTTTCCCGGAGATGGTTCGCAAGGACGATTCCCCCCGTCCCTCCGCCGATGACGACGATGCTCTTGCCGGCCATCTTCAGAAGACCAGGACGCGGTCGGCTTCCGCGGTCCAGAGGGCGAGCTGCTCGAGGTTGCCCCGGAAGGTCCCCTCGGCCAGCTCGGTCTCGGCGATGCCGCGAGCGTCCATGCAGGTCCCGCAGACGCCCACCTCGGCCCCGCGCCGCGCGACGGACCGGAGCATCACGTCGAGGTTGTAGTAGCCCTGCGGGACCTTCTGGTTCGCCTTGGCGCAGCTCGCCGCGTCGCCGAGGAGGAAGACCCGGACCTCCTCGCCTTCGCGCTTGGCGAGCGCCCCGGCGAGACGGAGCGCGTTGTAGCTCCGCTCGGTGCCGTAGGGTGGGTCGTTCAGGATGAAGAGGGTCTTGCCCATCCGAGCCTCCCGTCAACCGTCGAGGACGCTTTCTTCAATGTCTCTTTCATTCGCATGGCCGCCACGAGGCCGGACGCGAACGTGAGGGCGGCAATCAGCCAGATTGCTGGCTTGAGCCCGAACGCGTCCGCCGTCATGCCCGAGACGAGCGCTCCGATCGCGTAGCCGAGGTCGCGCCATAGGCGGTAGACACCGACGGAGGACGCACGCCACGAGGGATGCGCGACGTCGCCGATCGCGGCGAGAAGGGTCGGATAGACCATCGCGGTTCCTAGGCCGAGGAGCGCCTCCCCTCCGGCGAAGCCCGCGAAGCTCCCGGTGAGGGCGACCACGCCGATCCCGACCGCCTGAACCCACATTCCCCAGACGATCAGCCCCTTTCGCCCGGTCCGGTCCGAGAGGGCCCCCATGACGAGCTGCGCCATACCCCAGACTCCGGGATAGATGGACGCAAGGAGCCCGATCTCCTTCAGGTTCATCCCCGCGGCGGCGAAGAAGAGGGGGAAGAGCCCCCACGCCATTCCGTCGTTCAGGTTGTTGACGAGACCAGCCTGGCTGACGCTGGAGAGATTCCGGTCCACGAGGCTCGTCCGCAGGAAGACCTCGCGTTGGGTCGGCATCTCTTCCGGTGGCAGCTCTCCCTGGAGCTTCGACTCGTGCGCTACGTGGTGCTTCGTCTCCCGGACGGCCAGGGCCGAGAGCAGGAAGCCGGCCGCGACGAACCCGATTCCGAGGGTGAAGGGCTGCGGGCGCAGGGCGTAGTGCGCGGCGATCCATCCCGTGGCGAGGGCCGATGCGGCGACGGCGGTGTAGCCGGCGAACTCGTTGACCCCCATGGC
>JBBIPB010000099.1:0-5700 GCA_037443065.1 Acidobacteriota bacterium | reverse complement strand
GCGAGATGGAACTCCCGCTCGGCGATGGCGGGGAGGATGCTTCGCTCCATGCCGACCATCGCGCCGACGAAGGCGTTGACGACGACGAGGAGCGAGAACTGGGCGATGTTCTCCCGGAGGCCGAGGTGCACGTCGGGAGAGGGCGCGGGAAGCTCGGTCGGGGTCATGAGGAGCCTCTGCCGTCGCCCGTCTCGACGCGCCAGCCGCGGGCGCGCCAGTCGGGGACTCCCTGCTCGATCCGGTGGGCGCGGAAGCCCTTCTTCCGCAGCAGGTCGACGGCGTCGATGGCCAGGACGCAGTAGGGGCCCCGGCAATACGCGACGATCTCGCGGCTCCTCGGGAGATCGGTCAGCCGCTTCTTCAGCTCGGGGAGCGGGACGGAGAGGGCTCCGGGAATGTGGCCGGCGCGGTACTCCTCGGGCGGGCGGACGTCGACGACGGTGACCTCACCCTTGCGGACGCGGCGGATGAGCTCGTCGCCACGCACCGCCTCCATGGCTCCGCGCTCCGTGAGGTACGCCCGGGTGACCTGCTCCACTTCCGCCAGGCGCGACGCGGCGAGGCCGCGGAGGGCCTGAAAGAACCGGCAGACCTTCTCGTCGGCGAGCCGGTACTCCACGTAGAGCCCCTTCTTCTCGGCCGTAACGAGCCGCGCGGCCCTGAGGATCTGAAGGTGCTGCGAGGCGTTCGCCGTCGAGATCGCCGCCTCGGCGGCGAGGACCTCGACGGTGCGCGGCCCCTGGCAGAGGAGGTCCACCAGCTCGAGCCGCTTGGGGGCCGAGACCGCCTTTCCGACCCGGGCGAACTGCTCGTAGATGGCGTCCTTGAACCGGCGGTGGGGCGTTGTCACCGCCAAAGTATTTCAGAGAATACTTGAGCAGTCAACCTGCGGCCCGTGAAGCGCATCGCCAGGAGTGCGAGTCGGGTCATCGCTCCTCGAGGAGCCGGGCGACATCCCGCTCGAGCGCGGCGAAGTCTCCTTCTCCTTCGTGGCGGGCCCGCAGGCGCCCCGACCGGTCGACGACGAAGGCGACGGGGAGGCCGAGGATCCCGCCCCAGCGGCTCGCGACCTTCTCGTCGCCGAGGGCGAGGCGGTAGGTGATGCCGAATTCCTTCCGGAACCTCCGGACCGGCTCGGGCGAGTCGTCGAGCGAGATCCCGACGACGTCGAGGCCCTTTGGGCTGTACTTCTCCTCGAGCGCGACGAAGCGCGGGGCCTGGGCGCGGCACGGCGCGCACCAGGTCGCCCAGAAGTCGACGACGACGACCTTTCCCCGGTACGAGGCGAGGTCGAGCCGCGCCCCGTCGAGGTCGGGGAGGACGAGGCCCGGCGCCGGAGCGCCGATCGCGGGGGGCGGCGTCTTCGCGCCCGCGGCGCCGGCCGCGAAGGCGGCGACACCGGCAATCGCGGCCGCGAGGAGGAGCGCCGCGGAAGCGAGGGGCCTCTCAGCCACGGCCGGAGTCGCCCGACCCGACAGGGAATCCCTTGTCCACCCAGTCCCGCCCGAAGTTCGTCGGGATCTTCAGGACCTTCACGTTCGCGAAACCGTCGGAGACGAGCATCTTCCAGGGCTTCTCGAGGTTCGGGCAGCGCTCCCACGGGCAGCAGCCGCAGTAGAGGACGATCTCCGTCGTCTTCGGGAGCTTGGAGACGGCCTTCCGGAGGGCGTCCAGCCCCGCCGCTTCCCGCCCGGGCCCGGCGAACTGCGACCCGGGGATGTGGGCCTGGGCGAAGAGGACGCGAAAGCCGACGTGGAAGAGGGCCGGCTTTCCGGCACCGGGGCTCTTCAGGGCCCGGGCGAGCTCCTCGGGCGTCAGCGTCGCCGCGTTTTCCCACGAGGGGGTGGGCTTCGGTGTAGCGGCGGGCCCCTGGGCGCCGGCCTGTGTCGCGAGCAGCGAAGCAGCGAGGACGGTGGCGAGGACGCGGGTGGGCCTCATGGGACCTCCTTCGGGAACGGTCGGGGACGGCGGATCGCGCCATCCCGGCCCGACGATACACGGGCTCAGCGCCCGGCGGTCGCCGCGCCCATCATCCCGCCGCTTTCTGGCCGCACGGGAAGGTCGCCGTCGACGACGGCGTCCTTCGCGCGGGGGGCCTCGCCGAGCGGGCCATCTTCATCGTCGAAAAGGCGGGGATCCTCCGGTACATCGACATCCACGACATTGCCGAGCCCCCTCCGGCCGGCCCGATTCTGGAAGCTCTCGACAGGATCGGAGGTTGATGGGCCCGCACGTGGTGAAATGAGGGGCGATGTGTCTCGCCCTGATCGCCACGCAGGTCCGCGACGACATGCCTCTCGTCGTCGCGGCGAACCGTGACGAGTTCTATGCGCGCCCGGCGGCCCCTGCGGCCTTCTGGCTGGACGCGCCGGGGCTCCTCGCCGGGCGCGATCTCTCGGCGGGGGGGACTTGGCTCGGCGTGACGCGCGACGGGCGCTTCGCCCTCCTGACGAACCACCGCGACCCGCGGGCGCACCGCGACGGAGCACCCTCGCGTGGCGCGCTCGTTACGGAGTTCTTGAGGGGGAAAGGGAACGCCGGGGATTTTCTTAGAATGAAAGAGAAAGAAGCCGCGGCCTACAACGGCTTCCACCTCGTCGTCGGGGATGTTCGTGAGATTTTGTATTTCACGAACACCGACGGCAGGCTGCGCCCCCTCGCCCCCGGCGTCCATGGCATCTCGAATGGCCCGGTCGACGAGCCGTGGCCGAAGGTGACGCAGTCGACGGCGCGGCTCGCGCGGCTTCTCGAATCCCCCTCACCTCCCGCTCCGGAAGCCCTCCTCGATCTCCTTTCGGACCGCGAGCGCTCGCCCGACACCGAGCTTCCTTCCACCGGCATCCCCCTCGAATGGGAGCGCGCCCTCTCGTCTGTCTTCGTCGTCCACGGCGGCTACGGCACCCGCTGCTCCACGGCTCTTCTCGTATCGAAAGAGGGCCTCGTCCGCTTCGTCGAACGCTCCTTCGATCCTGCCGGCGCCCCCACCGGTACCGTCGCCGTGTCGTTCCGGCTGGCGGGCTAGCGAGACTCGGAGAGGACGACGTCCGTCTCGCGGGTCCGGTTGCCCCGGAGGAACTTCACCTTCACCGTTTCGCCCGGCTTCCGCTTCTCGAGGACCGTCGCGAGGTCGTCGTAGGAGTGAACGGGCTTGCCGTCCACCTCGACGAGGACGTCGCCGAGGAGGATGTCGCCGTTCTCGTCCTGGCGGGTGCCGTGGAGGCCGGCCTTCTCCGCGCCCAGGCCTTCGGTGACCGCGAGGAGAAGGACTCCGTCCACGCCGAGGCGCGCCGCGAGGTGCGGGTCGGCGAGGGTGACGCCGAGCTGTGGGCGCGTGATCTTCCCGTGCTGGATGAGCTGCGGGACGACCTCGTTCACCGTGTCGACCGGGATCGCGAAGCCGATCCCCGCGCTGCCGCCGGAGGGGCTGGCGATCTGGGTGTTGACGCCGATGAGGCGCCCGGCGCTGTCGAGGAGCGGGCCGCCGGAGTTCCCCGGGTTGATCGCGGCGTCGGTCTGGATGACCTCGCCGATCTTCCGGTTCGTCATCGACTGGATGCTCCGGCCGAGCGCGCTGACGATCCCGGTCGTCAGCGTCCGGTCGAGGCCGAAAGGATTGCCGATGGCGAAGACCCGCTGGCCCACGACGAGGTCGCGGCTCACCCCGATCAGGATCGGCTTGAGCTTCTCGCGCGGTGCCGAGACCTGGAGGACGGCGATGTCCTTGTCGGGGGCGACGCCGACGACCCGCGCAGGATAGGTCGACTGATCGTCCAGGGTCACGCGGACGTCGGAGGAGTTCGCAATGACGTGGAAGTTCGTGACGACGCGCCCGTCCCCGTCCCAGATGAACCCGGACCCGGCCCCTTGCGGCACGTCCATCACGTCGAAGAAGCTCCGGGCGCGGATGAGCGTCGTGACGTAGACGACCGAGGGGCTCGATCTCTGGAACAGCTCGATTGTCGACTTCTCCTCGGAGGAGAGGTCGCCGCGGGCCGTGACGGGGCGCGGGTCGGCCGCGGGGCCGGAGGAGCGGCGGGTGAAGAGATCCGGAAGCCTTCCGGGCGCGAAACGGAAGACGAGATATCCCGCGAGGATGCCGAGGAGAAGGGGGAGGAGGATCGACGGTCGCCGGGGCGGGAGACCCGGATGCGGGGGAGGCGGCGGAGGGTAGCCGGCGGGCGGGAGGCTCGACATGGTGAGGTTCGATTCTAGGCCCCGGCCGGAGGGCCGCTCCTAGTAGAAGAAACCCGGTGAGGTCTGAACGCGGCCGCGCCGGACCTTCGCCTCGACGGTGTGGTACGTCCCGCTCTTCTTCACGTTCGGAACGTACGAGACGAGGTACTGCGTCCGGAGATCGCGCTCGATCCGGCCATAGAAGCGGGGGAGGTCTTCCGGCTTCGTCACGGGATAGACGCGCCCCCCGGTCGCCTCCGCGAGGGCCCCGAGCGTGAGGAGGTCGGGCGGCTCGGTGACGGGCACAAAGTCGAGCTTCCGGACGGTCCTCCCCTCGTCGTCCTTCGTCGACGTCTCGACGTAGCGCTCGGCCGTCCGTCCGCCGGCCGTCCGGAGGTGGACGGCGAGGGGCGTCGCCTTGTCGGGAATCCTCACGAGCGCCGTTCGCTCCGGCCCGTCGCCGGGGCGCGACTCGCGGGTCCGGACGCCATGACGGCTGTGCTAGCCTGCCGGCGGTTTCTCGGGAGGCACGCGATGGTCTGGTGGCTCTGGCTTCTCTTCGGCCTCGGGCTCCTCGCCGTCGAGGCCGCGACCCCCGGCGGCTTCGTCGCGCTCTTCTTCGGCATCGGCGCCATCGTCGTCGGCCTCCTTGTGGCGGCAGGGCTCGCAGATGCGGCCTGGCTGCAATGGCTCCTCTTTTCCGGCCTTTCCGTCGTCTCGCTCGCGCTCCTCCGCCGGCCTCTCAAGGCGCGCCTTCAGCTCGAGGGGAGCGCCGCGGACGTGGACAGCCTCGTCGGCGAGGAGGCCGTCCTCCTCGAGGACCTCGCCGTGGGCTCCGTCGGGAAGGTCGAGCTCCGCGGCAGCTCGTGGAGTGCGCGCGCCGCGGGAGCGGGCCCGCTTCCGAGGGGATACCGCGGCCGCGTCGAGCGGGTCGAAGGTCTCACGCTCTGGGTGCGCTGAGCGCCCGAAAGGAAACGCCATGACCGGAACCCTGATCGTCGCGGTCTTCCTCGCGCTCTTCCTCGGCATCCTCTTCCTTCGGACGGCGGTCGTCGTGCCGCAGCAGCACGCCTTCGTCGTCGAGAGGCTCGGGCGTTTCTCCACCGTCCTCGACGCCGGCTTCCACATCCTCATCCCCTTCGTCGACTCGATCCGGTACCGGCACGTCTTGAAAGAGCAGGCGATGGAGATCCAGGAGCAGACCTGCATCACGAGGGACAACGTGCAGGTGGCCGTGGACGGGATCCTCTATCTGAAAGTCCTGGACGCGCAGCGCGCTTCCTACGGCATCGGCGACTACCTCTTCGCCATCACGCAGCTCGCCCAGACGACGCTCCGGAGCGAGATCGGCAAGATCGAGCTCGACCGGACCTTCGAGGAGCGCTCGCACATCAATGGCCTGGTCGTCACGGAGCTGGACAAAGCCTCCGAATCCTGGGGCATCAAGGTCCTCCGGTACGAGATCAAGAACATCACGCCGCCGCAGGACATCCTCGCGGCGATGGAGAAGCAGATGCGCGCCGAGCG
>JBBIPB010000098.1:0-10381 GCA_037443065.1 Acidobacteriota bacterium | reverse complement strand
GTGATCTCCGCGGAGTCGATCAGGTCGATGCACCCCCGGACGCTCATGGCCGCGGGACACTTCGTGACGTAGGTGGCGAGCGCCTCCCGGGCCTCGGCCGTCTTCCCGGGCGGGACGGCGAGCGTGTACTTCACCCTGATCCGCGTGATCCGGAGGACTCCCTCCACGTCCTCGATGTCCCCTTCGACGTCTGCCCGGTAGCGCTCCGCGAAGGTGGGGATCCTTCTGCCGGCCAGCAACGTGGCCAGTGTCCCCATCATTCACCCCGCGACGGCGCCCACGATGTGGTCGAGGGTGGCCGCGTGCTCCTTCTCGGGCTCCACCTTGTAAAAGCTCTTGATCCCGCCATGCACGCCGTAGAAGACGGGCTCCGCAAACCCCTCGATCATCGCCTTGCGGGTCGGTCCCTTCTCACGTGTGATCCGGATCCGGGACGTGTGAACGATCTGGCCCATATGTCCCTCCTCTCCTAGCGTAGAACCAATCACGGGATCACGGGTTCGAAGCCGTCGGTCTGCCGCCGTCGAAGACCTTCCCGTGCATCTCGACCGTCAGGTCGTTGATCCGCTGGGTCAGGTTCCTGACAAGGACGGTCAGCTCCGTGTTCTGCTCGAGGAGCCGCATGATCTGCTCGGTCTGGCGCGCGGCCAGCGACTGGCGCTGCTCGGCGGCGCTGGCGAGGTCCTCCCGGTGCAGGGCGTCGGCGTCGGCGTGCGCCTTGTCCCGGTCGGCCTGCCGGGTCTGCGCGAGGAGGATGAGCGGCGCCGCGTAGGCGGCCTGAAGGCTGAACGCGAGATTCAGGAGGATGAACGGGTAGACGTCGAACTTCGTCCAGCCGAGGACGTTGATGGCGATCCAGATCGCGACGATGACCGTCTGCAGGGCCAGAAAGACCGGGGTGCCGAAGAACCGGGCGAAGGATTCGGCCTTCTTTGCGAACCAGCCGTCCCCGAAAGTCGAGTTGAGATGGACGTGCGGCAGGTGAAATCGGTAGTGGTGGCGGCTTGCGGCGAGAGCGGCGTCGGCGGGCGTCGTCTGATCGGACGAAGTGCTCATTTCTTCTCCCTCGTGCTCGAATTCAGGATGGGTGATCCTCGGACGATACCAACATCAGGATGAACTCGTAGAAACCCGGGAGCGGCCTTTCAGCCGGCTCCGATGACGTCAAAGGCATGCGCCCGGGCAGCCCGGGCGAGCGCGAGGTCGTGCGTCGCGAAGGTGACGGGCTCCTTCAGGGCCTCCCGGCGCCGCGCCTACGCTCCTCGAGCAGGAGGGCCACGGCATCCCGGCGGAGGCGGGTGGGCGGGGGGAGCGGGACCCGCCCCGGCGGCGGCGCTCCCTCGGCGGGAGGCCGAAGGCTCAGACCTGTGAGGGAGGGACCGGCCGCGACGAGCCGCGCGACCTCCTCGGACCGGTTCTTTACCGTGACGGTCCGTCCGCTCCGCGCGAGGCGGACATGGTGGAACAGACGTGCCTTGAGGTCGGCGATCGAAACGCTGCTCACGACCAGATGATAGTCTTCTATGTTCTTGACCGGTCGCGGGCGGGGCGGCGTCAGCTTTCCTCGTCGTAGGCCGGATGCCACTGGTTCGCCAGTACGCGCGCGCGCAGCTCCTCGGGCGTCGTGACGGGCGCGAGGCCCTCGCGCACGGCGGCCTCGGCGACGGCGCAGGCCACTTCCACCGCGACGCCGCGCAGCTCGCCGAGCGGTGGAAGAAGTGACGCAGCCGGGTCCTTGAGCGCGGGCGACATCTCCGCGAGGCGCCGCGCCCCGGCGATGAACATGCCGTCCGAGACGCGCCGCGCGCCGGAGGCCACGACGCCGAGCCCTACGGCCGGGAAGATGAAGACGTTGTTGCACTGGGAGATGATCCAGGCCCGGCCGCCGAGGACCGCCGGCGGATAGGGCGATCCTGTGGCGACGAGGGCACGCCCGTCGGTCCAGCGGATCAGGTCCTCCGGCTTCGCCTCCGCGTGCGCCGTCGGGTTCGAAAGCGGGAAGATGACGGGCCGCTCGGTCTTTCGGGCCATCTCCCGGACGATCGGCTCGGTGAACGCGCCGACGGCCGTCGAGAGCCCGATCAGGGCCGTCGCCGGGACGTTCGCGATGACGTCGAAGAGGCCGACGAAGCCCTCGTGCTTCCGGGGCCACGCCGCAATCTCGCCCGCCACTCGCGCATAGACGCGCTGCTCCGGGGTCAGGCCGGAGCGCGAGTCGACGAGGAGCCCCTCCACGTCCACGACGTAGAACCGGCCTCGCGCCTCCTCTTCGGTGAGCCCCTCGCCCCGCATCGCCGTGCGGAGGTAGTCCGCGACGCCGATGGCCGCCGAGCCGGCCCCGAGGAAGACGATCGTCTGGTCGCGGAGCCGCTTGCCCGAAACGCGCGTCGCGCTGAGGAGCGCCCCCAGCACGACGGCCGCCGTCCCCTGGATGTCGTCGTTGAAGGTGAGAAGGGTGTCGCGGTAGCGGTTCAGGAGCGGGCGCGCGTTCGGCGTTGCGAAGTCCTCCCACTGGAGGAGCGCCTCCGGCAACTCCTGCCGGACGGCCTGGACGAAGCGGTCGACGAAGTCGACGTAGGCCTCGCCCGTCACCCGCTTCTGCCGCCAACCGAGGTATTGCGGGTCGCGCAATCTCTCCTCGTTGTTCGTCCCGACGTCGAGAACGATCGGGAGCGTCCGGGCCGGCGGGATGCCGCCGATGAGCGTGTAGAGCGTCAGCTTTCCGATCGGGATTCCGAGCCCGCCGACCCCCTGATCGCCGATGCCGAGAATCCGCTCGCCGTCCGTCACGACGACGACGTCGACGTCGGGATTCTGGCGGTTTCGGAGCAGCTCGGGGATGGAGTCCCGGAGGGGATAGGAGATGAAGAGCCCGCGGGGGCGCCGGTAGATCTGGCTGAATTGCTGGCACGCTTCCGCGACGACCGGCGTGTAGACGAGCGGCATCATCTCCTCGATGTGCGCGAGGAGAAGGCGGTAGAAGAGGATCTCGTTGTTGTCCTGGAGGGCGCGAAGATGGATGTGCCGCCCGAGCGGCGTCCGCTTCGAAAGAAAGGCCGCGTACGCGCGAACGAGCTGCTCGTCGATCGTCTCGATCTGCGGGGGGAGAAGGCCAGAAAGCCCCAGCCGCGACCGCTCCTCCATCGTGAATGCCGTTCCCTTGTTCCAGGCGGGGGACTGGAGGAGCTGCATCCCCCGAAGGTGCGGCGGCCGGTGCGGGGGCGCGGAGACGGCTGGGGGCGACATCGAGTCCCTACCTTAACTCCAAAAGCACTCCCCGGGCGTCCGAGTCATTTTCCGAGCGGGATCGCCCGTCCGGTCGCGTCCGGCAGCGCCACGCCGAGCCACGCGCCGACGGTCGGCGCGAGGTCGTAGGGCGTCGCCGCGCCGTGGGAGACGCCCGCCTTCGCGGGGCCGCCCCAGAAGACGAGCGGGACGTGCGTGTCGGCGTCATGGTGCGTCCCGTGCATCGAGCCGCGTCCCGGATCGGAAATCGTCAGCATTCCGGGGCGCGGGACGAGGATGGCGTCCCCCGACCGTGCCGCGTCGAAATCGTTCTTCACGAACTCGAGGGCGGGCGACTCTTCCGGCCACGAAGCCCTCTGCCGGACGGGGAGGACCTCGGCCACCTCTTCGTCGTACCGCAGCTTCACGACCTTCGGGAGGACGCGGTCGACGTCGGCCTGCGTCACGGAGCGCCCGGCCGCGCCGCACGGCCCCTCGATCGTCCGGATCGGAAACGCAGCGCGGCGGTAGAAGAGGTTCCACCCCTCGATGCCGGCGAGCGGCTGCGCGGAGCGGTCGAGGCAGAGCTCGTCGTCGATCATCCGGTTCAACCGGTCGATCGCGTTGTCCGTGTAGGTACGGCTTCCGACGACGCGCCCGCCGGAGGCGGTCCGGTCGAGCTGGCGTGCGGCTTCCGGAATCGGATTGAAACCGTGATCGGCGGAGAAGGCGACGAAGGTGCTGCCGGCCGGGTACGCGCGCGCCAGCGCGTCGAGGAGACGTCCGATCTGGACGTCGAGGCGGCGGAGGACGTCGAGCGACTCCTCCGACTCGTCGCCGTAGTCGTGCGCGACGGGGTCGTGGGCCGAGAAGCTGATCGCGAGGAGGTCAGGCGCGTCGCGGCGCCCCAGCTCGAGCCGGCCGTCGGCGAGGAGCGCGAGGGCGAGGTCGGCCGTCAGCTCGTCGACAAGGGGGCTTCGGTAGATCCCGGCGAAGTAGCCCGACGGCTCGCTTCGCGACCAGGCCGCAAACCTCGAAACGTCCTTGTCCCAGCCGATCCCGAACGTCGGAACCTGGAACCGCTGGAGGACGGCCGGCGAGACGGGTTGCGGAAGCGGCCGCGGCGAGGCGGGGGGCGGCGCGCCCCATTTCTTCCAGGTGAGCCCGAGCCGCGCCGGGAGGGTGCCGCCGCCGCGCTCGCGGTTGAATCGGTCGACGATCGCGGCGACCGTGGCGCCCGCACCGCTCCTGGAGTCGTAGGCTGCCGAGGTGACGAACGTCCCCGCGCCCCGATCGTACCAGTAGACCGCGTGGCGCGGGTCCCTGCCTGCGAGGAAGATCGCGGCGCGGTCCTTCCCCGAGATCGACACGACACGCGCGCCGGGCCTTGCGGTAAGGAGCCGGTCGCCGAGCGTCGGGACGCGGAGGTTCGCGGGGCCGGGGATCGTCCGGGCGGCGCCTTCGGAGGCGCCGGGGGCGGGCTGGTCCGTGCAGTAGACGGGGACGAGCCCTCTTCCGGGCTTCTCCTCGTACCAGCTGTTGATGACGATGCCGTGGACCCTGGGCGGCGCGCCGGTGCCGAGCGACGCGTGCCCGGGGCCGGTCTCGGTGTTCAGGTGGCGGTAGCGCGCCTCGGCCTCGACATGCCCCTCGTCGAGCAGCCGCTTCAGCCCCGCCACCCACCAGGGACGCCATGCGAGGAGCCGCGGCATCGAGAGGCCGTCCACGGCGATGACGACGGCCAGCTTCGGCGCGGGCGCGGCTGCCGGCTTCTGGGCGAAGAGCGCGAAGGCGGAGGCGAGGGCGATCAGAGCGGCGGCGAGGCGGAAAGGACGTCTCATGCGCTCCTCATTCTCTCGAAAGCGGTGCAAGGCGCCCGACGAGAGAACGGCGGCGCCTCACCCCTTCGAAGGCGTGCGATTTGGCGGGGGGACGGCGGCGCGGGCACCGGGCGTGGAGCGGGTGCGGCCGGGCGGGCGGGCACCGGGGGCCGGGCGGCCGGCGCTGGAGGCGCGGCGGGGATTCTTCCTGCGCTCGAGCTCGGCCTCGGCAGCGGCGATCTCCCGCTCGAGCTTCTTCCGCTCGATGTTCGACCGGATCCGGCCGAGAGCCTGATTGAGGGCGTTGTCGCGCGAGAGGAAGGCGACCACCGGGGGGTGGCGCAGGCCGACCTCCTGCGCGAGGCGCCGGAGGGGAAGATAGCGAGGGGAGGCCTCGAGCCCCCGCTCGATCGCGTCCACGAGCTTCCGGCGGTTGCGGACGTGTCTCCAGAGCTTCGCAAGGACCAGATAGTGCTCGCCCACCATCGGCTCGTTGTGAATGGCGATGTGGATGAACTTCGCCCCCTCCTGGTAGTTTCCGAGCGAGTGGGCGAGGCAGAGGCCGTAGTAGGAAAGCGCGTTGGCCGGGACGACGTCCTTCAGGGTGGCGGTGCCTGTGGGCGCGATGGCGTTTTCGCCTTTGATCCCTGTCCGCTTGGTCAGCCGGTCGTAGGCCTCCGCGAGGAGGGCCACACCGTCGCTCCAGCGCTCTTCCTTCGCGGCCTTGATCCCGTGTTTGACCAGAACGATCGGATCGGGGATCGTCGCGATGAGCTGGTCGGGGTTGAGCGTCTCTTCCATCTCCGGTCTCTTTACGTCTCCGAATGTCTCCGAAGGGGCGCGTGTAGGGGGTCCGTCTGCTGGTGACTAGTATAGGTGGATGCACGTTCTTTTTCTGAGACCGGGGCGCGACGCGGCGACGCGCCGACGCCACCCATGGCTCTTCTCGGGCGCCGTGGGGCGGGAGGAGGGCGTCGGCGGGGACGGACTCGTGGAGGGGAGGGGGCCGGACGGCGGCTTCCTCGCCCGCGGGCTCGCCTCGCCCCGCTCTCCGATCGTCGCGCGCTGGTGGACCTTCGCCGACGAGCCGGTGGACGGTGCGCTCGTGGCGCGGCGCGTGGCGGATGCCGCCGCCCTGCGGGAGAAGGTCGTGCCGCCCGGAACGGACGGGTACCGCGTCGTGAACGCGGAGGGGGACTTCCTCCCGGGGCTGGTCGTGGACCGTTACGGCTACGTCCTCGCCGTCCAGGCGACGACGGAGGGGACGGAGCGGGCCCGCCCGCTCTGGCTCCCGGCGCTTCGCGGCCGTTTTCCCGGCGCGACGATCATTCAGAAGAACGACCTTGCCTCCCGCGCGGCCGAAGGGCTCGAGACAACCGACGAACTTCTCGCGGGAGATGCGCTCCCGCGCCGTGCGGAGTTCCGCGAGCGGGGCCTCGCGTTCGTCGCGGATCTCGCCGCCGGGCAGAAGACCGGCTTCTTCCTCGACCAGCGGGAGAACCGCGATCTCGTACGCCGGCACGCCGGCGGAAGGCGCGTCCTGAATCTCTTCTCGTACTCGGGGGCCTTCGGCGTGGCGGCACTCGCCGGAGGGGCGGCGGCCGTGACACACGTCGACACGTCCGCGCCGGCGCTCGACCTCGCCCGCGAGAATCACGCGGCCAACGGCCAGGAGGGGGCCTCGTTCGTCGCGGCCGACGTCTTCGCGGACCTTCGCGCGCGGGCGGCTGCGGGCGAAAAGTGGGACCTGATCATCACCGACCCTCCGGCCTTCGCGAAGCGGAAGGGCGACGTGGAGCGCGCCTGCCGGGGCTACAAGGACGTGAACCGCCTCGCGCTCGCGCTCCTCGCCCCGGAAGGCCTCCTCCTCGCCTGCTCCTGCTCGGGACCGGTCGACGCCGATCTCTTCCAGAAGGTCCTCTTCTCCGCCGCGCTGGATGCGGGCGTAGCCGCGCGGATCCTGGAGAAGCGCGGGGCCGGAGAGGACCACCCGGTCTCGATCGACTGCCCCGAAGGGGAGTACCTGAAGGCCTTCCTCCTCGGGCGCGGACCGGCCCGATGAGCCGGGTCGCCCTCGTCGGCCCGGTACCGCCCTGGCGGAGCGGAATCGCGGACCAGGACGTCCGGCTCCTTCGTGCCGTCCGGCGGCTCGGATTCGACCCGCTCGTCGTCACCTTCTCGCGGATGTACCCGCCCTCGCTCTACCCGGGACGGGCCGACCGCGACGCGGGCGGGTTTCCCGGCGATGCCGGGGAGATTCACGCGCTCCTCGACGGCTGGAACCCCTGGAGCTTCGACGCCGCCGCGCGGTTCCTCGCCGCGCGCGCCCCGGACCTCGTCGTCGTGCCGTGGTGGACGTCGTTTTTTGCGCTGCACACGCTGCTTCTCCTCTCGGCGCTCCGGCGGGAGAGCCCCGCAACGGTGACCCTCCTCCTCGGGCACAATGTTCGGGACCATGAGACCGGCCCGCTCGCGGGCGCGCTCGCGCGAGTCGTGCGTCACCGGGCCGACCGGGTCGCCGTCCAGAACCGGCGCGCGGCCGCGGAAGTTTCTGCCGAGCTGCCCGGGACGCCGGTGGCCGTCGTGCCGCACCCGGTCGAGCCGCGCGAGGTCCTCCCGGACCGCGAGGCCGCACGCGCGCGCCTCGGCGTCCCCGCGGAGGTCCCGCTCTTCCTCTTCGGCGGAATCCTCCGTCCGTACAAAGGGTGGGACGTCCTCCTCGCCGCGTTCCGTCGGCTCCGGCGCGACGTCCCCGCGGCGCAGCTCGTCTTCGCGGGGGAGCCGTGGGGCGACGCGGAACTTCTTCGCGAGGAGGAGAACGTCCGGCTCCGCCTCGAGTACCTCCCCGAACGCGAGCGCGCCCTCTGGTTCGCGGCCTCCGATGCCGTCGTCTGCCCCTACCGGCACGCGACCGGATCGGGGATCGCGGCCGACGCCCTCGCGCACGGGCGCCCCGTGATCGGATCCCGCGTGGACGGCCTCGAGGAAGTCGTGGAGGACGGCGTCTCGGGCCTCCTCGTTTCGCCCGGCGACGAGGCCGCGCTCGCGGAGGCGATGCGCCGCTTCATCTCGGAGCGGATGGGGCCGCGCCTCTCGGCCGGGGCCGTGCGCCGCGCCTCCGCGCTCGGGCCGGACACGCACGCGCGGCAGCTTCTGGCGTTCGGCGGCGTCGCCGTGCCCTGAGAGGGCGTTGGTACACTCGGCCGCGATGGAAGGCCGCACGAAGATCTTCCGCGACCGCGTCGTCTCCCTCGACCAGACGCAGGAGCTGGGGGAGCGGTACGCCCCGATTCTCGCGGAGATCGTCGAGGAGGCGCTCCCTGGTTTCAGCCTGAAAGGGCACGGCCTCGAGCACGAGCCGGATCTCTACGTCCTCGTCGTCGAGAACGCCGTCTCCGGCACGACGAAGCGGGTGGCGTTCACCCGGATGGTCCTCGCGGACGCGGCGCGCGTGCCGGCCGTCGCCGAGAGTCGGCAGGCCCCCGTCCGCGCGCGGATGGTGGAGCTGATCCGCTCGCGCGGCGCTCTCGCCGACGTTCGCGTGGGCCTGCGCGACCTCCTCTCCGACGAAGAGCAGGTCGAGGCGGACCTTCTCGAGGCCGAGTACCGAAAGAAGCAGGAGGCGCTTCTTGCAGCCCGGCGGGCCGAGGAGGAACGGCGTGAGGCCGAGCGGCGCCGCCGGAAGCAGGAAGAGGCCGCCCGGAGGCAGGCCGAGCGCGAGCGGCAGGAGCGGGAGCGTCGCGAGCGCGGCGGCGCGGCCGTGCCCGCCGGGGGAGGCGGTGGCCGCGCGCATGAGCGCCCACGCCAGCATCAGCGGCGACAGCAAGCTCAGCAGGACAAACGAAACCGCAATATCCATGGCGCGCTTTACCCCCATTGTCCACCCTTTCATGGTCCGGGCCTCAATCGTCACCAGGGTATCTTTATGCTGACAGCTCAGCGCATCATCCTCCTGGCAGGCTGTCGTGGCCCTGGCTGTTTTCAAGTCGAAGAAGTCGGAGAGAAGCCGCACGACAATTCCCTGTTCCTCGCACATCGTGACGATCTCCGAATACAGCTTGTAGAACGACTTGATGGGCAGGCAGATCATCACCTCGTCCACGATGTTTTTTCTGAGAAAATCCGGAAGTCCGTCAAAATCGGTCACCTTACGGTATTCCGTCTGACGGAAATCCCGGTTGTCGGTCCAGCCGTTTTCCACAAATCCGACGATGTAATATCCCAGGTGAGGTCTGTCCTCGATATTTCTGGCAAAGCGGATGGCGCGCCGGTTCGTGCCCACGATCAGGATATGACGCAGATGACGCCCGTTCATCCTCACGAGCACATAAATATGCCGCAGAAGGATTCGGTTCAGGGAAATCGTGGCATTGGCGATAACCAAAAACACAGCCGGGAGGAGCGGGGAAAGCAGGCCTGTGCCGAAAAAAAGCTTATCCATTCCAATTAACAGCAGTGCCCCGATGCAAGTGGCCCGGATCACAACCGCGAACTCTCCCCAGCTCCTGGAAACAGGCCCGGACCGGTAAAGTCCGCAGGCTACGAATACCGCATGCCAGGCGAGTATGGACAGCCCGAAAAAGATGAAATTCTGGACAGTGAACCGCATGGACAGAAATTGATCGAGGGACAGGATCTCTACTTCCGGCCAATTAACGGCGCAGCGGGCAGCCAGAAAAGACAGGAGCAGGAACCCAAGATCTGAAATCTGAAAAATTTTCAGCGTCAATTGATGTCTATGTTTGATCATGGAAATCTCCGTGGGATTTCAATTAATTTTGACGGCATCGCAGAAGTCCGAACTTTGATTTATTGTACCGGCTCAGGCACAAAGTTTTCTTGTCGTTTCCACGATTATTTGAGCCTTCACCAACCTTGATGAACAAATTCTTAAGGCTCAATATGTCAAAGCAATTAACGTACCATAATAAAGGTCAAACAATCTGATCCGAAATAAAGTGGAAAACTGCCAAATTTCCTTATTTGACAATCGATTCGAGAAATCATACCGGCCGCTTATTCAGCTAATGTTTGCACGTCGCGTATCCCCGTTAGTTTCGCGTAAATGCTGACAACACACCGGAGCAATCCAGGCGGCACCGACAAAAATTGTAAGTTTCAGCGGAAAATTGTCTTTTTCCTCAAAAAAGTAGTGCGTTCTGATTCGGTTAGTTATTTGCATGAATTCGGCGGGGCCACTGCCTGGAAGGGAAACAATATATGAAAGTTTACCGTGAAAATAGATTTCCTCCCTTTGGACAAGGGGGAATGCATTATCATTGTCGGGGGTGAAATCCTGATTTCATAAATGTTTAAAACGGCTATTATAACCTATT
>JBBIPB010000097.1:0-10570 GCA_037443065.1 Acidobacteriota bacterium | reverse complement strand
CGGCGGAGGTGGGGGCGGAGGCGCGGGCGGAGGAGCCGCCGTGGCCGCGGGAGCCGGTGCCGCCGCCGGTGCTGCGGCCGGCGCCGCGCCGACGAATGGTCCGTTCGCGACCGCGGACGACGCCGCCCGGGCCGCGCTCACGGCCGCGAACCCGCGGTCGATCAGGGACAACCTGGAATACGCCGGCCTCATCTACCGGGGCGCGGACGGGCAGTACTACTTCACCGGCCCGATCCGGGGCTCGGATCAGGGCGCCAATCCGTCCAGCGCGCCGGCCCCGTCCGGCACGACGGTCGTCGGCGATTACCACACGCACGGCGACTACTCGACC
The DNA here is from genome assembly GCA_037443065.1 of Acidobacteriota bacterium. Taxonomy (GTDB): domain Bacteria; phylum Acidobacteriota; class Thermoanaerobaculia; order UBA5066; family UBA5066; genus DAOMFB01. The sequence continues at coordinate 10,239 of JBBIPB010000097.1, read as the reverse complement.
GCGGACCCGGCGACCGGAAGAGCCGTCCGGACGAGCGACCCGGCCCGGGACGACTTCAACAGCGACCACTTCTCCACGACCGACAAGACCGGCATCGCGCACGACGGCGCGGGGACTCCCGGCTACGCGGGCTATCTCGGCACACCCAGCGGGACGTTTCGCAGATACGACCCGGCGACCGGAAACGACACGACGCTGTGAGCGCCCTTTCGGGAGCGGCGGCCGGCATTCGAAGGACGATGGGAGGTCTGGCAATCATGGCGACCACGGGCCAGATAAAAGTGTTGGACAACATTCAGGGGAGCAGCTTCCTGGCGAGCCGGGCCGCCATGGAGCTCTTCAGAGACCACGCGCCGGATGTCGAGGCGGGTCGTCTCGAGTTGATCCGGGAGCGCGATTCGGAATACGTCGTCTTCACGGACCGGCGCAAGCAGCTCGGCGTGCGGTCCGGGACCACGGTCGAGCTCACCTCCCACGAGCTCAGGGTCCTCGCGTCGGATCCCTCCAGGACCCGCGTCGTCGACAAGCTCCAGGGAAGCAGCTTCCTGGCGATCCAGGCCGCGATGGAGGTCTTTCAGCGTCACAATCCCGACCTCGCGCAGTACCGGATCGAGGTCGTGCGCGACGGAGACCTCGTCGTCGTTGTCTTCACCGACAAGGACCGGCCCGCCGGCGCTCGAGGCGGCGGTGGCCGACCTGGATTCGAAGTGGCGCTGGATCCACGCGATCGACACGTCGTGCGGTCGAATTTCAGCCGGTAAGGTCGGGAGCGGCTCCCTACCTACCGCCTGCGAAGCAGCTCCAGCACGTCCAGGTTGATCATGACGCCGTAGTTAGGGTCGTTGGGGGCACCCGGAAACTGGAGCCGGGCGGTTCCGGAGAGGCCGTGGCCGAGCGGAACCGTGACGGAGCCGCCCCGGTCGAGGATCTGGAAGGAGAGTCCGTCGACGCCCGGGATCGGGATGTCCCGGCCCTTGATGAGATCGAACGCGGCCTGACGCGTGGGCTGGTTCGCCACGATGATCCCGACGCTCGACGCGAGCACGATGCCGGCCATGCTCACCATGACCGTGCGGTCTCCGGGCGAGGCGCGATTCCACTCGGCGCGCAGCAGGCGGAGCTGGCGCAGGCCCTCGTCGTGGGCCCGTTCGACCAGGCTTTGAACGGGGGGAAGCTGGTAGATCGCGCTCGTGACGTCGGAGAGCTCGCCGGCCCGCGGGGTGGAGGGTCCGGCGCCGGGAGTGAACAGAGGCCCGGCGGGGCGCGGGACCGGCAGGGACATCATGCTCTGCCAGGTGGGCAGCGTGAAGTCGGGACGAAGCCAGAGCTGGATCATCTGCCGTGCCGCCAGCCGCGTCTCGAGCTCCCGGCCCAGTCGCTGAATCTCCGGGTCCAGGTGGAGCTCCTGATCGAGCAGGTGGAAGCGGGGAGGGCGGTAACCGAATCCGGAATCCACGACTGTGCCTCCTTCGGACTCGCGAATCTCGCGTGCCGTCAGCGGACGGGAAGCCCGGCTCCCGTTGCGCCGGGAAATTCGATCCTCACAGGGGCCTGAGGAACCGGCTCGAACGAATCGCCTTGAGTTGCGCGTCGTTCAGGTAGGCCGGATTGCCCGTGCAGATGGGAGCCTCGCACATGAGGTTCCGGGCGTCGATGTCGTGAACGGGCGAGAAACTCGAGCCCAGCAGGATGTGCCCCACCTCGTGCGCCATCGTGGTCTTGTCGACCGCGTCCGACGCAATCATGACCGCCGGCCGGCTCTGCTCGCTCCCCGCGCATCCCTGCAGCGTGTTTCCGTTCGTCTCCCGCAGAGTCGTCGCATAGTAGACGGTGATGTCGTTGGGCCCCACTCCCTGCTTGCTGCCGGAATTCTGCAGGAGGCGCTGCTCGTCGGACAGTTGATCCCACTTGCAATCACCGTCTACGACGGTCAGCGTGAGCGCGACCCCCGGCTTCAGCAGGACACTCTCCCCGCTCGCCATCTCGATCGCGATCGCGTATTGGGCGAAGACCTCCTCCATGACCTTCAGCTGCCTGAACTCCGGAACCCGGGGCATGTCGATCGACCTCAGGTGCAGGCGAACCTTGTGGGTGAAGCCCGAGACCGGCAGGGGCGGGAGCGGCGAGCCGGCGGTCGGCAGCAGCTCGTCCAGTTTTTCCAGAGTGTGCCGGCCCGAGATTCCGTCGACGTGAAGGTGGGACTTGGCCTGGAATTCCCGGACCTTCGCCACCGTCTCGTGTCCGTAGATTCCGTCCGGTGATCCGAATTTTCGGGTCGAGATCGGCAGGTCGAACCCGAGATCGATCAGGGCCTGCTGCACGAGCCTCGTGGCTTCGCCGTGCTCGCCCAAGCCCAGCGTCGGCCGATCTTCGGCGGCGCGCTGCAGACGGGAATTGGACGCAAAACGCGGGGACTTGAGCGCCATGAGACCTCCTTGGGGTCGCGCCCGGATTCCTGGCCGTCAGCTTCCCCACCGTCCTGCGAGGACGCGGCGAGAGCTTGCGATCGGCTGGAGGCGCGCGATGCGGACGCTTTCGCTTCCCTTGAGCGACAGGACCGGAACGAGCCCGGCCTCGAGGATCTTCTCCGCGGCGCGCAACGTCAGGACGACCTCCGACGGCGGGGTGACGCGAGTCTCGAGGCCGTCCCGAAAAACGTGCGCGGGCAGGCCCGGGATCTCCGCCGCCGTCTCGGGCCTGAGGTCCCACCCTCCCTGCTCGAAGGCGCCCGCAAGAGAGAGGGCGCACGCGATCGCCGCATTCCCCCAGACGTAGACCTCGTGGTCCGGCACGCCCGGAATCTCCTCGAACGGGAAGGACTCGATCGGGTCGGTTTTCGCTCCGAACGGCAGGCGCAGCATCAGACGCGGGAGGGCGAGGGCGACCCAGGCGGCCTCCGGCAGGGCGCGCAGCTCCTCCCAGATGACCGCCCCGTCGTCCTCGGACCTCTTCCAGTCGACGGGATCCGGCGTCGCGGCGAGCGACGCGCAGCCGACGAACTCCGCACGGGCGCCCGCCAGGAATGGGGCGCCCGCGGCGCGGGCGAGTTTGGCCATGCGCGAAAGGAAGGCCGCGTCGGCAATCGTCGGCCCGAATTCGTAGAGCCCGAGGATGGCGGCCCACGGCTCGGCGCCCGGCGTGTCGATCGTCTCCGTGACGAGCCGCCGGTAGAGACCCGTGCCCGAGAGCGTGTCGTGACCCGTGAGGTCGGCGCGAAGAGTCTCTCGCGACACGTCGAGAAAGAAGATCCGGACGGACTCGTCCCCGGCTCGGCGGACCAGAAGATCGAGAGCGCGCCACGCCGCCTCGACCTCCCGGAATCGTGGATTGCGGAGGATCGCGCGGAGGAGGCCGGAGCGCACCTCGTCCACTGCATCCCTCAGGCGCGGCAGGTCGGCGTTCTCTTCGGGCGCCAGATGGGGCTTCACGATCGCCTTCAGCTCGGCCTCGAACGCGGAATCGGGCTTCGCCCGCCGCGCCGCGCCCGCGAGAAGCTCGCCCACGATGTCGTCCCCACCACCACCGGCGGACGCTTCGACCGCCTTTTCGCGCTGCGGCGGGGGGCCGGCCCATGCCCGCACCTCGCGCGCCGCATCTTCGAACGTCCGGGGATTCTCGAGACGCTCGCGCACCCGGCGCCACTCCGACAGAAGGTCGACGCGCTCGAGAAGCCGGTCGGGATGGAAGTCGTCGAGGTCGCGCGGCGCGATCCTCGCGCGGCGGTCGTCTCCAAGAGGCACGTCCAGCGTCACCTGCAGACGCCCCGGCAACTCCTCGAGCGCGTCCCGGTCGGCGGTGCGCAGCGTCCGCGTGGCCAGCGGGCCGGTGCCCGCGCCGCCGAAGTCGCCGAGGACGAGGAGGCGAAACGGCGTGTCGGGGTCGAGCGGCTCCGGCGACGCCTGGGTCCCGGTCCCGATCCTCACGTCGACGTCGCCGGACGGCGGGCGCTTGGACATCGCGGCCTCCTCGAATTGCTGCCCGAGTCTAGCGCGGGGAAGAACCCCCGAGCACTCCGTTTATGATCGCGTTCCCTCATGTCGGAAAAGGAACCGACCGCGTACGACGCGGTCACGTACCCCGGGTTGCCGTTCTCGCAGACCCATCCGGATCGCCTCGCGACGATCGCGGCGCTGTACGGCCTCCCCGCCGCTCCCCCCGGGAGCTGCCGCGTCCTCGAGCTGGGCTGCGGGGACGGGGGCAATCTCATCCCGATGGCGTACGTCCTTCGGGGAAGCACCTTCCTCGGCCTCGATGTCGCGCGCTCCGCCGTCGCGCAGGGACAGGAGCAGATCTCCGCCCTCGGCCTCACGAACGTGACGCTCCGCCATGCTGACCTTCTCGACGCGTCGGACCTCGGCACGTTCGACTACGTGATCGCGCACGGCCTCTACTCCTGGGTGCCGCCGCCCGTGCAGGAACGGGCCCTCGCGATCGCCTCCGAAACACTTGCTCCGAACGGCGTCGCGTTCGTGAGCTACAACGCCCTTCCCGGGTGTCACGTGAGAAACGCGATGCGCCAGATGATGCGGTGGCACGTGCGGGACCTCGAGGAACCCGCCGAGCGCATCAGCCAGGCGAGGGGTCTCGTGAGGTTCCTCGCGGAGGCCGCGCCGCCGCGGCCGCTCTTCTCCGCCATCCTGAAGGACACGCTCGAGCACCAGGGCAGGCAGCCCGACGCCGTCCTGTTCCACGACGATCTCTCCGACGAAAACGAACCTCTTCTGTTCGTCGACTTCGTGACGCGTGCGAGCCGGCACCGCCTCAAGTTCCTGTCGGAAGCCGATTACTGCGACATGACCGTCTGGGATGCCGGCAGCCCCGCCGGCCGTTTTCTGCTGGAGGTCGGAGCCGCGAACCTCGTCCTCCAGCAGCAGTACCGGGATTTCCTCATCTTCCGGCGCTTCCGGCAGACCCTGCTCTGCCGGGAGGACGCCGCCGCCGCGACGCAGCCCGACCCGGACGTCCTCCCGTCGCTCTCCGTGAGCGCGAACACGCGGCCGGAGCCCGCGAATCCCGACATCGCATCCGACGAGGCGGTGACGTTCAAGACCGAAAAGGAAGGGGACGTGACGACCCCTCATCCCCTTTCGAAGGCGGCCTTCCTCGAGCTCGGATTGCTCTGGCCGCGTTGGATCCCGGTGCCCGATCTCCTCGAGGCCGCCCGTGCGCGTGTCTCGGCGGCAGGGGGCCGGCCCGTCACGACGGAAGACGAAGCGCGTCTGTTCCGGTTTCTCCTCAACGCCTATGGCGCGAACGTGACCCGGCTCCACCGCGCGGCCTGCCCCTTCGTCACCGAGATTTCCGCGCGCCCCCGCGCGAGCGCCCTTGCCCGGCTCCAGGCCCGCTCGATATCGAAGGTCACGAACCTCAAACATCAGAGCGTTCAGATGGATCCCCTCGTCAGGACCTTCCTCGAGCTTCTCGACGGGACGCGCGACCGGCCGGCGATCGAGCGGGAGATGGCGGCGGCCCTGCGAGCGGCCGGGCCGGAAGCCGCGAAGCTCGCGGAGGACGTCGAAGCGGCAGTCGCCCAGAATTTCGGCCACGTGAGCCGGCTCGCGCTTCTCGAGGGCTAGATCGCCGCCGGCAGGGCGGCCTGGTCAGCCCTTCAGGGCCTCGGGGGCGTTCTCCTTGATGACCTCGAGGAGCTTCTCGCGGAAGGGGTCCTGCATCTCCACGATGTCCTCGGCGTTCACGACTTCCTCGAACGCGTTCAGGCCGGAGATTTCCGTGCTCTCGATGAGAATCTCGTCCGGGGGCCTCACGGTCCGCACGCTCGAGGAGACGCACGTGACCGGGAGCTCGCCGAGGCCCGGGAGCTTCTCCGTGACGACGGGAAACCGGAGCGCCTCGAAGACCGCGAGAAGCCCGGGCTGCCTCGTGAGCACGGTGTTGAGGACGAGCGCGTGCAGGATCACGTCCTTGACCTGCGAGGAGTCGGGGATCTTCGCGGACAGCAGCTCCCGCAGGCGTGTGGGCGCGAGGCCCGAGTACGTGAGGATCCACTTGAGCGGCTGCGTCACCGTGATCGTCTTGCTCTCCGAGCCCGACTTCGCGACGTGCGGATACTCGAGCGGAACGAGCTCGACGTTGGAGGTCAGGATCTCGATCGGGGGATTCAGCTCCTTCGAGAGTCCGTACGGCCGTCCGCCCGCCACCGCTTCGTAGCGGCTGCGCAGGTCCCGGAACGCCGTGTCCGAGCCCTTGACTTCGCCCTTGGCGCTGCCCTCGACGAAATCGCCGAGGACCGCGCGGGGGCGAAGCAGGAGCGTCACGGTACCCAGATGCTCCTTCAGCTCCGAGCGGAGCGACTCCGCGATCGCCCGCGTCAGCTTCCGGAGCGACCGGAGTTTCTGGAGATCGAACCCTTCGTCCATCTAGATCAATCCTCCGTTCGGCCGCGGCGCGCTTCAGGCGTCTCCGCTCTCCCCGCTCTTCTCGGCTTCGACGATCTCGAGCAGGCGCGCGCGACGGGAGTCGACCATTCCGGCGACGTTCGTGACGCGCACGATCTCCTCCGCCGCATCCACCCCCGACAGGTCCGTGCTTTCCAGGATGACGTCGTCGGACGGGCGTTCCGTCCGGACGGCCGACGTGATGATCGTGAGGGGCAGCTCGCCGAATTCCGGCACCGTCTCGGTCTTCACGGGGAAGTTCAGCGCCTGGAGGAGGCCGCGCAGCCCGTCCTTGCGTTCCAGGACGACGTGCAGGAGAAGGTGGTGCGTCAGAACCCGCTGAAGCTCGTCGCGCGAGCGATTCGGGTCCGCAATGAGGGCGCGAAGACGCGCGAGGGAGAATCCCGCGTACGTCACGATCCACGTGAGCGGCGCCGTGACCATCACGCGTTTCGTCTGGCGGTCCGAGCGGGCGACGAAGGGATAGTCGAACGGAAGGATCTCGAGAGCCGACGTGTTGATGGGAAGCGGAGGCGTCAGGCCGACGCCGAGATCGTAGGGTTTCTTCTTCGCCACCGAGTCGTAGAGGCTCTCGAGATCGTGAAACGCACGATCGGCCCCCTTGACGGCCTCTTTCAGGGAGATGTTCGCCTTCGCGTACTTCCGCGCGTCCTGGAGCTCCTTGACCGTCGGGGGGAAGGCTGCCTCCCTCTTGACGACGAGCTCCGACCCGCGGCCCCACCGGTCAGGACCGAGCTGGCCCCGCGGGCCGGACTCCGGGTCGGGCTTGAGCGACAGGATGCTCTTCTGGACGTAGTCGCCGAAGACCGTCTCGGCGTGAAAGAGAGGGGTCAGCGTCTCGAGAACCGCTTCGAGCCGGGTGCGCAGGTGAACCGTCACCGCCTTCGTCAGCTTCCGGTAATGGCGCAGCCGGGCGAGCGTGACAGGCGGCTCGACGGGAAGCTGCAGAGCCGCAGCTTTCGCCGGCGGAGCCTTGCGGTCCTCCTTCGAGACCGACCCGGTTTCACGTTTCCGAGCCAGATGCCTACTCCTTCGAAACCTCCGGCCCGCCGAGGCGGTGCGACGGAGCGCTCAAAATCGACTTGAACTGTCGAATTGTAATCCATCGGCTCCCGGCCCCCCGGCCGGGCCGCACCCTCAGGCACCCCCGCGTCCCGCGAACTGGCTCAGGACGCCGCGGAAGACGTCCTCAACGGGACGCGGCTCGGACGCGTCCGGATGTGTCGCCGCCCAGTCGGGTGCGAGGACGAGCGGCACCCACGCGATGAAGCGCGACGCCCGGCCGGCCGATTCCGCCCGCGCCAGGGCCGTCCAGACCTTTCCCGGCAGCTCCACCATGTCGATGACTCCGGGCTTCGGATCCGAGCAGTCGGCCGCCGGCGACGTGACGAGGTACTCACGACAGGCGATCGGCCGGTCGGCATGGATGGAGCAGCTCTCGTCCTCGAGGAACGGACAGGGAATGCCGAGGTGGAAGTACGCGAGTCCGAACGAAGCGCTGTCTCCTTCCGCGAAGCTCTCCCGGGTCTCGAGCTTCGGGAGCAGGCCCGCCTCCGACAGGCGCTCCCGGGCGCGCTCGAAGCGCGCCCGGATCTCCTTCCGCCGCGGCTCGGGGAGCTCCTCGACGAGCCGGCCGATGCGCCGCGCCTCGACCTCGGAGATCGGCACGAGCTGGCGGCAGCACGCTCCACAGCCCTTCCGGCACGACACGGTGCGTCCTTCCGCGCCCGCCCGCTCCACGGCGAGGTCGACGAACCCGTCCGCGACTTTCTGAAAGACCGGGAGCAGATTCTCCAGCCGTGTCTGTCCGGCGGGGAGGGTCAGCTCCATTTCGACCTGTTGGTCCCAGACGTTCATGCCGACGCGCACGGTCACCTGATCCATGAGCCGCGGACCTCCGCCCGAACGTGTAGCGCCGGCGTCCGCGGGACGCAAGGGAAATTGCCGGGCCGGCCGGCCTAAGATCGCGGGCACGATGTCCTGGATTCCGGGATACCGGCTGCTCGACGGGCCCGAGCAGACCGGCCTGCCCTTCCGCTACCGCGCGGTGCGCGAGACGGACGGGGTCGCCGCGTGGATCCGCGTCGACGGCTTCGACCCGTCGTCGCGCTCCGCGGCGGCCGCGGTGGACGCGATCTACGCCGCGACGGCCCACTTCGACCATCCGCTGCTCCCCCGGGTCCTCGACTTCGGGTCGACCGAAGTGGCCGGGCGATCGTTCATCGCGTTCCAGACTTCCGAGCCCGTGGCCGGCGGCGGTCACCGCACCCGCCGCGGCACGATCGCGGCCCTCGCCGAGGTGCAGATCGCAGCTCTCGAGTGCGGCACCGCCGGCGTTCACATCCCCCTCCACGAGCTGAAGCGACTGCGCGAAGGAGCGCGCCTCGACGCGCGGCACCTGAGCGTGAACGAGTTCCTCTGCGAGCCGCGGCCCGGCGACGACGGCGCGTCCGGACTTCGGGGCCTCGACGCCGCGGAGGAAGAAGGGTCGCCGTTCGTCGCCCCGGAGATGCGCGCCGGGGCGCGCGGCCGCTCGCTCCGCGCCGCGCTCGCCTACCGGCTGGCCGCGCAGGTCCACGTGCTTCTCGAGGGCCGCCTCGCCGGGGACGGGGCGCCGGAGGACGCCGACAAGACCGTCGCCCTGTCCGTCCTCGCCGCGCCGTCCCGGCCGTCGGCCGAGACCGACGTTCCGAGAGAGCTCGTCCGGCTCGGCCTTTCGTGGCGCCCGGAGGAGCGCCCGGACCCGGAGCACTTCGCGGCGGTCCGACTCCCGCCTCGGCCGGCGGTGTGACCCGTCTCGCGCGCCTCCGGGGTATCCTCGGCAAAACCGGACGGACCGATCGAGGGACATTGACGATGCGTAATGGACGCAACCTCGCGAAGCGGATCTTCCTCGCCGCGGCTGCCGCCGCCTTCCTCCTGTCGCCGGCCGTGGCGGACGCGCAGACGCCGATTCCCACTCTTCCGCCGTTGCCTCCTCTGCCTGCGGCGAGCGAGGCGCCCACGCCGGCGCCCGCCGTCGCGCCGCAGCAGGTCGCGCCGCAGCAGGTCGCTCCGCTCGCCGCACCTCCGCCCGCGCCCGAGACCACCGCCGCTCAGCCGCCTGCGGCGCCGGCGGCCGCGCCCGCCCGCCCCCCGGCGGAACGATCCGCGGTCCCCGAGCCGGGAGGTCTGCCGTCGAGCGTCCTGATCCTGCTCGGCATCGGCGTCCTCGTGCTCATCGCGACGCTCGTCGTCGTCCTCGCGGTCCTTCTGAAAAAGCCGGTCGTGATCAACGTCCCGTCGCGCTCCGCGTCCCCGCCGCCGGTTCCCGAAGGGCCCGCGCCCGCGGGATGGACCGACGGCGACCTCGTCCACGCCGGCCAGCCTCCGGCCGGCGCGCTGGACGTGCTCCCAGGACGCTTCCTCGTCGACGAGGGCGACCGGGAGACCGAGCTCCGGATCTACCGGACCTCCCCCGGCGATCGTGTCGAGACGACGATCGGCCGCGACCCCGGACCGCCGTACCGCCACATCCAGCTCCTCCCGGAGTCCGTGTCCGCCAAGCACGCGAAGCTCGTCTTCGACCGGCGCAGCTGGTCGCTCATCAACTACGCCCGGACCAACCCGACCCGCGTCAACGGCGAGGAGATCGAGGAAAACGCCTCGCGGCGCCTCGTCGACAACGACCGCATCGAGATCGGCGGCGTCGTCCTGACCTATCGCGAGGACTGAGGGGCCGCAGTGGGCGACGGCGCGGGCGCTCCCCTGTCCCGGTATCTCGCCGGCGGTCTCTCCGAGACGGGACGCCGCGAGTCGAACGAGGACGCCGCGATCCTCGCGG